>JABLYK010000080.1 GCA_018265835.1 Oscillospiraceae bacterium | reverse complement strand
TGCTTGAACAATTTTTGCTCTTAATTATTGTCTAACTTTTTGGGGTCACTTCAATTTGGGGCGGCAGGGGATTTTTGTGCCTCTGTCTGTATCTCAATTGCACGCACGAAAAAGGCGATGCCTCCACCGCCTTTTCGCGCACGCCGTTTGAGATACAGCTCAGAGCTTCGCGTTCATCGCCTTGATGCACTCAGGGCAGATGTTTTTGCCCTTGTAGTTGATGATGTCTCTTGCGTTATCGCAGAAGATGCACGCCGGCTGATACTTGCGCAGGATGATAGACTCACCGTCAACAAAGATCTCGATGCGGTCCTTCTCCTCGATTCCAAGCGTTCTTCTCAGCTCGATGGGCAGAACGATGCGGCCAAGCTCGTCAACTTTACGGACAATACCAGTAGATTTCATGTAGGGTTTCCTCCTTAGAAGCAACAGCGAAAACGACAAAATTCGACACGCGTTCCCGCCATTCAACTTTTTTTGACACAATCTTAGTATACCAATCTATGTCAAAAAGTCAACAATTTTGTGCATGAAATTTTATGTTTTTTTGATGTTTCTCTGTTCTGCATATTTTCAAGTGCCAGAACATAGTATTTTTCTGTGAATAATCACCGCGTTTAGGGGGAATGCGCCACGGCACTGTCGATCATTTGGGTTGGAATGGTGTGTATTTCGCTGCTTTACGGAGCTGCAACCGGCCAGGCAGCAGCCGTCGGAGGCGCTGCCGCGCAGGGCGTCCGGCAGGCCGTGGAGTTCTGCCTGAGTGTCGGCGGCATGATCTGCCTGTGGTCCGGCGTGATGGAGGTCATGCGGCGCAGCGGACTTTCAGCGCGCCTGTCCCGCCTGCTGCGACCCGTGCTGCGGTGTCTGTTTCCCAAAGCCGCCCGTTCGGAGGATACGCTTGATGCGCTCTCCATGAACGTCAGCGCCAACCTGCTCGGTCTCGGCAACGCAGCGACCCCCGCCGGCATCCGCGCAGCGCAGGCCATGGCGCTCGACGCGCACGGCAAAACGGCGACCGACGAGCTTTGCCTGCTCGTGGTGCTCAACACCGCATCCATTCAATTGCTGCCCCTCACGATCGCATCCGTGCGCGAGACCGCCGGTGCCGCCGTGCCGTATGACATTCTGCCCGCCGTCTGGATCACCTCGCTCTGCTCCGTAACGGCGGGGCTTCTGGCCGGAAAGCTGCTGTCCCGGCTTTGGCGATGAGCACCGCGCTGCTGCTGGCTGTCCCGCTGATTCTGAGTGCAGTCGGGCTGTTCGGCGTGCTGACCGGCACAGATGTGTTCACCGCGCTGACCGACGGCGCAGCGGACGGTATGAAGACCGTAGCACGCATTTTTCCGGCGTTGGTGGCGCTTCTCACAGGTGTGAGTATGCTACGCGCCTCCGGGGCGCTCGACGCGCTCACAGCGCTGGTTTCGCCCGTTCTGAACCGTTTGGGCATCCCGCCGGAGACAACGATTCTGATGCTGGTGCGCCCCATCAGCGGCAGCGGCGCGCTTGCCGCCGCGACCGATCTGATTACGCAGTACGGCGCGGATTCCCGCATCGGGCGCACCGCAGCCGTCATGATGGGCTCTACCGAGACCACATTCTATGTTCTGGCCGTGTATCTCGGCGCGTGCGGCATCCGCAAAAGCCGCTGGGCCATCCCGGCCGCTCTGTGCGCCGACTTCGTTGGTTTTTGCACCGCCGCCCTGCTCGTCCGGTATTTTTGGTTTGCATGATCTGTTTGCTCCGGAGTGTGCAAACCGCACAAATGAGCCCCGTTGTATCCGTTTCTTTTCTAGCATCTCGAAAAAAACAAAAAAAATGAGAATTTCCTCTTTACAAACGCGAAAAAGTGTGTTATAAAATAATCACAGTTGTTAGTTAAATAATTAACTCGCTGGAACTCCATTTTCCAATCTTTTCTCTTCTTATCTTTGCTCTCTCTTCAAAAACACGCTCACAGAACTGTGAGCGTGTTTTTGACTTTGTCCAAAAAGTGCAAGCGCTTTTTCGTCCTCCTGCAGCGCACGCGCCAAAGGCGCGCACGTTTGTAGGCTGAAAAGCATTTTTTACATCTTCTCCGGCGCATCCACACCGATGATGGCCATGGCGTTTTCCAGCACCTGACGCGTGGTATCCGCGAGCTTCAGCCGCGCAGCCAGAACATCCGGCTCCGCATCCTTGATGCGGCAGGCGTTGTAGAACCGGTGAAACCGGGCGGCCAGCTCGATCGCGTAGCGGTTGATGCGGCTGGGATCGTAATCCCGTGCGGCAAGGCGGATCTCCTCCGGCAGCACGGCAATCTGCTTCAGGAGTGCGCGCTCCTGCTCGGTCTCCAGAAGCGCGGCGTCGATCTCCGCCGCTGCCGGCACGGTATGACCGGCCTCAGCCAGCGCAGCGATCAGCGTGCAGATGCGCGCGTGCGCATACTGGACGTAGTACACCGGGTTTTCGCTGTCCTGCCGGACGGCGAGATCCAGATCGAACTCCAGATGCGTATCGGGCTTGGCGTTGAAGAAGAAGCGGCAGGCGTCCACGCCGATCTCGTCCATGAGGTCGGCCAGCGTCAGCGCCTTGCCGGTGCGCTTAGAGACCTTGACGATCTCATCGCCGCGTACCAGGCGCACCATCTGC
>JABLYK010000079.1 GCA_018265835.1 Oscillospiraceae bacterium | reverse complement strand
GAGCAGCTGATTCGTAATCAGCAGGTCGTGTGTTCGAGTCACATCACTAGCTCCAAAAAGTCCTTGAATTCCAACGAGTTTGAGGACTTTTTATTTTTCTGAGATAATGGATTTTCCGATTTTGGTGCCAGTTTGGTGCCACAGGCCACAAATTGATACGGAAAATACGGATAAAAGCGGCTGGAGCTCATGAGCCTCCAGACGCTTTTTTGCGTCCGATTTTGGCATTGGCAACATTCTGAGCGACAACATCATTAAAACGATCGAACGTCTGCATTGCCTTTGCTTGCGCGGAGGCAATTGCATGGGCGTAGATGTTTGCGGTGGTGCTGCTCTGGGCGTGGCCGAGCTGCCTCGACACGACGACGAGCGGCACACCGTCGGCAATCATAAGCGATGCATAAGTGTGCTTCCAATCGTGGCGGAGCCACGCACGGCGCTTTTGCGCTTACCGCACGGTCAATGAGATGGAAGCGCTGTTTGCACGGCTGTTCGTTGGCGGCAAGGCGGCATGAAGAAGGGGCGGAATGCTATGTCAAATCTGCAAATGATCGAAATGCTCTGTGCGCTGGTCGAACGACAAGCGGGACTCATCCGTCATCTCGTGATGGAATTGGAACAGGCGCGCTGCCTGTCAGACGCTGAACGTCAGATGGTGGACGGCGCAGAGCATGAATACTCGGCCATTCTCGGCGCGGATGAATGGCCGGACAAAACATAAAAAGAGAGCTGCGGTACAGCTCTCTTTTTTCTTTGGATACTCCCCAAGGCTTCCCCTTGGGGAAATTTTATTACCCGAGGGGGATGAACACTTGGTTGACTATTGCGTGTGCTGCGGCGCGCCGGTGCCGGAGGGGCGGATGGTGTGCCCAATCTGCGAGGCAGAGGCCGGCGAAGAGTTTTACGAGAGGGGAGGAAACGAGAAATGCACTTAGTACTCACCATTGCACAGTACGCGAGCTGCATCACGACAGTGACCGCAGCGGTCGTACTGCTCATTAAGCCAATCCGAGAGCGCGTCTTGGGGCTGCGTAGCGTCCAAGACGGGCAGAAGTGCTTGCTGCGAGCGGATATGCTCCACGTTTATTACAAGCACAGGGAGAGCGAAACGATACGCCAGTACGAATACGAGAATTTTACACTCGAATACAAGGCGTACAAAGCCCTTGGAGGCAACTCGTTTATCGATCACATTTATCAGGAGGTCAATTCTTGGGACGTCCTGACCTAAAAAACAAGGAGGAATCACTATGACGAACATCACACCTATTATTGAGGCGGTCTTTGCCCTGATCGCCGCGATCATCACGGCCATCATCGTGCCGTACATCAAATCCCGCACGACTACCCAGCAGCAGACGCAGGTCGGCACTTGGGTCAAGATCGCCGTCACCGCTGCTGAGCAGCTCTATAAAGGCTCTGGGCGCGGCGCGGAGAAAAAGGCCTATGTGGTGGATTGGCTGCATGAGCACGGCGTGACCGTGGACGAAAGCAAACTTGACGCCATGATCGAGAGCGCGGTCTACGACATCAACAACTCTGTGCTTGTTGTCGGAGAGACGATTGAAGGAGACTGAAATGCAGATCATCGAACATAACTGGAAGTGGAGCGGCGGTCTGTCCCGGCGCGCCGCGACAGACGCGATCGTGCTGCATCACGCAGCGGCGGTCTCAGCGAGCGCAGAGGATATTGACCGCATCCACAAGGGCAACAGCTGGAGCGGCATCGGGTATCACTACTACGTGCGCAAAAACGGCGAGATCCATCGTGGCCGCCCGGAGTGGGCAGTTGGCGCGCATGTGCTGAACCACAACGGGCACACCCTCGGCGTGTGCGCCGAGGGCAACTATGCGGTCGAGACCGAGATGCCCGCCGCGCAGCTCCATGCGCTGCGGGCGCTGGTGGCGGATTTGCGCACCCGCTACCCGGCGGCGCAGATCAAACGCCACAGCGACTACATGGCGACCGCCTGCCCGGGGCGGTATTATCCGTTTGATGCAATTACAAAATATGAGGAGGACGAAGAAATGAGCTACGAACAGTTTGCAGAGTACATGAGCCGTTACAACGCGGAACTGGAGGAAAAGTCTGCGAGCACGTGGGCAGCGCAGAATGCCAGAAACGCGATCTTGTCCGGCCTGTTTTCCGACGGCGACGGAGACGGCACGCTGGATAATCCACAGGCTCCGGTTAAGCGCCAGGAGCTGGCGGCGGTGCTGGACCGTGCGGGCATCCTCGCGGCGGGGGATCGTTTTATCCCGCGGTATGATGAGCTGCCGGCATGGGCGCAGCCGACGATCCGTGAGCTGCTGGACAATGGCACGATCAACGGCGGCACCGCTGATGATCCGGATGACATCAACATGTGGATGAGTGACATCAAGGTGATCTGCATCGTCAAGCGGATGCTGGAGCGGTGATGCGGAAAATGGAATTCTCCAAACGCCTGATCGCCGACATCCGAGCTTTGCTCTGGGTGGTAACGGTCGGCGGTCTGCTGCTGGCCGCGTGGTGCGTCTACAAGGGATTCACCGGCTCGCTGCCGTGGCTCTCTGCAATGGTCGGACTTCCGTGGAGCGCGCATGGTGTTGTGTGCAGCTTTTACCTCAACATGGCGAAGTCCGACCACAAAGAGGGCGGCATCACCTTCGAGACCGCTAAAGCCAACAATTTTACGCAGGATGCCGGGAGCGACAGTGCCCCGACAATTTGACAAATCCCCCTCCGCCTGTAATTGAATTGCACCCCATTTGTTAGACAGTATGATATACTATCTAACAAGTGGGGTG
>JABLYK010000039.1 GCA_018265835.1 Oscillospiraceae bacterium | reverse complement strand
GAGCTGCACTACGAGATGCCGCTCAACGAGATTGTCTACAACTTCTTCGACACGCTCAAGGCACGCACGAAGGGCTACGCCTCGCTGGACTATGAGTTCTCGGCGTACCATCCGAGCGAGCTGGTGAAGGTGGACATGCTCCTGAACGGCGATCAGGTGGACGCGCTGAGCTTCATCGCGCACAAGGACAAGGCCTATGGCCGCGCGCGCAGCCTGTGCGAAAAGCTCAAGGAGAACATCCCGCGCCAGCTCTTTGAGATTCCCGTTCAGGCGGCCATCGGCGGCAAGGTCATCGC
Source organism: Oscillospiraceae bacterium (assembly GCA_018265835.1). GTDB lineage: Bacteria > Bacillota > Clostridia > Oscillospirales > Oscillospiraceae > CAG-103. Next base: position 20,525 of record JABLYK010000039.1, on the reverse strand, counting down.
GCGCGAGACCGTCAAGGCGCTGCGCAAGGACGTGCTCGCCAAGTGCTACGGCGGCGACATCACGCGCAAGAAGAAGCTGCTGGAAAAGCAGAAGGAAGGCAAAAAGAAGATGCGCCAGCTCGGCACCGTGCAGATTCCGACGGAGGCATTTCTGGCCGTGCTGAAGCTGGACGATTGACGTCAGAACGGGCGCATTGCGTTCCGCTTCCCCGGCAAGCGGGAAAGCTCCACATCCATTTCCCCGTTCTTCCTTATCGAACCGAACCCGCTCCGCTGGGCTTCGGTTCGAGGACGCGGGCGTGCGATACGCGCCGGGCCAAAAGGTCGGACGACGGTTTCGGCGCGCGAACCGCTTGCGTTCGCGCCAGACGACAGCCATCGTAAGACATAGGGATAAGTGGTGACCCTATAGTGCCAAGCCAATTTTACCGCCAGCGTCAGTCGCTGGGGGGTTCCAAAGGGGGGCCCACATCCCCCTTTGGCGTGTCTTTCTTTCAGGCTCCACCCGGTTTCTTTCTGCACGAGCAGAAAGAAATGGGGTGGATTACCCAGCCACGTTACGCACTGCGCATCGCAACGCAGATATGTTCCCGCGCCCCCAAATAATTATGTAAACTAAAAAGGAGTCACTCACCATGCTTGAATATGTCTTTGACACCCAGCTGCTCATCGAGGGTCACGACCTCGACGAGGACGCGATCCACGACTACATCACACAGAACATCCCCGGCGACTGCCTGCTCGCAGTTGGCGATGAAAGCCTGATAAAAGTACACTTTCACACCAACATTCCCTGGAAGGTGCTCGAATACTGCGCCTCCCTCGGCGACATTTTCGACATCGTCGTCGAGAACATGGAGCGCCAGCAAAACGGCCTGAAGGGCTAATTTGTTTCGTTCAGCAACCACTTCACCGAAAAAACATTATGTAAGCCGCATGTGCAAAAAGCCACGCACCCGGAAGGGTGCGTGGCTTTTCTGTTTTTCTTGTCCCGGAACAGCGGAGAATGACATCACAGTGTCACTTCTGCGCCTCCGCAATGACCTCGATCTCGACGAGCACGTCCTTCGGCAGACGCGCGACCTCGACGCAGGAGCGCGCCGGGTACGGCTCGGTGAAGTACTGCGCATAGATGCCGTTTACGGTGCCGAAGTCGTTCATGTCCTTGATGAACACGGTCGTCTTGACGACGTTGTCCATGGACGTGCCGGCGGCCTTGAGCAGCTCCGTCAGGTTCTTGCAGACCTGATGCGCCTGCGCCTCGACGCCCGCGGCGATTGCGCCGGTGGCGGGGTCGATGCCGATCTGGCCGGAGGTATAGACAAGGCCGTTGACCTCGATCGCCTGCGAATACGGTCCAATGGCGCCGGGCGCCTTTGTCGTTTTGATTTCTTTCATGCGAACAACTCCTTTAATCCAAAATGACTTGATAGTTCTGTTCCTTCAGAGACGCCAGCAGCGCCTGCCCGTGCGCCGTGCCGCCGACCTCGCAGGCGATGTGCACCAGCGTATCGGTCGGGCCGAGGTCGGGCGAGAGCTTGTCGTGCTCGATGGAGATGATGTTCGCGCCGCAGTCGGACAGGTGCAGCAGCAGATGCCCCAGTGCGCCGGGCTTGTCGGGCAGCTTGGTGGTGAACCGCAGCCGCCGCCCGCGCGAAACGAGGCCCTGCTCGATGATGCGGTGCACGAAGCCGACGTCGATGTTGCCGCCGGAGAGCACGCACACGACCTTTTTGCCCTGCACGTCGAGCTTCCCCGCGAGACACGCGGCCACGGGCGTTGCGCCCGCAGGCTCCACGAGCTGCTTCGTGCGCTCGAGCAGCAGCATGATCGCCTCGCTGATCTCCATGTCCGACACGGTCACCACGTCGTCCACATACCGGTTAATCAGCTCCACCGTCAGGTCGCCGGGGCATTTGACGGCGATGCCGTCCGCAATCGTCGAAACGGTCTCGGTCGAGACATAGCGCTTTTCTCTGAAACTCCGGTAAATTGCGTCCGCGCCCTCGGCCTGCACGCCGATGACTTTGACACGCGGGTTGACCTGCTTGACGCACGCGGCCACGCCGGACAGCAGCCCGCCGCCGCCCGCCGGGACGATGACCATATCCACCGTCGGCAGTTCGCGCAGGATCTCCAGCCCGATGGTGCCCTGCCCGGCCATGACCTCGGGGTCGTTGTACGGGTGCAGGAACGTCGCGTGCTCCTGCTCGCAGATCTCCATCGCCCTGCTGTACGCATCGTCGTAGCAGTCGCCGTGCAGCACAACCTTTGCGCCGTAGCCCTCGGTGGCCTGCACCTTGGCGATCGGCGCGGCGGCGGGCATGACGATCGTCGCGGGGATGCCGTTTTGCGCGGCGGCGTAGGCGACGCCCTGCGCGTGGTTGCCGGCGGACGATGCCACGACGCTCTGCACGTCGCCGCGCTCGATCAGCGCCGCGATCTTGTTGGCTGCGCCGCGGATTTTGAAGGACCCGGTCTTCTGCCGGTTCTCGCACTTGAGGTAGATCTCTCCCCCGGTCATGCGCGAAAACGTGGACGACAGATCGAGCCGGGTCACGTGAATGATGTTCTCCAGCCGTTTGGACGCCCGTTCGATCTCTCTGAGCGGCAATTCCATAATCTTTTTCCTCCAACGCCAAATTTTTGGCCTTATTGTACTACGTCCCGGCGCCAAAAAGCAACCCCCTGTGTCAGAATGACAGCGCAAGGTCATCCGCGCAGCAATTGACAGAACGTGGTGTAACGTGTAGAATGGATATGCCCGTCCGGGAAACCGAGCGGGTAGGCGCTGTACTTACGGACAGGCGGTTAGTCACATCCCTGAGAGGGGGTGAGGCATATGCCAATTACAATCACACTACATATCTTTGGATATACGGTGACGATTCGTATAAAAGGCAGAAACCGCCACCCCGGCAGGTGACGGTTTCTCATTTTGAGTTTCCTTAACTTATCGGGCTAACCGCTTGTTGCAGCGCCTTTTCTGTTTTCATTATATCCACGCCCGCCCCATTTGTCAACCTTGAAGTCCAATTTCACTGCGCCGCAATTGACAAAACGTGGTGTAACATTTTCCCGTTTCTCCTCCGGAATTCAGCGAAGCGATTCCGGAGGAAAAGGAAGAACGGGGAAGCGGATGCGAAGACGGCGCGCTTGCGCGGCGACGGAGCGGAGCGCGCCCGTTCTGACGCAAAAAGCAGAAACCGCCACTGGTCAGAGTGACGGTTTCTAAAATAAAAGAAACCTGATAAAAGGCCAAACCGCTTATCGGCAGCGCCTTTTTCTGTTTTCATTATATCCGCCCCCGCCCATTTTGTCAACCTCGGAGTCCCCCCCGCCGCTCCGATAGTTTTCTCCTCAAACGCCTGGATTTTCCGCGAAACATGTGCGTTAAAACACAGTACTAAAACATTATTATAGTATGGGGCTTTGACGCAGGACAATATCTGGGCGTTTCGGATAGAAAATGGTCACGGAACGGGCGATATTTCATTGATTCCCACCTTGACGAAAATCGGGATGCCGGGTATACTTTGGATAAGTCTCAAGTTTGCTTCAAAAAAGCAGTTTCAAGTAACCACGCAGCGCATCACACCAGAGCCGGAAAGCTCGCTGGAGAGGATCCCCTCTTCCTTTGCCGGATGCGGTGCTGAAAAACAAAGGAGGAGTTTCATTATGCAAAAACGTGCAGCACGCCGCGGCCAGCGCGCCCTTGCGTTCCTGCTCTGCCTGCTCATGGTCGTGACGCTCTTGCCGGTCATGGGTGCGAGCGCGGCGGGTGGCGGCGGCAATGAGATCACAAATCCAACCTACACAGGTGCTGACAGTGGTCTTGTTTTGAGCAAGACCCTGACAGAGGATACGAAGGGTAACTATTCGCTGAAGCTGGAGGCTTACGCCACTGGCGATGTCACAACCACACCCGACACAGTCGCACCGCTGGACATTGTTCTGGTGCTCGACCAGTCCGGTTCGATGGGCAGTGGAATCAAAGTTTATGCGAACGAGCTTGATAAAACCAAAACATATTATAGAACATCAGGCACTTCTTCTGTCGGTGACCCCGTAACTTGGAATGGTTCTTCTTGGGGATATAGTACTTGGATTCCTATCGCGGGCAACCAGTGGACTACCGTAACTCCTAAAACCAGCGCAAACGACAACAGCTGGAATCATACGCAGCTTTACGAAACACGCTTGGATGCACTGAAAACTGCGGTTAATACTTTTGTATCGACAGTTAAAACAAACGCGACAACAAACAACGTTGATCACCGCATCGCAATCGTTGGCTTTGCATCTGAAAGTGACTTTGGTGACAACACCGAAGTTCTGTCTGTCAGCGGCACTAATAGCGGCTCCGTTGGCGTGAAGTACAACGATAAAAACTACCTCACCGCTACCAAAAATGCTTTTCAGGATACCACAACTCCCGCCAGCCAAACCATGCTGACCGATGCAATCAATGCATTGGCCGCGAACGGCGCTACCCGTACTGATCTCGGTATGAAGATGGCGCAGGACATTCTGAATCAGGACGCCAAAAAGGATGAGGAAGGCCGTACTAAGCTGGTCATCATGTTTACTGACGGTACTCCTACCGACGGTAGCTCTTATAATTCCAATGTTGCTGATGCTGCCATTTCGGCCGCTAAGACCATCAAAGATTCTGCTAAAGTTTATACGATTGGCATCTTTGACAACGCAAATCCGACCAGTCTCGCGAGTAATGAAAACAAGTTCATGAACTATGTTTCCAGCAACTATCCCAACGCAAAGAGTATGAACGAGGCGGGAACTGGCGGTTCCCATCCGACTTCTGCTGATGACGATAGCTACTACCTCGCAGCTTCCGACTCGGCTGGCTTGAATAATGTTTTCAGCACCATTCAGGGCAGCATTACGGGTTCGTCGAAGGTGAATCTGACCACAGAGGCTGTGCTGAAGGACGTGGTTTCGGACAAGTTCACCGTTCCGGCCAATGTGACGCTCTCGGCTGCATCCTATGCATGCACTGGCAAGGCGAATGATGGCTCTTTCACTTGGCGCGAAACCGCCTCCCAGACTTACACCCCCGTGTGCGACGGTCAGACCGTGACTGTAACCGGTTTTGATTACAAAGAGAACTACGTTGCCATGTTGGGTGATGAACCGCACGGCCAAAAGCTGGTTCTTACGATCAGCGGTCTGATTCCGAAAGATTCCGGTGAGCAAGTGTTCTCCAACACGGACGCTTCTGGTGTTTATGATAGTGAGACCTCCGAAACGCCCGTTTCCCGTTTCCCGATGCCGTCCACCAACATCCCTGTCTACACCAAGGTGCTGGATTTCAGCATGGCGGCGAACATCGCAACGCACGTGCTGCAGACGAACAGCGCGCTTACTGGAGCCTATGGCACGTTTGACCTCAGCAGCAACAATCTCACCTACAAGCTGGGCAATCGTGTTGCTGATGGCAACCTTGTCTTCGACGGTGTGGATTCCGTCCTCTTCTACGGCGACTATAACGACGACGGCAACGATACCGCCACCCGCTGGAACAAGGTCAACGTCATTCCCGCGAACAATGTCTACTTCGATGACGACCTGCTGAACAGCTCCAGCGACTTCACCGATAGCGATCAGGGCTATGACAGCGCTTCTGTAAATTATGGTGTTGATAAGCTGGACGCAAACACAACGAAAACATTGACTTTCACTGGTACTGGCATTGACGTCTATTGCACCACGGAAGCAAACTCTGGTTCTGTGTATGCGAAGCTTCGTGCAGTTGATGCTGAGGGTAACGTGATTAACTCGCTGGTTACAGATGCAGCAGGAAACAAGGTCATGGACGGCAGCATGAACAACACCTATGTAAGCAATCCAAGCCTGATAAATGTGCCAACGCTTAGCTTTACCGGTTTGACCTATGGTACCTACCAGTTGACCATTCGCACCGGCAACAATGAAAATTACAAACTCGATGGTGTGCGCATCTATAATCCGGCTAACGCCGACGCCGTTGCTGTCGGCAAAGAGAGTGGTATCGACGTTAAGGCGCAGTTCGTGAACGTTCGTGAGCAGCTTCTGTCTGCAACCCCGACAGGACTGACCGAGGGCGCTGTATATGTGGATGAGAAGCACGAAACGAATGACATTTCCGTCTACGAAAAGGACGGCCCGAAGAACGAGGTTTACCTTGCTCAGAATCAGAAAGTAGGCTTCCAGCTTACCGGCGTTCCGGAGGGAGCAACGGTTCTGGTTGGCCTGAGCGCTCCTGAGAATCGGGGCAGTGCTGCGGCAAAGGTGACTTGTGATGAAGCCACAACGACTCTCGCTGTCAATTCTGCGATCGATATGTACTATCCGGTCAAAGTAAGCAGCGATGGCTACGTTGTCATTGAGAATACCAGTAACAGTAACGTACTGCTTTCTGTAACCAACGTTCAGATCTCCAGTGGCGACGGCACCTCCAGCGCGATGGTGATGTCCAGCCCCGAGCTGATGAGCTACATGGCAGACTTTGACGCACTGGAAATTGTTGATACAACTCCGGCTCCCGAGGTTCCGACCCCGGAAACTCCGAACAACACCATTTCTGCGATCATCCACGCGATCTGGGCGCAGGTGAGAGACAGCATCGGTAAGCTGTTCGGCAGACTGTAATAAGGAGGAAACCGCAATGAAAAAGACGTATTCCAAGCCCGCGCTGTTCGCGGAGTCCTTCGAACTGTCGGAGCACATTGCCCTTTGTTCCGGCTTTAGTGGTGACCATAGTACGATTAATCATTGGGGCAATAGCACTTGTCACTTCATAACCCCAGAGGGTCTGTATTTGTTCTATAGCAGTGTGAGCACATGCTCAGACGAACAATATAACGACCCTAATGAAGTATTTGTTAAGTGCTACAATACTCCTTCTGATGGTATTGGTCATCCCTTCGGTTCCTGACACACAACTTCAAAAAAGGCCATGCCGCTTGGCATGGCCTTTTTCCAACTTGCCTATGAAACCTTTTTCCTGTAAACTGAATATGGCCGGATTCGTCTGGCGCATTGACGCGCCGGTGCATCTGAAAATAGACAGACGCTTTCAACCGTTTTTGACCGACGCGCCGCACGACGACTGTTCCATCTCGTTTGAAATCAGCCGCCCCGAAGGGCTGCGCGGCACGGTCGTTCATGCAGAAAATCCGCGCGTGCTCCGTCTGGCGGACGGCTATGCGATCGAGCGCAATTTGCTCGCGCCGGAGCCATGCACCTGTCTCGTCAGCCGCGACGCGGACCCGCTGCACCAGCAAGGCTATCTCTATCCGGAACTGATTCGTTTCTTCCGCGACTTCGACAACCTCCTCGACGCGGCGAATCTTGAGCACATGCTCACCGCGCTCGGCGCGGTCAGCCTGCACAGCTCGTTCATCACGCACAATGGACAGGCCATCCTCTTCTCCGCGCCGTCCGGCACGGGCAAGAGCACGCAGGCCGCGCTCTGGGAGCAGTACGCGCACGCCGAGCAGATCAACGGCGACCGCAGCGTCATCCGCTGCGTGGACGGCGTCTGGACGGCGTTCGGCTTCCCCTTCGCGGGGTCGAGCGGCATCTACAAAAACAAGTCCGCGCCCATCCGCGCCATCGTCGTGCTGCGCCAGGCGCCGGAGAACACCATCGAGCGCCTCGCCGCGCCGGAGGCATTCCGCCTGCTCTATTCCGAAACCGCCATCCAGCGCTGGAACACGCAGGGGCACGCCGCCGCCGTCGATCTGCTGATCCGGCTGAGCGCCGCCGTGCCCGTCTACCGCCTGTGCTGCACGCCGGACGCGCTCGCCGTCGATCTGCTGCAAACCACACTCGCATCCCAGGAGGATTCCCCATGACCGGCAACCAGACTGAACTTCAAATCATCGAGCACATGCACCGCCGCGCCGTCGCGCAGGGCATCCCGCTGAGCGGCACGTTCGAGCTGACGCCGCTGTGCAGCATGGCGTGCAAAATGTGCTATGTCCGCATGTCGCCGGAGGAATTCGCCGCGACCGGCAAGCGCCTGCGCACAGCGGAGGAATGGCTCGCCCTCGCGCGCGAAGCCAGGGAGCAGGGCATGCTGCTCCTGCTGCTCACCGGCGGCGAGCCGTTCCTCTACCCCGAGTTCCGGCGGCTGTATACCGAGCTGCGGCAGATGGGCTTCGTCATCTCGATCAACTCCAACGCCACCCTCATCACGGAGGAGACCGTCGCGTGGCTGAAGGTAAACCCGCCGCAGCGCATCAACATCACGCTCTACGGCGCGTCGGACGCAACGTATGCGCGGCTTTGCGGCCACCCCACCGGCTTCACGCAGGTGACGCGCGCCATCGACCTGCTGCGGGATGCGGGCATCTCTGTCAAGCTCAATTGCAGCGTCACGCCGTGGAACGCCAGCGATCTGGAGGACATCGTCGCCTATTCCGACGCGCACAAGCTCGTGCTGCAGGCCACGTCGTACATGTTCCCGCCGCTGCGTCGCGATGCGGAGAGCGTCGGACGCAACGCGCGCTTCACCGCCGAAGAGTCCGCGCGCACGGAGGTCAAGATCCGCCGCCTGCAATACGGCGTAGAGAATCTGCGCGAATATTGCAAGGCCATCGAGTCGCACCAGCCCGTGGACACGCCGCTCTGCGCCGACTGCGAGGGCGAGGGCCTGCAGTGCCGCGCCGGGAAGAGCGCGTTCTGGGTCACGTGGGACGGGCGCATGACGCCGTGCGGCATGGTGAACGAACCGGCCGTGCTCCCGTTCGAGCAGGGCTTTGCGGACGCGTGGCAGTCCCTGCGTGCGCAGACCGCTGCGCTGCACCTCCCGCCGGAGTGCGCAAGCTGCGACGCGAAGCACTATTGCCACACCTGCGCCGCCATGTGCTATACGGAGACCGGGCACTATGACCGTAAGCCGCAGTACCGGTGCGATCTGATGCGCGCCGTGCCGGCGGCCTGCCGCGAATTGCTGGAGAAGGAGGCCGACTCCCATGAAAGATAAGAAAACGCTTTGGATCGCCGTCGCCGTCGTGGCGGTGCTTGTGCTCGCGCTGGTGATCTGGCTCTGCACCCGCCCCGGCGAAGCAGCCACGACGCCGGATACGCCCACCGAATCCACAACGCCCAACACGGATCCGGACGTCGAAGCGCCGGGCACGCAGACCGGCGCCGTCGGCAATGGCGACACCTCGAACGTCACCACCGACGCCGATGCCGGTGCGCCGTGGAAGACCATGACCGACGGGGACTACAGCGTCGGCATCCGCGCCCTCGGCGGGTATGACGGCCTGTTCGTGGAAGACGGCAGCGACGACAGCGTGACGAACGTGCTGGCGCTGCAATTCACGAACAACGGCAGCGCGGCCATTCAGTACGCCGAATACGCCTTTGCCGCGGGCGGCGAGACGCTGGTGTTCAAGCTCTCCGACCTCCCGGCGGGCGAATCCGCCGTGGTGCTGGAAGCGAACCGCCACGCATATGACAGCGCCGCAGTGCTGGCGCTGACCGACCGCGTCGTCGCCACGGTGGAATCGCTCCCCTTCGCCAGCGATCAGGTGCTCATCGTCGATAATGGCGATGACTCGCTCACGCTCATGAATCTCACGGATGAGACGCTCCCCGTCGTGCGCGTGTTTTATAAGTTTTATCACGAGGACGAAAACGTCTTTGTCGGCGGCATCACCTACACCGCCAAGGGGCGCAGCATTCCCGCCGGCGGCAGCGTGACGATCCGTCCCTCGCACTACGTCAGCGACGGCTGCGTGCTGATGGGGAGTGCAATCTACGAGGAATGACAAAACAGGCTCGGAGCAATGCTCCGAGCCTGTTTGTTTTACAGATTTTCGTTTTTCAATGCGTCGATGGGATTGTCCTTTTTGATCTTATCCATCGAGTAGAGCATGGTGGCAAACACCACGAGGAACACGCTGCCGATTGCAATGGCAACGCTGTACCACGGCACGTGGTATCCAACCTGCACGCTGTTTTGAACCGAGCGGTAGATCAGCCACGTGACGGCAAACGAGGTGGGCAGGCCGTAAAGCAGGCCCTTCACGCCATAGAGCAGGCACTCGAAATTCATCATGCGGTTAAACCCGCCCTCCGTCATGCCGACGGATTTCAGCATGGCGAACTCGCGGCGGCGCAGGGAGATGTTCGTCGAGATCGTGTTGAACACGTTCGCCAGCGCGATCAGCGAAATGAGGATGATGAACCCGTAGGAGAACACGTTCACGACCGTGATGAGCGCGCGCTGCTGCTCGTTGTCGGCGGCGTAGTCGCTCAGCCGGTAGATGATCTGTCCCTCGTCGTCCAGGATCTTCTGCATACTGTCATACGAGGCGGCGTGGTCGTCCGACCGGAAGTAGTAGGACGTCATGTGCCCGAACGACTCCAGCACGCTGGGGCCGAAGCTGTACGGATAGAGGATGCACAGCCCGCTTTCGACGAAGTACGGCGCAGTTTCGAGCTTTGCGCCGATGCGCATCGGCGATATTGTGAGCGCCTCGGACGCCGGGAGATACCGGTATTCCTCCTCCGGCAGCGTTTCCAGGTTCGCGCCGTCCGGCACATAGATATACTGTGTCTCGCCGGTCTCCGGGTCCGTCTCTGTGCCGTAGCCGCAGTATCCCTCGATCACCTTCTGCTCGGTATACCCCACCTCGAAGGGGAGCGCATCGTCGCGGAACGTCTCATAATCCATCCAGCGGTTGCCGCCCTCCTCAAAGCTGACCCAGGTTGAGTGGTCATACAGCAGCGCCAGCGGCGCATCCGCGTTGTAGAACGTCGCCTGATCCAGCCCGTTTTCCGCCAGCAGGGTCAAAAAGTCCTCGTCGCGCACGAAGTAGACGTAGGCATACACCGGGTACTGGCCGCCGGACGACTCCTGCGTGTGATTTCCGTAAGAATGCGAGGCGCCGTTGTAGTATGCCGCGCCGTCGCTTTCGAAGACGATGTTCTTCACCTCGTCGGTCAGCACATCGCCGGCAGCGCGGACATCGGAGCTTTGCATGTCCACATACGTGCCGCCGGTCACGCTGTCTGCCGCCATGAGCTTCTGATACAGCGGAGCCGGGTCGCTGCGCTCCTCCTGCGGCGTGCAGTACACCAGGTCGTAGCCCCGATCGCTGGTCATGCTGTCCACGCTTTCACCCAGATACGCGCAGAAGGACGATGCGGAGATGAACAGCACCACGCTCAAAAACAGGGACACGACGGTCGCGCGGTATTTTTTCCGGTTGCGCTTGAAGTTCTTGGACGCGAGCATCCCCGGAAAGCCAAAGAGCTTGTAGGTCAGCTTCGAGGTTTTCACCTGCCTGCTGCGGATGCTGATGTCGTTCGACTGGCGGATGGCGTCGATGGCCGTGATGCGCGCGGCGCGCCGCGCGGGGATCCACGCGGAGATCACCGCCGTGAGCAATCCGATGACCGCAGCAAACAGGAGCACCCAGCCATTGAGTGCAATGCCCATCTCCACCGCGCCGCTTGCATCCAGAATGGCGCTGAACGTGCCGCGCAGGGCGTGCAGCGTAACGCCGATGCCCACGCAGCCGATGACAAGTCCCAGCGGGATGGCAATGGCGCACAGCACCAGCGCCTCATACAGCACCGTGCTGCGAACCTGCCGGTTCGTCGCGCCGATACTCTTGAGCAGGCCGAACTGCTTCGTGCGCTCGCCCACGGAGATGGAAAAGGAGTTGTAGATCAGCACAATGGAGCCGAACATAATCAGCCCGATCAGGATGGCGACCAGCCCGACCATCATCGCATAGACGTGGCTGTTGCTCGTCGCGCCGTAGTAATACAGCAGGTCGGAATTGATGCGGCCGGAAACGCGGTTGTTGGTGTTGCGCGGGTGCGTTTCCATATAGTCAAAGGTCTTGCCCGGGTGGTTCAGGCGGAAAAACACCGTGTGGTAGGCCGCCGGTTCGCCCGTGGTGATGGCGGTGAAGCCCGGCGCGGAGTAGTCCTCCAGCAGATTGTCGAGCCGCTCATAAAAGCCCACGACAGTGTAGGTCTTTTCCGCCGCGTTTTCAATCTGCTCCGCCTCGTCCTCCGCAACGTACGGGTTGTGCTGGTCGAGCATGTCGCCGTCCAGCGTGCGCGTGCCGACGTTCAGCGTCAGCGTATCGCCCAGCGCGTAGCGCTGCGCGTCGTCGATATAGACCTGCAAATGCTCCGGCAGCAGGATTTCGCCGCTGTTTTGCGGCATACGCCCCTGCGTGAGCTGCACCGACACGAGATCCTGCAAATTCTGATCTGCGGAAACGATGTAGAAATACGGCTTGCCGTCGTTCAGATTTTCGACCTCCGCATAGCCCACCTCGCCCCACGAGACGGTCTGCGCGACCTCCGGGTCGTTTGCCACGACGGCCGCCTCGGCGTCCGTCATGTGCTCATACAGGGCGGAAAAGCTGCCGATCGTCGCCTCAGTCACGCGGCGCATATAGACAAGGCCGCTGTATGCGCCCTCGGCCACCGCCGTGATGAGCGCGACGGAGAGGACGATGCCGATGATGGTCACCAGCGTGCGCGTTTTGTTCAGACGCAGCGTCTTGCGCGTGTAAGCATGAAAAATATTCATTTGCGCAGGACCTCATCGCGGGTGATCCGCCCATCCTCGATTGCAAGAATGCGGTCTGCCTGCATGGCGATGTTCTCATCATGCGTGATGACAATCAGCGTCTGGCCATACTTCTGGTTGGAAAGCTTCAGCAGCTCCACGATCTCCTGACTGTTCTTGGAGTCGAGGTTGCCGGTCGGCTCGTCGGCGAGCACCACGCTCGGCGCGTTCATCAGCGCCCGGCCGATGGACACGCGCTGCTGCTGCCCGCCGGAGAGCTGGTTCGGCAGGTGGTTTTCGCGCCCGCGCAGCTTCAGAACGTCGAGCAGCTCGTCCAGCCGCTCCTGATTCACGGCGCGGCCATCCATCAGCACGGGCAGCGTCATGTTCTCCGTCACGTTCAGCACGGGGATGAGGTTGTAAAACTGATAGATCAGGCCGACCTGACGGCGGCGGAAAATGGCCAGCTGCTCATCGGTTTGCGCGAACACGTCCTGACCGTCCATGTAGACCTTGCCGGAACTCGGTTTGTCCACGCCGCCGAGAATGTGCAGCAGCGTCGATTTGCCGGAACCGGACGGCCCGATGATGGCCAGAAATTCGCCGCGCTCCACAGAAAACGTCACGCCGTCGAGCGCGCGAACCTCGCTTTCGCCCGAGCTGTATCGTTTGGTGAGGTTTTCGATCCTCAGAATCTCCATTGCAATCGCTCCTTTCGTTTCTGTGGACATCGTACCAAAAGCAAGTGACGCCCCGGTGACCGGATCATAACAAAACCGTCATTTTCAAGCCCTCAGTAGAGGACGATTGACAAATCGTGGCGCATCCTGTAAAATAAAAAACGCCTCATCATCCGGGCTCGCGGCGCGACGTAAGCGAAGCGGAACGAGTCCGTTCTGACGAGGCAGGGCGCTGTACATACGGCAGGCGGTTGGCTACATCCCTGAGAGGGGGTGAGTCTATGCGAATAACGGTTACATTGACCTTGCGTAAGCTAATGGTTCAATTTATCGTAAAAAGCAAGAACCGCCACTCTGCCAAGTGACGGTTCGGGGCTTTAAGCTCTGTTCGTGAATCTTTGAAGAGCGAACCGCTTGTTGCAGCGCCCTTTTCTGTTTTCATTATACACGCCTACACCCGGTTTGTCAACTCAGCAAACCGGGTGTTTATGCATTCAGCCCAAAGCCTTCCCCTCAAGGGGAAGCCCATTAAACAGTCCCTTTATAAAACCGGATCGTGAACACCGCGCCGCCGTTGGGCGCGTTGGCGGCCTTGATGGCGCCGTTTTGCGCCGTGACGATCATGCGCGCGAGCGCAAGGCCGATGCCGAAGCTGGTCTCGGACGCATCCTTCCCCTTGTAAAACCGCTCAAACAGATGCGGCAGATCGTCCGGGGCGATGCCGGCGCCGGTATCGTGAACCGTCAGCTCCGTAAAAACGCCCGTATCGCGCGCCTGGACGGTGATCGTCCCGCCCTCCGGGGTGTGCTCCATGCAGTTTTTGAGGATGTTCCCCACGGCCTCGGTCGTCCACGCGAGGTCGCCGGTGAACGTCTCCGCGCCAATCTCGCACACGAGACGCTGCCCGCGCACATCGAGCGGCACAGCCAGCGGCTCCGCCGCCGCGCGCACCAGTTCGGAAACCCGCACCGGCTCTGCCTGGAACAGCGCCGTACCCGCGTCGATTTTCGACATTTTCAGCAGGCTCTCCACCATCCAGTCGATGCGCCGCAGCAGCATCTTCAGTTCCCGCGTCAGCTCCAGACGCCGCGCATCGGACACCGCGTCCGCCGCGAGCAGCGTCACGATCAGGTTGATCGACGTGAGCGGCGTGCGCAGCTGGTGCGAAATGTCGGCGATGGAGTCGGTCAAAAACGTCTTTTCCTTTTGCAGATTGTCCGCCGCATCGCGCAGGCGGATGGTCATTTTTTGAATCTCGCTCTGCAATATGGCAAGCTCGCCCTCCCGCAGGTCGCTGAAGTTCACCTTGTCGCTGCCGTGGAGCACCGCGTCAATGTCGCGGCTGAGCGCACGGATGCGCCGGTAGCGCACAGCAGACGCAGCAAAATGCAGCGCCGAGAGCGCGAGTCCCGCGCCGAGCACGAGCCACCCGGCCGCGCCGAACGCGAGGAAGCCCGACGCGGCACACGCCGCCGTAACCGCCACAAAGAGCAGCAGTTCCCTTCGAATTTCGGGGTTTCGGAAAAATCCCATACTCCTTACGCCTCCAGCTTGTAGCCCAGCCCGCGCACGGTGCGGATGATCTCCGGGTTCTGCGGGTCGGACTCGATCTTCTCGCGCAGGCGCTTGATGTACACGGTGAGCGTGTTGTCGTTCACAAAGTCGCCCGCCACGTCCCAGATCTCCTCCAGCAGCCGCGTGCGCGAGAGCACCATGCCCCGGTGGTTCAAAAACACGAGCAGCAGCCGGTACTCCAGCGCGGAGAGATACACGTCCGCACCGCTTTTTGTCACGACGCCCTTGTCTGTGTCCACCACCACGTCGCCGAGCGTGACGACGGACTGCCCTCTCCCGCTGCGGCGCAGGACGCTGCGGATACGCGCCATCAGCTCGCGCGGGCGAAAGGGCTTTGCCACGTAGTCGTCCGCGCCCATGTCCAGCCCCGTAACGGTGCTGTATTCGTCGCCGGAGGCCGTGAGGAAGATGACGGGCAGCCCCCGCTCCTTCGCCGCCGCGCACACGGCGAAGCCGTTGCCGTCCGCGAGCGAAATATCCACCAGAAGCAAATCGAAGCGCTCCTCCGCGAGTCGCTCCGTCGCGGCGCGCTGGCCGTCCACGGCCTCGACCGCGAACCCCTCCGACGAGAGAAATTCTCTCAAACTGCGCACGATGCCCCGGTCGTCCTCGACCAATAAAATGCGTTCCATCCGCGCACCTCCGTTCGTCTGTTCATAGCTTTATTATAACAGGGCGCCGCCGCATTGACGATTACAATTTCGTCAGATTTTCTACTTTCAAAAAACCGCCGCATTTTCTGTGGAAATGCGGCGGTTTTCGTGCTATACTGAGCATCTGCGACACTCTGAGAGGAAAGAAACAGAAGCTATGGAAATTTCAACGGTACTGGCCAAGATGGCCATGCTCGTGCTGCTGATGCTCGTGGGGTATCTCTGCGCGAAGCTGCACATTACGGGGCCGGAGTTCAACAAGCGCGTGAATCCCATCGTGCTGAACGTCCTGCTCACCGCGACCATTCTCAACTCCGTCGTCAACGTGGAGACCACGCTCAGCGGCACGGTCATTCTCGAATACGTCGGCGTGACGACGCTGATGCTGCTCATCCTGCACGCCGTCTCCTTCTTCGTGCCGAAGCTCCTGCGTGCGCGCGGCGGCGACGCCGGCGTTCTGCGCATGGTGATGTCCTATCCGAACAATGCGTTCGTGGGCTTCCCCGTGGTGCAGGCCGTGTTCGGGACGGAGGCGGTGTTCTATGCGTCGCTGTCGAACATCCCGTTCAACACCATGCTGTACACCATCGGCACGGCGATGCTGCGCGGCAGCGGCGAAAAGCAGAAATTCAATTGGCGGCAGCTTCTGACCATGCCGCTGATCGCCACGTTCCTCGCGGTCGTGCTGTTTTTGACGCACCTGCACGTTCCCGCCGTGATTGCCGACACGATCTCGACGCTCTCCGCCGCCACGACGCCGATGTCCATGATCGTCATCGGCACCTCGCTCGGCGGCATCCCGCTCAAAACGGCGTTCGGCAACTGGCGCGTCTATGTTGCGTCGTTCGTGCGCCTGATCGTGTGTCCGGTCGTGGTGTGGGCCGTGCTGCGGCTGTTTGTCCACGATCCGATGATGCTCGGCATCCCGGTGCTGCTGGCCGCGTGCCCGTCCGCCATGATTATCACCGTGCTCTGCCTGCAATACGGTAAGGATGAGGCGCTCTCGTCCGAGGTCATCTTCATGAGCACCGTCTTCTCCGCCGCCACGATCCCGCTGTTGATCTGGCTGCTGCTGTAAAAAAACCTGTCTTTCGCCAAACAAAACGGAGCGGCATTGCCGCTCCGTTTTTGCGCTAGTTTCTCTCTTTTTTCGGATAGGGCTTTTTCATATCCGTCCGCCCCAGCAGATAATCCACGCTCACACCGTAGAAATCGGCGAGCTTTATCAGCACGTCTATCGGACAGTTTGCCGCGCCGGTTTCGTACCTCGAATAGGTATTCTGTGTCACATTTAGATCGTCTGCAATTTGCTTTTGCGTATAACCATTTTCCATCCGCAAATTACGGATGGCTTCCCAATTCACGCATTCGTATTTCATTTTCTTCACCCGCTGTAAGGATATCACAACGGGACTGCAAGGTTGCCTTTTTATCTGATATCCGGATAAAAATGACCGCCGGCAGACTTTGGGTCTGCCGGCGGTTTCAGCTTGTCAAAGAAGGCGCGCATCGCCCTCATCAGTCGGCTTCGCCGACAGCTTCCCCCAGAGGGGGAAGCCTTGGGTGGGGTGCGTTATGCCCCGCTTCTGGTTCTACACACCAGCGCGCCGTTTTCTTCGTCCACGACGAGGGTGTCGCCCGCGCGCACGCTGCCCTGCAGGATCGTCCGGGCGATGAGCGTCTCCGCCTTGCTCTGCAGATACCGCTTGAGCGGCCGCGCACCGTAGACGGGGTCGAACCCATTTTCGATGATGTTCGCCTTCGCAGCGCCGGTCAGCTCCAGCGAGAGCGACCGGTCGGCCAGACGGCGGCTGAGACCGGCAACGAGGTTGTCGATGATCTGCGAGAGGTTCTCCTTCGTCAGCGGGCGGAAGAAGATGATCTCGTCGAGCCGGTTCAAAAACTCCGGCCGGAACGCGCGGCGCAGCTCGCTGTTCACGCCCGCCCTGGCTTCCTCCGTGATGTTGCCCGCCGCGTCGATGCCGTCGAGCAGGTACTGGCTGCCAAGGTTCGACGTGAGGATGATGATCGTGTTCTTGAAGTCCACCGTGCGGCCCTGACTGTCCGTGATGCGGCCGTCGTCGAGGATCTGCAGCAGGATGTTGAACACGTCCGGGTGCGCCTTTTCCACCTCGTCGAAAAGCACGACGGAGTACGGCTTGCGGCGCACGGCCTCGGTGAGCTGGCCGCCCTCGTCGTAGCCGACGTATCCCGGAGGCGCGCCGATCAGCCGCGAGACGGAGAACTTCTCCATATACTCGGTCATGTCGATGCGCACCATGTTGCTCTCGTCGTCAAACAGGCTCTCCGCCAGCGACTTTGCCAGCTCCGTCTTGCCCACGCCCGTGGGGCCGAGGAACAGGAAGCTGCCGATCGGCCGGTTCGGGTCGGCGATGCCGGCGCGCGAGCGCCAGATGGACTCGCACACCTTCGTGACGGCCTCGTCCTGCCCGATCAGGCGGCGGTGCAGAATCTCGTCGAGGTGCAGCAGCTTTTCGCGCTCGCCCTCCATGAGCTTCGCCACGGGGATGCCCGTCCACTTGGCGACGATGTTTGCAATGGACTCCTCCGTGACCGTGTCGTGCACGAGGGAGTTTTCGCTCTTGCGCGCCTCGGCGGCCTCCTCTGCGGCCTTGAGCCGGCGCTCCAGCTCCGGCAGGTCGGAGTATTGCAGGCGCGCGGCCTTCTCATACTCGTAGCGGAGCTGCGCGTTTTCGATCTCCGCGTGCAGGTGGTCGATCTCCTCCTTGAGCTTTTTGACCTCCTCAACGCTGTTTTTCTCCGCATCCCAGCGGGATTTCATGGCGTTGAAGGTGTCCTTCTGCTCGGCCAGCTCGCGCGTCAGCTTTTCCAGCCGGTCGCGGGAAAGCTGGTCGTCCTCTTTCTTGAGCGCCATCTCCTCGATCTCCATCTGCATGATGCGGCGGCGGATGTCGTCCAGCTCGGACGGCATGGAGTCGATCTCCGTGCGGATGAGCGCGCACGCCTCGTCCACAAGGTCGATGGCCTTGTCGGGCAAAAACCGGTCGGTGATATACCGGTTCGAAAGCGTCGCCGCCGCGACAAGCGCGTTGTCGTGGATGCGCACGCCGTGGAAAATCTCGTAGCGGTCCTTCAGGCCGCGGAGGATGGAGATCGTGTCCTCCACCGTCGGCTCGTCCACCTGCACGGGCTGGAACCGGCGCTCGAGCGCGGCGTCCTTTTCGATATACTTGCGGTATTCGTCGAGCGTCGTCGCGCCGATGCAGTGCAGCTCGCCGCGCGCGAGCATCGGCTTGAGGAGGTTACCCGCGTCCATGCTGCCCTCGGTCTTGCCCGCGCCCACGATGGTGTGCAGCTCGTCGATGAACAGCAAAATGCGCCCCTCGCTCTTTTTGACCTCCTCCAGCACCGCCTTGAGCCGCTCCTCAAACTCGCCGCGGTACTTCGCGCCCGCCACGAGCGCGCCCATGTCGAGCGAGAACACGGTCTTGTCCTTCAGCCCCTCCGGCACGTCGCCGCGCACGATGCGCTGCGCCAGTCCCTCGGCGATGGCCGTCTTGCCGACGCCCGGCTCGCCGATCAGCACAGGGTTGTTCTTCGTCTTGCGCGAGAGGATGCGGATGACGTTTCGAATCTCCGCGTCGCGGCCAATGACGGGGTCCATCTTCCCGTCGCGCGCCCGCTCGACGAGGTCAGTGCCGTATTTTTTCAGCGCGTCGTAGGTGCTCTCCGGATTGTCGCTCGTCACGCGGCCGGTCTTGACCTTGGCCAGCTCCGTCGTGAAGCCGTCCTTCGTGATGCCGTGGTTGTTGAACATGCGCTTGATCGCGCCCGTCTGGTATGCGAAGATGCCGAGCATCAGGTGCTCCACGGAGATGTACTCGTCGTTCATGTTCTTGGCGGTGCGCTCGGCGAACGCAAGCACCTTGCCCGTCTCCGGGGAGGCGTACACATCGCCGCTGCCGCCCGAAACCTTCGGCATCTGCGAGATCACCGTGTCCAGCTCTGCCAGCACCGTGTCGCAGTCCACGCCCATGCGTCCCAGCAGCGAGCCGATCAGCCCGCCGTCCTGGTCGATCAGCGCATACAGCAGGTGCTCCGGCGTCAGGTACTGGTTCCCGTTTTCCTGCGCCATTCCCTGCGCAGTCTGGATCGTTTCGATTGCTTTTTGTGTGAATTTGTCTGCATTCATCGTTCTCATTGCCCCGTGCTGCACGGCACGCGGCTCCTCCTTTCCGAACCGCTGTCAGATCAGGATGACTCCGTCGCCGCGCTTGGCGTAGTAGATGCTCTCCACGTCCTGCGCGGTATATTTGCCGGAGAGGAACCCTTTCATCAGGTGGTCAAATAGCTTGATATAGTCCGAGATCGCCTTTGCGATCTCCTCGCTGGTGTAGTCCCGGTTGCGCGGCAGCGACAGGCTGCGCACAAACTTGCCGTCATACAGCGCATAGCGCGGCGGCGTGCCGGTGAGATACGGCGTGAGGTGCACGTCCTCAATCTGCTTCCATAGCCGGAAAAACTGCGTCATCGACTGCAGCAGCGCCGCCGACTGCGTGCGGAAAATGACCGACAGCTCGCCGAGCATGTCCGACGTGTCGTCCAACAGCGCCACCTCGTATTTCACCGTTGGCCGGTACTTGTATTCGAGACTGCTCTTGAGCGACATGGTCATCGCGTTCGGCACGAAAAACGGCACCAGCTCGCGCGCCGGCGCCACCATCTCCTCAATCGCGTGGAAAATGCTCTCGATGCGCCGCTCCGGCGTGATGACCGAGGTGTAGTCCGCGAGAATCTGGTTGATGAGCGCGGAGCGGTTCGTGCCCATCTGATGGGCCAGCGCGTCGATCTCGTGTACGACCTCTTCGTTGAGCATCAAGCTGTACAGTGTTTTTTTCATGCGTGCACCACCTTTTCTATCTGGCATCATCGTACACCCAAGCGCGAAATTTGTCAACACATTTTATATAAATTTCTTTGCGAATTATATAAATAAGATCGAGCTTGCGCAGAAAATCCCTCGTACTACTGAAGTGACCCCAAAAAGTTAGACAATAATTAAGAGCAAAAATTGTTCAAGCA
>JABLYK010000038.1 GCA_018265835.1 Oscillospiraceae bacterium | reverse complement strand
TTCTTTCTGCACGAGCAGAAAGAAATGGGGTGGAATAGACCGAGGTGCGAATTCCAGTCACCTCATCCGTCACGGCTTGCGCCGTGCCACCTTCCCCTCAAGGGGAAGGCTTTGGGTGCGTATCACCCACCGCCCAGCCGCTTCTCAGTAGTGATACACGCCGCCGCCGATGAATTCGCGCAGCATGGATTCCGGCGCGAGCAGGCCGGGGTCCACGCTTTCAAACCGCTCCAGCGCGGGCACAATGCTGCGGATCTCGTCGTAGCGCTCCGCGCCCTCCGGCACGGATTCGAGCAGCTCGGCCGCGTAATACTTCATGACCGAGACCTCGCACGGGAACGACGAGTCAAACTTCAGGTCGGCGCGATCCTTGTACGGCGAGATGTAGTGCTTCTCGCCGCGGCGGACGTTCGCCCACATGTCGAGCGTGCCGGCGGCGGAGGTGCCGCGGAAGTTGTGGTCGCGCACGAGCCGGCGCAGCAGACGCATCCACGTGCCCTTGAACACCACGTGCCCGTCGTCGTCCACAACGTTGGAGCGCGCGCTGATGTACAGCCGGAACGCATCCGGGCAGTAGGCGGCGATCTCGTCGTTCAGGGCGTGGATGCCCTCGCAGACGACGACCTCGTCTTTGGCGAGGCGCATGGGCCTGCCGATCGGGCCGGACTGGATGCGCGTGACGAAATTGTAGCGCGGAATGCGGATCTCCTCGCCCTTGGCGAGGGCGTTCAGATGCTCGCCGAGCAGCGCCATGTCCATGCAGGCGGGGGACTCAAAGTCAATCGCGCCCTCCGGCGTGCGCGGCGCGGTTCTGGGATCGACGGTGCGGAAATAATTGTCCATCGCAAGGCTCTGGCTGCGGATGCCGCGCGCCTCAAGCGCCTCGGCGATCTTCATGGCTGTGGTGGTCTTGCCGCTGCCGGACGGGCCGGACAGCAGCACGATCGGGCAGTCCGCCGCTTTCTCGGCGATGGCGCGCGCCGCGCGCTCGATCTTCGCCGTGTACGCCGCGTCGCACGCGTCCAGAAACCCCTTCGGGTCGGTTTGAATTTCGTGGTTGATCTCACTCAGACGATAGCTCATGATACAGGATTCTCCCTTTCCAAAAACGTTGCGTAAAGAGCCGGTTCCTTATTCCGTCCGCCCTTCGTAAAACGCCCGTATGATCTGCTTGTTTTCACAGATACGGTCGATGTTCGTGATGTATTCCTGCGGATATTTCGGGTCGAACGCGCGGCGGATCTTGCCGCCGCCGACCAGCTTTGTGGAGGCGCCGCCGCCCATGGCGATGATGCTGCAAAGCTCCTCCATGATGCAGATGTTGTAAAGATTCTCAAAGCCCGGCAGCGTCCAGCCGACGTTCTCAAACCCGCCGGACATGAACTTCTGCCGGTAGAGGTAATACGGCGCGTAGCCCGCCGCCGTGAGCGCCTGCCCGGCATAGTCGAGCATCTGCCCGACAGCCGCCGCGTCCGGCAGCGCGCCGCCGTGCTCGGTTAGGTACGAGCCCTTCTTGCGCGAGAGCGTGTGCACCGTGACATTCTCCGGCCGCAGCGCGAGCACCGCGTCGATCGAGCGGCAAAAGCCCGCCGCCGTGTCCGACGGCAGCCCCGCGATCAGGTCCATGTTCACCGCGAAGCCGCCCACCTCGCGGGTGAGCGCGAGCGCGTCGCGGATTGCCTGCGCGGTGTGCTTCCGGCCAATGGCCTCCAGCACGCGGTCGTCCATCGTCTGGGGGTTCACGCTGATGCGGTCAACGCCGTGAAGGCGCAAAATTTCAAGCTTGTCGGCCTGAATTGTATCCGGCCTACCCGCCTCTACCGTGGACTCGCGCAGCGCTGAGAGGTCAAATTCCGCCTCCAGCGCGCGAAACAGCGCATCGAGCTGCTGTGCAGAGAGCGTGGTGGGCGTGCCGCCGCCGACATAGAGCGACACGACGCGCAGCCCCAGCGCGTTCACGACCGCCGCCGTGGCGCGAATCTCACGCAGCAGCGCGTCGAAAAACGGGGCGATGAGCGCCATGCTCTTTTCGACCGACTGGCTCACGAAGCTGCAGTACGCGCAGCGCGTCGGGCAGAACGGGATGCCGACGTACAGGCACACGTCCCCGGGTTCGAGGGATGCCTTTGCGGCCAGGGTGGCGTGCGAGGTCTGCAGGCAGAGCGCTGCCCGCTCCGGCGAGACGTCGAAGTCCTGCTGAAACGTCCGCACCGCAGCCGCGTCGCTGCGCCCGCCTGCGAGCAGGCCCGCCATGAGCTTGCCGGGGCGCACGCCGGTGAGCGCGCCCCACACGGGCTTTTCGACCCCGGCGGCGAGCGCCGCGCGGTAGAACGACCGCTTCACGGCGCGGGAGAGCAGCCGGTCGGCGGTCACATCGTCGGTCAGTGCGGCGGTTTTCACGGCGGCGCGGCCGTGATACACGGCGCCGCCGCGCGTCAGGCGGCAGGTGACGGTGGCGTAGCGCCCGCCGCGCCGCAGCGTGAGCACAGCCCCGTCGCCGCCTTCGGGCGTTTCGGGATATTCCGGGCGTTCGTCCGGGAACAGCATGAGCAGGATCTGCTCCGCTGCATACCGGTAATCGTGTCCGATCAGGTACAGTTTCATGCGTATCGTTACTCCGCTTTGTGGTCTTTGGAGCCGTTTTTCCGCTCCTGGAACTTGTCATGCAGCTTGGTGAACGCGCGGCCATAGGTCTTGCCGCCGCGCAGGGCGGGGAAGGCTCTGGCGATGCGTTCGTGGACGTAGTTGCGGCGGCTGAGCAGCTCCTCGCGCTTTTGCAGCAGCTCGGCGCGGTGCGCGGCGTTCTTCCCGGCCAGCTCGGCGCTCTTTTCCTGCATACCGGCGTGCAGCTCCTCGCCGCGGGCCTTGGCGCCGGAGGCGCCCTTGTAGATGTTTTCGCCGATCTCGTCGGACACGGCGGTGAGCGCATCCTCGATGGCCTGAATGGCGCGCAGCCGCTTCGGCAGCTTGCACACCTCGATGATCGTGACGATGTGGTCGGCGACCCACGCCGCGCCGAACACGGCCAGCAGAATCCAGCCGAGCGTTGCGGGGACGAGGTTCACGAGCTTCACGATGAGCGGGTGGATCAGATCGACGACCACCACGCAGGCGACGCCCCACGCCAGCGAAAATTCCAGACAGACGTAGCCCTTGATGTTCAGCGGGCGGTTCGTGTAGTCCCACCACTTGTCGTGGAACAGCTTTTCCAGCACCCAGCCGGTGAGAAACTCCAGCAGCGACGTGAACACCACGCTGCCGAGAAACAGGATCAGCAGATTGTCCTTGAGCGGCTCCAGCACGAGCAGCACGGACAGCACGCCGAAGCCGTAGATGGAGCAGATCGGCCCGTTGACAAAGCCGCGGTTGACGAATTTCCCCTGCCGGATGGCCTGAAACGCGACCTCGGTACACCAGCCGAGGAAGCCGTAGAGGAAGAAGAACCACAGGATCTGGAACCAGGTGTAGCGCACAAAAAGACTCCCTTCGCTTGCATCGGATAATATCTCTAACTTATCATTCTAGCGAGTTTTTTTCGATTCGTCTATGGGCAAAATCACCAATTTGTGCGAAAACGGGGAATGTTGAAAACTCTGTGGAAAACTGCAAAATCTCGAAAATTTTTTCTTTTGCTTTGCTTTCTTTTGAGAGGGTTGTGTACGGTTGTGTTTGGTTGTGTACTGTAGGTGCGTGACAGTCACGGCGGGGCGCGTGACGCGCTCCATTCCGGCAGCGTGACAGTCACGGCGCCAGAAGACGCTCGCGCTGCATTTCGTTTCCCCGTTCTTCCTTTTTGCGTCGAACTCGCTTTGCCGGGCTTCGCTGCGAGGTGACGCGGGATTGACAAATCATGGCGTATCCTGTAAAATAAAAGCGCTTCGTCGACCAAATTCGCGGCGCAACCCAACGAAGAGGTTGCGCCGCGAAAGAGGAAGAACGGGGAAGCGGATGCGCAGTTTTCGGCTTTCGCCGGAAACGGAGTGGAGCGCGCCCGTTCTGACGAGGCAGGGCGCTGTACATACGGACAGGCGGTTGGCTACATCCCCAGAAAGGGGGTGAGGCATATGCCAATTACAATCACACTCCATATCTTCGGATATACAGTGACGATTCGTATAAAAGGCAGAAACCGCCACCCCGGCAGGTGACGGTTTCCATTTGGTAAATTGATTCACTAACAGGGTCAACCGCTTGTTGCAGCGCCCTTTTCTGTTTTTATTATACGCATCCGCACCCGGTTTGTCAACTCGGCAAGCCGGGTGTTTTTTTGATTGACCAGCCGCAAGCGGTTCGCGCGCCCATATCGACCCGCATGGTATATTCCACCCCAGTGCGCGACTGAGGTGAAACCTGTTACCCCATTTCTTTCCCACGAGGGAAAGAAATGGGGTAACAGTTCTCCGGGACGATGTGGGTGCCTGAGCCGCCAACGGCGGCGACAAAGTGCTCTGGGAGTGCATCGGCCCCTACGGAGCACAGTGCGAAACCGGGACACCTCATCCGACCGCCCTTCGGGCGGCCACCTTCCCCTCAAGGGGAAGGCTTGGGGTGCGCTGCACATCGGATATCACGACAGCGAATTTTGTGGGAATTCGTTTTTAAGATTGCTGACACCGCAAATGTAATCCATGCTTACGTTATAGTATTTTGCAAGGATGATGACGCTCTCAAGGGGAATTCGTGTCTTACCCAATTCATAATCAGAATATGTTTTTTGCCCCACATTCAATAGTTCTGCTACTGCGGATTGCGTTAAATCGGCATCTTCTCGCAATGAGCGCAGTCGTTCGGTATATTTCTTCATGGAACCACCTCGAAATCAGCATAAGGCAGAGTTTATAACTCTATTGATTTTTAGAGTTATAAACTCTATACTGACCGCAAGAGGTGATTCTATGCAGCCAACATGCAAAACCTGCGCGTATTTCATCCAGCACTATGCCAAGCGCAAAACGGGCTATACCGCGCTCGCGTGGGGGCACTGCTACAGGCCCCGCGTCAAGCCGCGGAAGACCGACGCCCCCGCTTGCCCCCGATACCGGGGACGAACCGGGGACGCCTTCCCATGGCTGTGAAAACGACACCGTAAAACACAACAACGCAAAAAACACCGGCGCTTCGTATCGAAGCGCCGGTGTTTCTCGCGAGAGAACCCAGCGAAGTGGTTCTCTCGCGAAACTGTGAAAAATGACAGTGCCGGTCAATGGGGTACCGCAAGCGGTACCCCATGACCTTGCGCTGTCATTTTGAACTTATTTGATCGTGAGCAGCAGCTCGCCGGCCTTGACAGACTGGTTGGCCTTGATGAACACCTCGTCCACCGTGCCTTCCATGCGCGCGACGACGCTGGTCTCCATCTTCATGGCCTCGATCACGACGAGCACGTCGTTCTCCTTGACCTTGTCGCCCGGCTTGACGTTGATCTTCGACACCATGCCGGGGATCGACGCGCCGGCCTGGCTCTTGTCGTTCGGGTCGGCCATGACCGTCTGCTTGACGGTGTCCGCCGCCGTCGGGTCGGGCACGGCCACCTCGCGGCGCATGCCGTTGAGCTCGAACTGCACGTTGCGCGTGCCGTCGTCGTTGCGGTCGCCGAGGCCGATGTACTTGATCATGAGGGTCTTGCCGTCCTCGATGTTGATCTTGTTCATCTCGCCAACGGCCATGCCGTTGA
Organism: Oscillospiraceae bacterium; assembly: GCA_018265835.1. Lineage (GTDB taxonomy): Bacteria > Bacillota > Clostridia > Oscillospirales > Oscillospiraceae > CAG-103. Next base: position 15,264 of record JABLYK010000038.1, on the reverse strand, counting down.
AGAACACGTGGCTGCCCATGCGCATGATGTAGCCGTACTCCTTGCGGTGGCGGATGTATTCCTCATACACCTTCGGGTACATCGCGTAGGAGATGAGCGAGCGCGGCTCCTCATAGTTCGGGTAGAACTTGCGGATCTCGTGGCGGAGCTGTTCCCAATCGACGGGCGGCAGCAGCTCGCCGGGGCGGCAGGTGATCGGCTTTTCGCCCTTGAGCACCACGCGCTGCAGGTCTTCGGGGAAGCCGCAGGGCGGCTGGCCCATCATGCCCTTGAAGTAGCTCACAACGCTGTCCGGGAAGGCGAGATGGTCGCCCTTTTCCACGATGTTCTCCGGCGTGAGGTCGTTCTGCACCATGAAGATCGCAAGGTCGCCCACCATCTTGGACGACGGCGTGACCTTGATGATGTCGCCCAGCATGAGGTTGACGGTGCGGTACATCTCCTTGACCTCCTCGAAGCGGTGGCCAAGACCGAGCGCCGCGACCTGCGGCTGCAGGTTCGTGTACTGGCCGCCGGGGATCTCGTAGCGGTAGATGTCCGTGACGGGCAGCTTCAGGCCCTTGTCGAAGCTCTCGTAGCGCAGGCGCACGTCTGCCCAGTAGTTGGCCAGCTCCTGCAGGCGCTGCGGGTCGAAGCCCGTGTCGCGTTCCTCCCCGCGCAGCGCCTCGACGAGCGCGTTCATGCTCGGCTGGCTCGTGAGGTTCGCCATCGGGCCCATCGCGGTGTCCACAATGTCGCAGCCCGCTTCCGCCGCCATGAGGTAGGTGGCGAGCTGGTTGCCGGTGGTGTTGTGCGTGTGCAGGTGGATCGGGATGCCGACCTCCTGCTTGAGCGTGGAGATGAGCTTCTTCGCGGCATACGGCTTGAGCAGGCCGGACATGTCCTTGATGCACAGCGAATGCGCGCCGCGGCGCTCCAGCTCCTTGGCAAGGTTGACATAATATTCGAGCGTGTACCGGTCGCGCTTCGGATCGAGAATGTCGCCCGTGTAGCACATGGTGGCTTCGAGGAACTTGTTCTGCTTGAGAACCTCGTCCATGGCGACCTCCATGCTCGGCAGCCAGTTCAGGGAGTCGAACACGCGGAACACGTCGATGCCCTCGCGCGCCGCCTCAGCGACGAACGCGCGCACGAGATTGTCCGGATAGCTCGCGTAGCCCACGAGGTTGGAGCCGCGCAGCAGCATCTGGAACGGGATGTTCGGGATTTTTTCGCGCAGCATCTCCAGACGCTCCCACGGGGACTCGTGCAGGAAGCGGTAGGCGGTGTCGAACGTTGCGCCGCCCCACATTTCGAGCGAGAAGCAGTCGGCAAGGATGTCGGCCGTGCCGTCCGCACCCTTGACCATGTCGCGCGTGCGCAGGCGGGTCGAGAGCAGCGACTGGTGCGCGTCGCGCATCGTGGTGTCGGTGATGAGCAGCTTTTTCTGGTTCAGCACCCAGTCCTTCACGGCCTCGGGGCCGTCGGTGTCGAGCAGGAACTTCAGCCCGTCCTGCTTCCGGATCTCGCGCTGCGGCTGCGGGAAGCGCGGCGTGTCGTACTGGTGGCGGTCGATGTCCGGGTTGTTGACCTGGATGTTTGCGATATACTTCAGCACGCGGGTCGCGCGGTCGCGGGATTCGGTGAACTCAAACAGCTCCGGCGTCTCGTCGATGAACTTCGTGTGGCACTTGCCGTCGATGAACGTCGGGTGGTTGAGGATGTTCGTCACGAACGGGATGTTCGTCTTCACGCCGCGCACGTGCTCTTCGCTCAGGGCGCGGGTGGCCTTGCGGCACACGGCGGGGAAGGTGCAGTCCCAGCTCGTGACCTTGACGAGCAGGGAGTCGTAGTAGGGGGAGATGGTCGTGCCCGTGCCGACGTTGCCGCCGTCGAGACGCACGCCGAAGCCGCCGCCGGAGCGGTAGGCCTCGATCTTGCCGTTGTCGGGCGCGAAATTGTTGGCCGGGTCCTCGGTGGTCACGCGGCACTGGATGGCGTAGCCGTTGACCTTGAGGTTGTTCTGGTCGCCGAGACCGATCTCCGGGTGGCTGATCGGCTGACCCTCGGCGATGAGGATCTGCGCGCGCACGAGGTCGATGTTCGTGACCATCTCGGTGACGGTGTGCTCGACCTGGATGCGGGGGTTCATCTCGATGAAGTAGTGGTTGCCGTCGCGGTCCACGAGGAACTCCACGGTTCCGGCGTTCACGTAGCCGACGGCGCTGGCGATCTTCACGGCGTCGTTGTGCAGCTGCTCGCGCACGCTCTCCGGCACGCTCCACGCCGGGGCGAACTCCACGACCTTCTGGTAGCGGCGCTGCAGCGAGCAGTCGCGCTCGCCGAGATGGCGCACGTTGCCGTACTGGTCGGCGAGAATCTGCACCTCGATGTGCTTCGGCTCGACGAGGTATTTCTCGATGAAGATGTCGTCGTTGCCGAAGGCCTTGTGCGCCTCGCTCTTGACGAGATCGAACGCGGGGATGACGTCCTCGGGCATTTCGCACAGGCGCATGCCGCGTCCGCCGCCGCCGGCCGCCGCCTTCAGAATGACGGGGAAGCCGAAGCTGATGGCCTTTTCGAGCGCCTCCTGCCCGTCGCGCAGCGGCTCGGTGCAGCCGGGCACGATGGGCACGCCGCACTCCAGCGCGACCTGCTTGGCGGAGAGCTTGTCGCCCATGATGCCGAGAATGTTGGACGGCGGGCCGATGAAGGTGATGCCGTTTTCCTCACAGGCGCGGGCGAAGTCCGCATTTTCGGACAAAAAGCCGTAGCCGGGGTGGATGGCGTCCACGCCGCGGCGCTTGGCGAGGTCGATGATTTCCGGGATGTCAAGGTATGCGCCCAGCGGGCTTTTGTTTTCGCCGATCAGGTACGCCTCGTCGGCCTTCGTGCGGAACAGACTGAAGGTGTCCTCCTTGGAGTACATGGCGACGGTATGGATGCCGAGATCGTAGCAGGCGCGGAAGACGCGCACCGCGATCTCGCCGCGGTTGGCGGCCAGAATCTTGTTAAAGGTTTTTTCTGACACAGATGGGCTCCTTTCCGGCTGCGCGGGAGCGCAGCGAAGTTCTCAGCCCGCTCCACGCGCCGGGAGACACGTTCGGGAGCGGTCATAACGCTGGAATTATATCATATATCAGTAACAATATAAATAAAAAAGTTCTAAAATTTTCACTAATCTGAATTCTGTCAATCTTTTGCCGGAAAAGGGGCTTGACGCCGTGGTATAATGGCGTCAGAACGGACTCGTTCCGCTATGCTTCCGCCGTTGGCGAAAGCGCCGCATCCACTCCTCCGTTCTTCCTTATCCTCCGGAATCGCTTCGCTGGATTCCGTCGGAGATGCGGGGGGCGTAGACTTGCCCCATTCTTCATCGTCGCGTCACGACCACTTCGTTGGGTCGCGCCGCGAGGACGCGGGGTGCGGACTTGTTCCGTCCTGACGCTGACGGATGAGGTGTTGTGCGTTGCGTAACACGCAGTGCGCCCAAAGCCTCCCCTGTGTAAGGGGAGGTGGCACGGCGAAGCCGTGACGGAGGGGTTGTCATGCAGAAAGCTTCGGGACGTTTGGAAACAATCCCTCAGTCAGCTTCGCTGACAGCTCCCTTTACACAAGGGAGCCTTGGCTGGGTGCGTATCACGCAGTGCACCCTAAGCCCAGTCGCAAGCTTGACTTGCGGCTGGGAAAGGAAGCGTGGAGGAGTGGATATGAAGCTTTCGCCTTCCGGCGAAAGCGCAATGGAACGTGTCCACTCTGACGCTCTGCACGAGCAGAAAGAAATGGGGTGGATTGAACCAGCCCTGGTTACGCACTGCGGCGTGTGCCAGCGGGTCGATGTGGGCGCCCGAGCCGCCAGCGGCGGCGACAAAGTGCTCTGGGAGTGCATCGACCCCTACGAAGCCGAGGTGCGAAACCACGCCACCTCATCCGGGCGTCAGAACGGACGCGCTCCGCTCTGCTTCCGCCGAATGGCGAAAGCGGCGCATCCGCTTCTCTGTTCTTCCTTTCAAATCCGAAACGCCGTTTCGGATTTGGTTTACAAGCGCGTGCCACCTTCCCCTCAAGGGGAAGGCTTTGGGTAGGTGCAATACGCACCTTGCCTCGCAGAGTTTCGCCGCTCGGAAGCGGCGAAAGAGAATTTAATCATTTTCTCCGGCGACATGTGCGGCGGAGAAAATACTGCTCAACCTGCAAACGTGCGCGCTTTGCGCGTGCGCTGCAGCAGGCTGCAATCTCCTTCGTTTGGCAAACCAGCGAAGCGTTTGCCAAACGAGACTTCCGAAAGGGGTCATCACCATGAACCAAACACCAACCTGTTACATCATCGGCGCGGCTCCGCTCGGCGGCGCTGTGCCGCGTCCGGAGCCGGGCGACTATGTCATCGCGGCGGACGGCGGCTATGCCGCGCTGCAGGCCATCGGCGTTGCGCCCGACTTCGTCATGGGCGACTTCGACTCGCTCGGCCATGCGCCGGCGCACCCGAACGTCGAGACGCACCCGACCATGAAGGACGACACGGACATGATGCTCGCCGTCCGCTGGGCGCTCTCGCACGGCTACCGCCGGCTCGCGCTCTACGGCGGGCTGGGCGGCGCGCGGCTCGACCACACGATCGCCAATCTCCAGACGCTGCGGTACATCGCCGACCACGGCGCGCTGGGCTGGCTCACCGGCGGGGGCTGGGTCGTCACGGCGGTGCGCAACGGCGCGCTGCGCTTCGGCGCGGAGGCGCAGGGGTTCCTCTCCGTCTTCTGCAGCGGCGATACGGCGCGCGGCGTCACGCTCCGGGGGCTGAAGTACGAGCTGGAGGACGCGGCGCTCACGTGCGGCGTGCCGCTCGGCGTGAGCAACGAGTTTCTGGGAAAGCCCGCGCTTGTGCGCGTGGCGGACGGGTGCGTTTTCGTCCTCTGGCAGGGCGAAGCCGCGCCGGAGGCTGCGGACGATGCCGGACTGGATTGATCTGCACGTGCACACCCTCGCGTCCGACGGCTCGGACGCACCGGCGGAGGTTGTGCGCAAGGCGGCAGAGCTTGGCCTGCGCGCCGTCGCCGTCACGGACCACGACACGTTCGCGGGTCTGCCGGAGGCCATCGGGGCCGGGGCGCGGTACGGCGTGGAGGTCGTGCCCGGCGTGGAGCTGTCCACGATCTACGACGGCGTGGAGGTGCATGTGCTGGGGTACTACATGGACGCCGGGCATCCCCGGCTGCGCGCCATGATGGCGCGCGCGACCGCCGAGCGCAACGCCCGCAACGAGACGATGGTGCAGCGCCTGCACGACGCGGGGTATCCCATCACGATGGACGCGCTGCACGCCGAGTTCCCCGGCCAGACGATGCTCGGCCGCCCGCACATCTCCGAGTACCTCATGCGGCGCGGCTACGTTGCGTCCGTGCAGGACGGGATGAAAAACCTCCTTGGCCGCGGCAAGCCGTTTTACGTCGCGCGCTACAACATCCCGCTGGAGGAGTCCGTCGAAACGCTGCGCGCGGCGGGCGGGCTGCCGGTCGTGGCGCACCTGTTCAAATACCGCTACACGCCGGAGCAGCGCACGGCGATGGTGGACGCCGCGACGGCGGCGGGCGCCGTGGGGCTGGAGGCCATGTACACGAACTACACGCCCGAGCAGGAGCAGGCCGTGCGTGTCCTGGCGGCGGAGCGGGGTCTGCTCTGCACCGGCGGCACGGACTATCACGGCGCGCGCAAGCCGGACATCGCGCTGGGGCACGGGTTCGGAAACCTGCGCGTCCCGTATGCGCTGCTGGAGAAGTTGAAAGCGCGAAGGCTTCCCCTCGCGTCAGAATGACAGCGCAAGGTCATCCCGTACCGCAAGCGGCACAGAATTGACCGGCACTGTCATTCTTCCTTACCCAGCCGCAAGGTAAGCTTGCGTCCGGAGATGCGGGGTGCGTCCCTTTTAAAGCCTTCCCCTTGAGGGGAAGGTGGCCGCCCGAAGGGCGGTCGGATGAGGTGGCGTGCGGCGCAGGACGGGGTGGAATGACCCAGCTCCGCGCCGCCGCGCGTTCAGACTTTTCTCATAAATTTACGCGAAAATAAACGATCAATCCCATATGACAGAAAGAGATGGTGGTTCTTTGCCCAGCCTGTTCAAACCCTATGAAGGCAGCGAGCCTTATATTTTCATCAGCTACGCCCATGCCGACGCGGACGCGGTGCTGGAGATCGTCGGCGATATGCACGAACGCGGCTACCGCATCTGGTACGACGAGGGCATCGAAGCCGGCAGCGAGTGGACGGAGTGCATCGCGTCGCACCTGTACGGCGCGCACCTTGTGCTGGCGTTCGTCTCGCCGGCGTACCTCGCCTCGGACAACTGCCGCAAGGAGCTGCACTACGCGCTCACGAAAAAGAAAAAGACGATCAGCATCTTTCTGGAGGAGACGCAGCTCTCTCCCGGCATGGAGCTGCAGCTCGGCAACATCTTCGCGCTGATGAAATACACCTACCCCAGCGAGGACTATTTCTACGACAAGCTCTATACCGCGCCGCTGCTGCGCTCCGAGGCGTTTTCGGATGCGGACGCGGCGCCGCCCGCGCCGCCCGCGAAGCCGAAGCGGGGGAAGAAGAAAGCGGAGAAGCCCAAAAAGGCGAAGAAAGGGCGGGCCGGGAAGATCGTCGCGGCGTGTCTCGCCGTGGTGCTGCTCGGCTGCGCGATCGCCGCCGCGATCGTCGGCCACTTCACCGGCTATCTGGAGCGGTGGACGACCCGGACCGTCGCGGTCGAGACGCTGCCGGGCGACACGGTCTGCGCGTTTCAGAACCCGATTCTGGAGCAGGCCGCGCGCGACTATGCCGGCATCCCGGCGGGCGAACTCACGGTGGACGATCTCAAGGGGCTGACGGCGCTGTACGTCTGCGGCGATGCGGTTTCGTTCACCGAACCGGCGCAGGACGCAGGCACGGAACGCGGCAGCATCCGGGAGCTGTCCGACCTCGCGTATTTTCCGAGCCTGACGACCGTCTGGCTCCGGAACCAGAACATCACCTCGCTCCAGACGCTGCCCGCCTGCGCCATCGAGACGCTCGACGTCGGCGGCAACCGCATCACCGCCCTTGCCGGGATCGAGAATCTCCCAAAACTGCAGACCCTGCTGGCCGACGGCAACGCCATTGCCGACCTCACAGGGCTGGAGCGCTGCCTCGATCTGCGCACCGTCAGTCTCAACGGCGCGAACGCTTCGGAGCTGTCCGTGTTCCGGCCACTGACGAAGCTGCAGTCGCTCACGATCTCGAACGCCACGCGCGAGGAGCTGTGGACGCCGCTGCATCAGGATTCGCTGACATACGTCGCGCTGTATGACTGCGACCTGCGCGGCTCGTTTTTCCGGGACTTCGATAAGGAGCGCGGCGTCGCCGAGCTGGTGCTCGTCCGCTGCCGGCTGGATTCCAGCTCCGGGCTGAACGATTTCACCGGGCTGACGGCGCTGACGCTGCTCGGCTGCACCGGCGAACCGGACTGGTCGCCGCTCGCCGGACTGGCGAATCTCCGCACGATCACGACCGACGCCGCCGGACAGCGCGCGCTCGCCGCCTCCGGCACAAGCGCGGAGATCGTCGTGCAGTCATAAGACGCTCGCTGCGCTTCGGCTCGAGGATGCGGGGCGCGTAACGCGCCGAGCCAAGGCTTCCCCCTCCGGGGGAAGCTGTCGGCGGAGCCGACTGATGAGGGGAACGACGCAACGCAGGTCAAGTTTGTTACCCCATTTCTTTCCCTCGTGGGAAAGAAACGCGGTAACACCGCAAAGAAAGCACGCCAAAGGGGGATGTGGGCCCCCCTTTGGAATCCCCCAGCGACTGACGCTGGCTGTAGTCTAGCGCGAACGCAAGCGGTTCGCGCGCCGAAACCGTCGTCCGACCTTTTGGGGCGGTGCGTACCGGTGGGACGATGTGGGCATCGTCCCCTACGAATGGTGCTCCGTTTCCAACTGCACCGTCGCATCCCCCAGCCGCAGGTCACGCCTGCGTCCGGGGGATGCGGGGTGCGATACGCGCCCACCCAAGGCTTCCCCCTCTGGGGGAAGCTGTCTCTCCATAACCAAATCCGAAACATCGTTTCGGATTTGATAGGAAGAATGAAGAAGCGGATATGGAGTTTTCGGCTTCAGCCGGAAACGAAATGCAGCGCGTTCATTCTGACGCGGGGAAGAAATGGGGGTGGAATGAACCGAGATGCTTCCCACAACGCAATGAAAACGCCCTGCCGGAACGGACAAACCGGCAGGGCGTTTTCATCAGGAGAAATGGAGTTTGGAAAACATGGTTCTTACAAAAGAGAGGGACAAACCCAAGCGGAAAAGTGGTACTTGCGTTCCGCTTGGCTGTATTATATAATACCCTTATTGATAAGTAAAGCGAATTTTTCTAATAATGAAATTAGCAAATCTTATTTGTGGAGGCGGAAATGAATCCATATCTGGCGTTTTTGCGCGTGCTCGAATGCAACAGCTTTTCGGACGCGGCGCGTGTGATGGGGTATACGCAGTCCGCCGTGAGCCAGATGATGAAGGCGCTGGAGGAGGAGCTGGGCGTCACGCTGCTGCTCCGCTCGCGCACCGGCGTGACACTCACGCGTGAGGGCGAGCTGCTGCTGCCCTATATCCGCGACGTGGCCAACGCCCACCGGATGCTCTCCGAGCAGGCGGCGAATTTCCGCGGCCTGCAGCGCGGCACGATCCGCATCGGTACGTTCACGAGCATCTCCAGCCAGCTGCTGCCGCCGGTGATGAAGGCGTTCCGCGAGGCGCACCCGAACCTCCGCTTCGAGCTGCACCAGGGCCTGTATTCCGAAATCGAGGAGTGGGTGCGCACGGGCGTGGTGGACTTCGGCTTCACGGACGCGTCACGCGTGACGCCGTTCGTGTGCGAGCCGGTCTTTCAGGACACGATGCTGGCCGTCCTGCCGGAGGGGCACCCCCTCGGCGAGAACATCTTCGTTCAGGTCGGGCAGCTGAAGCAGGAGCCGTTCATCCTGCTCGACGAGGGGCGCGGCGGGGGCATCGTGCACGATATGGTCGCCGCGCATCCGGAGATCGACGTGCAGTACCGCGTTGCGGACGACTACAGCATCCTCACCATGGTGGAAAACAGCCTCGGCATCGCCGTCCTGCCGGAGCTGGTGCTGAAAAACACGAACCACCGCGTCATCGCGCGCCAGCTCCAGCCGCAGCTCCGGCGCACGCTCGGCGTCATCTATCCGAAGCGCGAGGGTCTGTCCACCGCAGCGCGCGCGTTTTTGCGCGAGTTGCGCACGGCGCTGAAATAAAAATCCTGCCGCATTACCGCTTTACAGCGCGACAGAATTGTGTTACCTTATTCAATATTGTGGATACAGAGAGGATGGATCTTCTATGAGTATGACGGGCGTTCTGGTGAACACCGGGACGATTCTGATCGGCAGCGCTGTGGGGCTGCTGTTCAAAAAGGGCATTCCGGAGCGCGTGACGAACGCGGTGATGATCGGGCTTGGCCTGTGCACGCTGTACATCGGCATCGACGGCGCGCTGCAGGGCGAGAATGTGCTGATCGTCATCGCGTCGATGGTGCTCGGCGCGATCGTCGGCACGCTTTTGGATATCGACGGCGCGATCAACCGGCTCGGCAAGTGGATCGAGGGGAAATTTCAGAAGCAGGGGGGCGGTAAGGTCTCCGTGGCCGAGGGCTTTGTCACAGCGAGCATGCTGTTTTGCGTCGGCGCGATGACGATCAACGGCTCGCTCAACGCGGGCATCAGCGGCGACAACAGCCTGCTGTTTACGAAATCCATGCTCGACCTGTTTTCCTCGATCATGCTCACAGCGAGCCTTGGCTTCGGCGTCATGCTCTCGGCGGTGTTTGTGTTCGTGTTTCAGGGGGCGCTCACGCTGCTTGCGGGCGTGCTTGCCCCGGCGCTCACGCCGCTTGCCATCGCGGAGATGACCTGCGCGGGGTCGCTCATCATCGTCGCCATCGCCACGAACCTCATCGGCATCACGAAGATCAAGGTTGCGGACTATCTGCCCGCCATCGTCTTTGCGCCGGTCATCTGCTGGATTGTGTCGTTGTTCTGACGGCGTGACACTTGCCGCCTTGAAAGCCTTCCCCTTGAGGGGAAGGTGGCACGCGAAGCGTGACGGATGAGGTGGTCTTGGGGGTGCGCATCTTCGCCCCATGGGACAAGCCTCCCTATATTTAAATAGGTATCACACAGCAGCCGCTTCCGTTTGGAAGCGGCTGCTGGTTTGTGACGATATTTACTTGGTGTATAGCACCAGCGCGAGATATTCCAGCACCTCGTCGCCGTCGTTGCGCAGGAAATGCTCCTCGCCGTCGTCCACAAAGGCGATGTCGCCCGCCTCGACGGGAACCATCTCGTCGCCCAGCAGGTAGCTGCCCTTGCCGGACAGGAAGTAAAACACTTCGCAGTCGCCTTCGTGGCGGTGGCGGCCGACCTCGCAGCCGGGCTGCAGCTTCATGATTGCGCATACGCGGCCCGCGCCGTGCATCTCGTCCGGGGTGAGGATCGGAAATTTTTCGATGTGGCCAGCGCCATCCTTGAAGTGCTCCAGGATGTCGGGGTTTTTGGGGATCTTTCTGAGAAATGCCATAATGAGTTCCTCCGTTCTGTTTTCTGTTCGGATGAAGTTCCTTATATTTATATTGTATATCGGCACATCGACTGTATCACAGTCGGCCGCAGAAATCAACAAAAGTCTCCTCAGGGGCCGGGGTGTACGGTGCAAGCGCAAAACAGGACAAAAAAAATCCACGCGCCTGCGTGGTTGGTCCGTCTGCGTTTTTTTACTTGCTGCTGGGTTCCCAAGTGCAATCACTGAAGATCAGATCGTCAAGATCGCGCACTGTGTTCTTGTACGTCATTCGGATATCACGCTCCTTTCCTTTTAAGTTCTCCTGTATTGTAACACGCGCAGACAAGTTTTGCAAGCTGTGTTTTCCACATTTTCAACATATTTATTCACAATAATTTAGTGGATTTAGACAAAAATCGTGCAAATTCCTCCGGATTCGCCCGGAATCGCTACGCTGCGTCTCGTCGGAAATGCGAGGGGCGCGTTACGCACCCCGCGTCCCCCAGACGCAAGCCTGACTTGCGGCTGGGGAAGGAAGAATGACAGTGCCGGTCAATCCCGTGCCGCTTGCGGTGCGGGATGACCTTGCGCTGTCATTCTGACGCGAGGGGAAGGTGGCACGCGAAGCGTGACGGATGAGGTGGCGTGCGATACATGCCCATCCCCCTCGTAGGGGTCGATGCCCACATCGACCCGCAGTGCGCAACGCAGGTCAAATCTGTTACCCCATTTCTTTCCCTCGTGGGAAAGAAACGCGGTAACGCCGCAAAGAAAGCACGCCAAAGGGGGATGTGGGCCCCCCTTTGGAATCCCCCAGCGACTGACGCTGGCGGTGAAATTGCCTTGGTGTTATAGGGTCGGCACGCATCCCTGCAACCAACGCTGGCCATCATCTGGCGCGAACGCAAGCGGTTCGCGCGCGTCGGTGGAGGCTTTGACCTTCTGGCTCGGTGCGATACGCACCCCTCCGCATCTCCGACGGAATCCAGCGTAGCGATTCCGGAGGATAAGGAAGAAGGCGGGAGCGGACAAGGTGAATTGCCGCGCAGCGGCAAGAGAGGGTGGTCTGGACCATGCGCAGTTTTCGCGCTTGCCGCGGAAACGAAGCGCTGCGAGCGGCTTCTGACGCCGCAAGCGGTTCGCGCGCGTCGGCTGTTGTCCGGCCTTTTGGCTCGGCGCGATACGCACCCCGCATCTCCAGACGCAAGCTTGCCTTGCGGCTGGATAAGGAAGAATGCAGCGCGTTCATTCTGACGCCGTTTCGTACAGCGCCAGAAACTCCTCCAGACACAGGCCGTTTTCCATGATGTACGTCGCGGCCTCCACCCCGACATAGCGGAAGTGCCACGGCTCGTACATGATGCCGGTGACGTCCTCCTTGTCCTTCGGGTAGCGCAGGATGAACCCGTACTCCTGGCAGTGCGCCTGCATCCACTGGAACAGCGCAGTGTTTTCGAGATCGTGGGTCTTCACCTCGTAGAACCGGTCGGTGATGTCCGCGCACAGGCCGAGCTGATGTTCGCTCGCGCCGGGCGGCGTGACGATGCGCGCGGCCGCGGCCTCATCCCCGCCGAGCTGCTGCACCTTGCGGTTGTAGAGATAGCTCTGCTCGTTATAGTTGCGGTAGGCTGACGACAGACACACGCTCAGCCCCTCGGCGCGGGCGGCGCCGATGAACTTCTGCAGCGAGGCGACGGCGCGGCTGTCGAAATAGTGACCGCCCTCCAGCTCCGTCAGACTCTCCGGCTCAACGTTGCCGAGCGGATGCGCGGCGTTGACGAGCACGTACTGCCAGTCCGCCACGTTGATGCGCGGCAGGCCGCTCTCCGGCTCGGCGGAGGGCGTGGGCGTCGGCACGGGCGTGGCGATGGGGGGCGGCGTGGCCTCGGCAGCCTGTTTTTCCGCCACTTCCAGAGCGTCCGCCGCCTTCAGTCGCACCAGCATCAGGACCGCGAGCACCACCAACAGCGCGGCGCAGACGGAAATTTGAACCACGGTTTTCTTTCGCATGCTTCTTCCCACCCTGCAAAAAACGTCGAAGTTTACATAAACAGTTTACCATGCTTTGGGTCGCCGGTCAATCACCAACCGCTTGACAGCGCGGGCGAATCCGGCTAAACTAATCGCGGAAACGGAGCGAATACCATGAAACGAAACTTTCACGGAAAGCCGTTCGGCATTTTCCTGTCCTATTATCAACCGCACATCAAACTGCTGGCGATCGACCTGCTCTGCGCGCTGCTGTCGTGCTTTGCCGACCTTGCGTTCCCGCTCGCGTCGCGCAGCGCCATGCAGACGCTGCTGCCGGAGCGGCTTTACGGCACGTTTTTCGCCGTGATGGCGATCTTGCTCGTCGCGTATCTGCTCAAGGCCGTGCTCAGCTACATTGTCACGGTGGTGGGCCACCGCTGCGGCGTGTATCTGGAGGCCGATATGCGCGAGGATCTCTTCACGCACCTGCAGACGATGAGCTTCCGGTTTTTTGACCAGAACCGCACGGGCGTGCTCATGAGCCGCATGACCTCCGACCTCTTTGCCATCACGGAGCTGGCGCACCACGGGCCGGAAAACCTGCTCACGAGCGCCGTCACGCTCACGGGCGCGATTCTCGTGCTGCTGTCCGTGCGCTGGGAGCTGGCGCTCGTGCTGTTGCTGCTCGTGCCGCTGTTCGTGTGGTTCACGATCCGGCAGCGCCGCCGCATGAACGACACGAACGTCGAGGTCAAGCGCCGGCAGGCGGAGATCAACGCCGTCATCGAGTCCGGCATTTCGGGCGTGCGCACCGCCAAGGCCTTCACGAACGAGCGCAGCGAGCGCGACAAGTTCCTTGACTGCAACGAGCGGTACAAAAACAGCAAGGGCGACTGGTACAAGGCCATGGGTCTGTTCCACGGCGGCATGGACTTCACCATGTCGGCGCTGCAGGTCGTGGTCATCGCGCTCGGCGGCTATTTCATCATGCGCGGCAAGATGAACTACATCGACCTCATCACGTTCTCGCTGTACGTGACGACGTTCGTCACGCCCATCCGCACGCTTGTGAACTTCATGGAGACGTTCACGGACGGCACGGCGGGCTTCTCCCGGTTCCTGGAGCTGATGCGCATGGAGCCGGACATTCAGGATGCGCCGGACGCGGAGACACTCACGGATGTGCGCGGCGCGGTGGACTTCTGCGGCGTGTCGTTCCGGTACAATGACAGCGTCCCGGTGCTGGAGCACATCGACCTGCACATCGCCCCGGGCGAGACGCTGGCGGTCGTCGGCCCCTCCGGCGGCGGCAAGACGACGCTCTGCCAGCTCCTGCCCCGGTTTTACGACGTGACGGAGGGGAGCGTCCGCATCGACGGGCACGACGTGCGCACCGTGACGCAATCGTCGCTGCGCCGGAGCATCGGCATCATCCAGCAGGACGTGTTCATCTTTGCCGACACCATCCGCGAGAACATCCGCTACGGCCGCCCGGACGCGACGGACGCGGAGATCGTCGAGGCCGCCAAACGCGCGGAGATCCACGATGATATCATGGCGCTGCCCGACGGGTACGATACCTATGTCGGCGAGCGGGGCGTCATGCTCTCCGGCGGGCAGAAGCAGCGCATGAGCATTGCGCGTGTGTTTTTGAAAAATCCGCCCGTGCTGATCCTCGACGAGGCGACCAGCGCGCTCGACTCCGTCACGGAGCAGCGCATCCAGCGCGCGCTCGACGAGCTGGCGCAGGGGCGCACGAGCATCATCATCGCGCACCGGCTCTCGACCATCCACAGCGCTGATCGCATCGCCGTTGTCGAGGGCGAGCGCATCCGCGAGCAGGGCACGCACGCGGAGCTGATGGCGCAAAACGGGCTGTACGCCGCGCTGGTGCGCGCCCAAACGCTCTGAGCCGGTGGCTTGCGCGAAATTCTCTGAAAATACCCCTTGTCAAACCCCTGTGTGACGCGTATACTATGCGCCAGAAACCGGGATCAAAAGGAGCGAAGCATATGGTCTACCGTATCAATCCGGATGTGTGCATCGGCTGCGGGAGCTGCGTGGAGGAGTGCCTGCAGGAGGCGATCACGCTGGAGGATGACGTTGCGGCGATCGACGAGGATCGCTGCATCGGCTGTGCCTCGTGCGTTGAGGTGTGCCCAGTGGAGGCAATTGAAGAAATCTGATGCGCAAACTGTTGAAGACGCCGCACCGGGCGGGAAAAATTCCCCGCCCGGTGCGGCGTTTTCAGGTGCTGATGGATGAGGTGCCGTGCGGTTTCGCACCTCGGCTTCGTAGGGGTCGATGCCCACATCGACCCGCAGTGCGCAACCATGGCTGGTTCAATCCACCCCATTTCTTTCTGCACGAGCAGAAAGAAACCGGGTGGAGCCTGAAAGAAAGACACGCCAAAGGGGGATGTGGTCCCCCCTTTGGAAACCCCCAGCGACTGACGCTGGCGGAGAAATTGCCTTGGTGTTATAGGGTTACCGCTCATCCCTATGTCCAACGATGGCAAGCATCTGGCGCGAACGCAAGCGGTTCGCGCGCGTCGGTGGAGGCTTTGACCTTCTGGCTCGGTGCGTGATACGGTGTCTGGTGTGTAACGCACCCCAAAGCCTTCCCCTTGAGGGGAAGGTGGCACGCGAAGCGTGACGGATGAGGTGACTGGTGTTCGTACCTCGGCGTCGTAGGGGACGATGCCCACATCGTCCCGTTGACCTGC
>JABLYK010000078.1 GCA_018265835.1 Oscillospiraceae bacterium | reverse complement strand
ACCGCTTCGTGGAAAACGTGGCGAAGACCACAAAATAATCACTTTGCAGCACAGGACTGCCCCCATTGGGGGCAGCCCTGCTTGCCGCATTTATAGGGGGATTAAAATATGAAGCAAATTCGTAAATTTGCAGCGCTGATTCTGGCGTTTTCCGTCCTGTTCTCGCTGGCTGTTCCCACATTTGCAGCGTCCAGCGTCCAGAGTGAGGTGCAGTCAAGCGCCGCTTTTATGCTCTCTTCCGTGAAGTCTCCGGAAGTCGGCTCCATCGGCGGCGAATGGGCAGTTATTGGTCTTGCCCGTTCCGGGTATTCCGTTCCCGCAGACTATTATGACGAATATTACACGCGCGTGGAAAAGTACGTCAAGAACTGCTCCGGCGTGCTGCATGAAAGAAAATACACCGAGTATTCCCGCGTCATTCTCGCGCTGACCGCCATTGGACGCGATCCGTCCAAGGTCGCGGGATACAACCTTTTGACCCCGCTTGGCGATTTTGAAAAGACCATCTGGCAGGGTCTGAACGGCCCCATTTGGGCATTGATCGCGCTGGATTCCGGCAATTACGACATTCCGAAGAACCCCGCCGCAAAGACACAGGCCACGCGCCAGCTTTACATCGATGAGATCATCAAGAATCAGAAAAAAGACGGTGGATGGTCTTTGACTGACACAGGCGATTCTGATGTGGATATTACCGCAATGGCATTGCAGGCGTTGGCAAAATATCAGGACCAGAAAGCGGTCAAGAGCGCAACAGACAAAGCCCTGACCTACCTCTCCAAAGTGCAGGATAATAAAGGTGGATTCTCCTCATGGGGAACAACAAACGTAGAATCCGTTGCGCAGGTCGTCGTCGCGCTCTGCGAGCTTGGGATTGACCTTGGGGACAGCCGCTTTGTGAAAAACGGCCACACGCTGACGGAAAATCTTCTCTCGTTCCGGCAGTCTAACGGCGGCTTCTACCACGTTCTCGACGGTTCGGACGGCAATAACCAGATGTCTGCGGAACAGGGCTTTTACGCTTTGGTCGCCATTGACCGCGCGGCAAATGGCGAAAACAGCCTGTACCGCATGGGCGATGTGACCAAGAATACCGCAAAGCCCAGCACCACCGTCAAAAAAGGCAACGCCGACGCCTCCGTCAACGTCCCCGGCGTGACCGCTCCCGGTACAACGTTCTCGGACATCAAGAATCACGCAAACAAAGCTGCTATCGAAGAACTTGCATCCCGCGGCATCATCAATGGCATGGGAAAAGGCACGTTCATGCCCAACAAGACCATGACGCGCGCAGAATTTGCCGCCATCGTCACCCGCGCCCTCGGTCTGGCTGCAAAGGATACAAAAGTCTTTACCGATGTTCCCAGCTCCAAATGGTACGCCGGTTACATCGGCACAGCCAACAGCAGCGGCATTGTCAACGGTGTTGGCAGCAGCAAGTTTAATCCGGACGGCACCATCACCCGGCAGGAGGCCGCCGCAATGGTGGCAAGAGCGGCGAAGCTCTGCGGGCTGGACACTGCGATGGACGCGGCAGCGACAAAGGATATGCTGGCGCAGTTCGGAGATTACCGCAGCGTGGCATCCTGGGCGAAGGAACCGATGGCGTTCTGCTACTCCGTCAATATCCTCGACCAGAGTGACCTCAATATCGAACCCACAAAAGCGATTCTGCGCTGCGAGATCGCGCAGATGCTTTACAATATGCTGAGCGCTGCGGAGTTGATCTGATATGACATTTTGGCAGAAACACAAATGGAAAATCCTTGCGCCGGTACTGATCGTACTGGTGCTGGCGGCGGCGTTCATTTTTGGCGACCGGAATATGCCGAAGCAGAAAGACCCATTGGCACAGCCGACCGTTGCTGCCCCGGTGGAGACACCGGCGCAGAACGCGGCGGAATCAAATACGCCGGACAAGGTTGAGACAGAACCGACGCAGACGCCCACAGAAAACGTCTCAGAGCCGTCTGACGACCCGCAGACGGGAGAATCTGCACAGGCTAATACCGAACAGCCAGAATACGTTTCGCCGGAGGAAATCCAGGCAAGTGCAACCGGCGAATATGAAGAAGTGGGCGGCATGATGATCGATACCGGCACGGGCAAGGACAAGTACCAGACCGACCCCGTTCCGGAGGGCAAGCCCATCCCGATCGAGCCGGAGGACGTGGAAATTGGCGATGCGGAATACACCTGCACGCTGTCCATCTCCTGCGCCACGATTCTTGACAACATGGAGCTTTGCAACAAGGAAAAGCGCGAGCTGGTGCCGGAGGACGGCTGGATTCTGAAACCGATGACCGTCACATTTTATGAGGGTGAGAGCGTTTTTAACATCTTACAGCGCACCTGCAAGCAACAGAAGATCCACATGGAATTTGAGAACACGCCGATCTACAATTCCGCCTATATCGAAGGAATCAATAATCTCTATGAGTTTGACGTTGGTAACACTTCCGGTTGGATGTACAAGGTCAACGGCTGGTTCCCCAATTACGGATGCAGCCGCTATCAGCTCAAGGATGGCGATGTGATTGAATGGGTCTATACCTGTGACCTCGGAGATGATGTGGGCGGCGGCTACGCGACTGGAAGCGAATGAGAAACAAAGACGCCTTTTCAGGCTACCATCCGACGATCAATTTTTTATACTACGCGCTCGTTCTCCTGTTCTCCATGTGCCTGATGCACCCGGTCTATCTTGCGATTTCTCTGACCGGCGCGCTGGCGTATGATATTTATCTCAAGGGCAGAAAAGCGGTGCGCTTTGCCGTCATGGGGCTTCTCCCCATGGCGGCCGTTGCCGCGCTCGTCAACCCGGCGTTCAATCACGAAGGTCAAACGATTTTGACGTACCTGCCCTCCGGCAATCCGCTGACGCTGGAGTCCATGCTGTACGGCGTGGCCGCGGCTGTCATGCTGGCAAGCGTCGTATTGTGGTTTTCGAGCTACAACGAGGTGATGACGT
>JABLYK010000037.1 GCA_018265835.1 Oscillospiraceae bacterium | reverse complement strand
AGTTTTTTTGCCCCCGGCCTAGCCGGGGGTTGCTTTTTGCCTCTAAAGAGCCAACGCAAAAACGCCCATCCGCAAGGATGGGCGTTCTTTTGGCAGCGGAAGAAGGATTCGAACCCTCACAAACGGAGTCAGAGTCCGGTGTGCTACCATTACACAATTCCGCTACGCGCAAATGATATTATACAAGACTTTTTCCGTTTGTCAAGAGGAAATTTTCATTTTTCATGCTTTCAAATTTCGAAAAATCCTTTCATGCCGGTCTTGCAAAATCCGCCGCGCAGTGCTATACTGTGCGGCGCAAAATTGTTCAGAAGGGAGCGGCACGCGTTGGAAACTGTGGCGAAAAGGAGACAGCTTGATATGCTGCACGGGTCGATCTGGAATAAGATCCCGCAGTTTGCTCTGCCGGTGGCTGCAACCGCGATTTTGGGGCAGCTGTTCAATGCTGCGGATATTGCAGTGGTCGGCAATTTCACCGGCGCCCTGCGCACCGTATCGGTAGCCGCAGTCAGCACGAACAGCGCGATCATCGGTCTGATTCTCAATTTGTTCATCGGCATTTCGCTGGGCGCAAATGTAGCGATTGCCCATGCTATCGGGCAAGCCAGCGACAAGGCCGTAAGCAAAGCCACCCACACCGCCATTGTCATGGCGCTGCTGGGCGGCGTGTTTGCCGCCATTCTCGGCGAATTGATCGCCGCGCCGCTGCTGAAACAGCTCCACACTCCGGAAGATGTATTCCCGCTGGCGCTGCTGTACCTGAGAATTTACTTCGCTGGGCTTCCCGTCATCCTCCTGTATAATTTCGAGGCGGCAATTTTCCGCAGTGTCGGAGAAACGAAGATTCCGCTGATCGCGCTGGCGTCCTCCGGCGTTCTCAATGTGCTGCTGAACCTGTTCTTTGTGATGGTTCTGCATATGACCGTGGACGGCGTGGCAGTCGCCACCGTCCTTTCCAACGCTGTCAGCGCCGCGATTCTGTACCGCTGCCTCCGCCGCACGGAGAAGGCGATCCATGTAGAGCCGAAGGAACTGCGCATTGACACGGACAGCTTGAAGCGCATCCTGCGCATCGGGCTGCCTGCCGGCATCCAGAGCGCGGTGTTCTCGATTGCGAATATCATCATCCAGTCCGCCATCAACAGTCTGGGGACCATCGTCATGGCTGCGTCCGGGGCAGCGTTCAATCTTGAAATCATCACCTATGATATTCTCAACTCGTTCAGTCAGGCATGCACAACCTTTGTGGGGCAAAATTTCGGTGCGGGAGAAATCAGGCGATGCAAGAAAACGCTGCTGCTCTGTCTCGCAGAAGGTATGGCGGCGCTGACCGCAGCGATTGCGCTGATCCTGTTCTTCGGCAAGCCGCTGCTCTCCGTTTTCAACAACGATCCACAGGTGATTGAGGTCGGCTATATCCGGCTGGTGACGCTGATGACGGCGCACATTTTCAGTCTGTGCTATGAGGTCTTATCGGGCTATTTGCGCGGCTTTGGTATTTCCCTGTCGCCCGCCATTCTGACGATGCTGGGCGTATGCGGCGTGCGCCTGAGTTGGATTTACCTGGTATTCCCCAAAAGTCCGGATTTCCGGACCATTATGGCGGTATTCCCCATCAGTCTCGCCGTAACGGCTTTGCTGATGTTGATTGCAGTGCTCTGCTACCGTCCAGCTCGAAAATATTCTGCCATGCAAAGCCGGGAAACAGCGTGCGTGCAAACGCAGTCGTAATGTGATCCGAATGCGCAGCCCTGACACAAAAGTCCCAGCTTCACGCCGCCTCTACAATGATTGCGCCAAACAGACCGTGTACATTGGTTCCCACTTCGCCACTCCTGGTGTCTGCCATGTCGGAGAACAGATCGAGCGGGCCGTCGTGGTATCCGGATTGAACCCGACAGCGGTGCCATCGGCAGTCAGCACATGACAAGGAAGGCCCTGCACATGGAGGGATGCGCGGCGGTCGAGCTTGTTTTCAAAATTGATTTGCACCGTATCGCCGACATTGGCCCGGATCACCAAAGTCCGTACTTCCGCATAGGGCTGCGGTATCGGCAGCGCAAACAGCTCCAGCGCCTTCTCCTGAATCCTCTCTGAGTCCTGTTTGAGCACATACAACAGTCCGTTGAGATCGTGATCTCCGAATTTGTTAGCATCGCTTGACAAGGGCATGCACGGTTTTGACGGGCAGAAAAACGTCCATGCCGCGTCAATACAGCAAGTATTCTCTGCGGGCTTTTCTTTGCCTGAACGCTTTTCTGCTCCGGCAAAACTGCGAGCACCTGACGGCAATGGATTTATGAGCGATTTTTGGTTTTTGAGATGCAGATGGGCTGACGCCCATCAAAGCGAAAAGGCCGAAAAGCGCCGGAAAGACACGCCGTCAGGCATGTATGCCATTGTCAAGCGATGCTATAGACAATCGGGAGCGAAATTGCCTCAATGTCATAAACCCGAACCTGACCGGTGTTCGGATAATCAGATAGTTCAACACTTAAATTTTCCCTAATGATTTACTCCGCAGCATCCGGCACCGTGCGGACACCGCGTAATTCATCTTATGTTGTCAAGCCCTCCGCGGTGTATCCTGCTCAAAGCGAAAAACGCTGATTGCCGTTCAGCCGCGAAAGCCCCTGCAATCAGCGTTTCAAATGTCCACGTTTGAAGATGCCTTAAGGCTAAATCACGCCCCAACGGAGTGGTCGTGATTTGGAAAAGAAAAACAACACTATCGGTCGATCTGACGCCGCCTGCGGCGGCTGATGACCTTAAGGTGTTGTTTTGGCGTGTGTATGCTTTACACGAAAGATGCGGTAAAAAACAAACTCGAAGCCTATGCGCTTCGAGTTTGAAAGGAAGAACAAGGGAGCACAGTGCAGCTTTCGCCGTTAGGCGGAAACGGAACGGTGCGAGCTTGTTCTGACGTGGCGGAGCGTAAGGGATTCGAACCCCTGTGGCGTTGCCGCCTAACGGTTTTCAAGACCGCCCCGTTATGACCGCTTCGGTAACTCTCCACATATGCAGATAGAGAAACAAGACGCCGATGATCGGCGTCTTGTTTTTGGCGGAGAAGGAGGGATTTGAACCCTCGCGCCGCTTATCACAGCCTACTCCCTTAGCAGGGGAGCCCCTTCGGCCTCTTGGGTACTTCTCCAAGCCGAATCCACTTTGTCGCCTAGGTATATTAGCACATACCGGCGCAGATGTCAACCGTTGTTTTTCACATTGACAGCAGCGGAAAAACAGGTTATAACGAAAAGCAGACCGAAAAAGGAGCGTTTCCCCTATGAAATACAAAACCATTCTCTTTGATCTGGACGGCACGCTGCTGGACACTCTGGACGACATGACCGACGCCGTGAACCGCACGCTGACGCGCTATGGTCTCCCCTGCCGTTCACGCACGGAGGTGCGGGATTTTGTCGGCAACGGCGCACAGCGCCTGATGGAACTGGCGTCCGGCGGCGCAAAGCCGGAGGCGTTCGGCGCCATGCTCGCCGATTACAAGGCGGACTATGCGGCGAACTGCCGTGTGCGCACCGCGCCATATCCGGGCGTGACCGAACTGCTGAAAACGCTGGCCGCGCGCGGTTATCAGCTCGGCATCGTCTCGAACAAGCCGGATGACGCCGTAAAAGCGCTGCATTTCGATTTTTTCCCGGACTGCGTGACGGTTGCCGTCGGCGAGCGGGCGGGCGTGCGTCGCAAGCCCGCGCCCGACACGCTCTTTGCCGCCATGCGGCAGCTCGGCGCCGATGCCGGCAGCACCGTTTATGTCGGCGACTCCGATGTGGATATCGAAACCGCACGCAACGCAGGCATCCCCTGCATCTCCGTCGCATGGGGCTTCCGTGACCGTGACGTTCTGCTCTCCCACGGCGCCAAACACATTGTCGATTGCTGCGACGCGCTTCTGAATCTGCTGTAAACCAAGATATTCGATTCCAATAAGCGGCACGGCCAAGGTCGTGTCGCTTTTCCAAATTTTCTGTAACCTTATGTTCTTCCCTTACGTTTTAATGATAGATGCGACTGGAAAGGAGGCAATTCCAGATGGATGACTTTGCGGAAATCTATCAGTCATACTACGCCAGAGTTCACCGGTATCTGCTTTCCCTTTCCGGAAGCGAGCAGCAAGCGGATAGTCTGACGCAGGAGGTATTCTATCGCGCATTGCTCCATATCGGCGCTTACCGGAACTGCAGAAGCATGTTTGCATGGCTATGCGCCATTGGAAAAAACGCATGGCTGGATGCATGCCGAAAGCAGAAGCGCCTTGTCTCGGCGGAAGACGCGCTGCAGCAGATGCCAAGCACAGCTCCCGATCCGGAGGCTGTCACTCTGGAACGAGAGCGGCAGAGCGCACTTCGATCCGCTGTTCTGGAACTGCCAGAAATCTACCGCGACGTGGTCATTCTGCATGTCTACGGCGAGATTCCGCTGCGGGAAATTGCCGCGCAAAAGGGAAAATCGGAAAGCTGGGGTAAGGTAACCTTTTGTCGGGCCAAGCGCATGCTGGCGCAGAAATTGGAGGGATTGAAATGAAACATATCCAATGCAGCATAATTCAAGACTTGCTGCCGCTCTATGTAGACGACTGCTGCAGCGATGTGAGCCGTCAAGCGGTGGAACAGCATTTGGAGATTTGCACAGATTGCCGGGTCGTTCTACATGAAATCAGCACCCCACTGCCCCATGTGGCCACCACACCAGCACAGCCGGAGGAAAAAACGGCTCCGACTCTGAAAAAGGGGCTGAAAAAAATCCGCCGGCGCTGGATTGCCTCCATTCTAATCGTGATCGCACTGATCCCCGTGTGCTTCCTTGGCTGGAATCAGGCTTGGGGACACGGTGTCTGCTTTACCAATCTCCGTGAGCTCTGGATCGCTGATCGCTTTCTCAACTGCTTGCAGCAGGGAAATTACGAAGGCGCATATGCGTATATTGACCTCGAATCCCTCAGAGCAGACTGGCTCTCGCGATCGTTCGACGAAGAAACGCTGGCCAATATGGAGACGGACGGGCGCGCGCAATTTTGTGAATCTGCCGCCGATCTGATCAGCGCCGGCGGGATCCGCGCGTATCAGTATCTGGCGACAGACCGGCAGCCAGAGTGGCATGAGATTTTTTTCTCCGTAGTCATCGGAGAAAAAACGCACAAAATCACGCTCTGTGTCAGCGATGACGGCGTGCAAGCACTTGGCGGCTTCAGCATTCCGCCGTCTGACCCAATTGACGCGTTGGCGATGTGGAGCGAATTGCTCTGGCAGCACTATGAAGGGTGCTATTTTGATCCGGAGCTTGGCAAGTATGTATATGATTCGAACGGCTGACGAAAGGAGCGATATCCGATCAGGATATCGCTCCTTTGGGGTTCACGTCTCTCTTCGCCTCAAAAAGCTCAGCTTCG
Organism: Oscillospiraceae bacterium; assembly: GCA_018265835.1. Taxonomy (GTDB): domain Bacteria; phylum Bacillota; class Clostridia; order Oscillospirales; family Oscillospiraceae; genus CAG-103. Next base: position 16,012 of record JABLYK010000037.1, on the reverse strand, counting down.
TCTCCGAGATCAGCACTGCCACAAAAATCAGCACAAAGCCGGCGGCCACACGCAGCGTGAGCCGTTCGTGATAGAACAGGATCGACAGCAGCGTTCCGAACACGGATTCCAGCGTCAGAATCACTGCCACCGCGGAGGGCGGCGTATATTTCTGCCCGATCGTTTGCAGCAGGAAGCACACACCGGTACACATGAAGCACAGATATGCAATGCTGTACCACGATTCCGCAGGGATGCTCTTCGGCATCGGGCCGGACAGCGGCGCGGCAATCCAGCAGAGCACAGCAGCCGTGGCAAACTGGATCATGGACAGCAGCACCGGACTGCGCCCCTCGGCGGCCTTGGCGGTGGCGATGATGTGCAGCGCATAGAACAACCCGCAGCAGCACGTCAGCGCGTCGCCGATGCCAACGCTCAGATCGTCCTGCAGCGACACGAGCCCCATGCCGACCAAGCAGATCAGCGCGGCGGAAAGATTGTAGCGATCCGGTTTTTTCTTGTTGAAAAACCACCAGAGAAACGGCACCAGCACACAGTAGGTCGCCGTCAAAAACGCATTCTTCCCCGGCGTGGTATAGACGAGACCGTAGGTCTGCACGATATACGCTACGCACAGGCACACGCCCATCACGACGCCGCCCTTCAGGTAGCCGAGGTCGAGCGTTTTGAGCTGCCGGGCGCCGAACAGCGCCATGAGCACCGCTGCACCGGTAAACCGGAACGCCAGCAGCCAGAGCGTCGGCACAGTATCGAGCGTGTCCTTCATGATGATAAACGAGGTGCCCCAGATGAGCGTCGTAAGCACGAGGGCGCCCCGGCCGAGAATGTCTTTCTTTCTGTCTGTCACTTGCATGGGTCAGGGTTCTTCTTTCGTCATGTACTGGCTGGCGGCCCGGAGCATCAGGCGCTTCGTGCCGGCCGTGTCAAACGCGATCTCCAGCAGCGCGTCGCCGCCCATGGGCGATACCTTGACGATCTTGCCAAGGCCGAATGCGCGGTGGCGCACCCAGTCGCCCAGCGCAAACGCCGGAGCCGCAGCCTTTTCCGCCGGACGCGGCGGCGCTGCCACTGGCCGCGTGCGCGCGGTTGATCGCGCTGCTGCATGGTATTCCTTCTGTTCCGGGGTCTGGTCGGAGTAGCGGTAGCCGCGCGGCACGTTGCGCTGCTCCAGATCGTCTGCTGGGATTTCCTCCACAAAGCGGGAGACGCGGTTGGCCGTTGTGCGGCCAAAAAGCATACGCTGCCGGGCGCACGTGAGATAGAGCTTGCGCTTGGCGCGCGTGAGCGCAACATAGCACAGGCGGCGCTCCTCCTCCATCTCGTCCGGCTCGCCGATCGCGCGCAGGCCGGGGAAAATGCCCTCCTCGCAGCCGACGACGAACACCGTGGGAAACTCCAGACCCTTCGCCGCGTGCATGGTCATCATCGTCACGCAGTCGGCGTCCTTGTCGTAATTGTCAATGTCGGTATACAGCGCCACCTCGTCAAGGAAGCCCGCGAGCGTGCCGTTTTCCGACTCCTTGCAGTAGTTGATGATGTTCGTTTTCAGCTCCTGCACGTTTTCGATGCGCGCGGTGTCCTCGGCCGTGTTTTTCTCCTCCAGCGCGCGGACGTAGCCGGTGCGCTCCAGCACAAGGTCGTACAGCTCCTCCGGCGTCATCGTTTCGGCAGCGGCGCGCAGCTCGTCCATCAGAATCGCAAACTGCCGCAGGCGCAGGCTGCTGCGCTGCAGCGCGGGGTACTGATCCGCGTGGCGGACGATCTCCATCAGGCTCGTGTTCTGTGCCTGCGCAAGCTCCGTCGCCGTCTGCACGCTGCGCGCGCCGATGCCGCGCGGCGGGTTGTTGATGATACGCGTCAGGCGCAGGTCGTCCTCCGGCGACTGGATGACGCAGAGGTAGGCCAGCATGTCCTTAACCTCCGCGCGGTCGAAAAAGCGCGTGCCGCCGATGATGCGGTACGGGATGCCATTGCGCTTGAAGGCATATTCCATCTGGTTGCTCTGCGCGTTCATCCGGTACAGAATGGCGTGGTCCCGGAAATTCTCGCCCCGACCGTAGTCCTCCATGATCTTCATGGCGACGTACTGCGCTTCGTCGTTTTCGTTCTGCGCCACATACAGCGTAAGCGGGTCGCCCGCGTCCGCGTTCGTCCAGAGCGTTTTGCCCTTGCGGCCGACGTTGTTGGCGATCACGTGGTTCGCGGCGTTCAGAATATGGCCGGTGCTGCGGTAATTCTGCTCCAGGCGGATGGTGCGCGCATGCTTGTATTGCTGCTCAAAATTGAGAATGTTTTCGATCGTTGCACCCCGGAACTTGTAGATGCTCTGGTCATCGTCGCCGACGACGCAGATGTTGCCCCATCCGTCCGCCAGCAGCGCGGCGAGCTGGTATTGCAGATTGTTCGTGTCCTGATACTCGTCGATGAGCACATACCGGAACTTCCGCTGCCAGTATTCGCGCACGTCGTCAAAATCGCTCAGCAGGCGCACAGTGTTGTAAATCAGATCGTCAAAATCCATCGCGCCGGCGGAAAACAGGCGGCGCCAGTATTCCGCATACGCTTCGCCGATCTTGATCTTGCGGATGTCCCCCGTCGCCCGCGCGCGGGTGAGATACGTCTCCGGCGTGATCTGCGCATCCTTACTCCGGCTGATTTCCGCCAGCAGCGCGCGGTATGGGAAGCTCTTGTCGTCCAGCTCCATGTCCTTGATGATGTGCTTCATCACCGACTGGCTGTCCGACGTGTCGTAAATCGTGAAGCTGTTCGGATAGCCCAGCCGGTCCGCGTCGCGCCGCAGAATGCGCACGCACGCGGAGTGGAATGTAGAAGCCCAAATGTCCGCCGCCTGCGGGCCGAGCATGTTTTCCAGCCGCTCCTTCAGCTCCCCCGCCGCCTTGTTCGTGAACGTGATCGCGATGATGCGCCACGGCTCCACGCGGCCATAGGCGGCGCGCGCCTGCGCCGCCGGATACTCCGGATCCTCCGGCTTTCCGGCGCACCGCTCCAGCAGGGCGATGTCCTCCTCCGACGCGTCGTCCGGAAGCTCGTCCGTGTCCGATGCGCGGCCATATTGCAGCAGATTGGCAATGCGGTTGATGAGCACCGTGGTTTTGCCGCTGCCGGCGCCTGCCAGCAGCAGCAGCGGGCCTTCCGTCGTCAGCACCGCCTGTCTCTGCATCGGATTGAGGCGGGAAAACTCCGCCTCAATAAAGCGCTTTCGCGCTTCAAGATAACGTGTTTCAAAATCATTTTTCATAACGACTGATTTTAGCATATTTCCGCGTCCGATACAAGCCCTCGCCATTGTCCGGCAACCAGAAATCGTTCCTTCGGTATTAAACAAAATTAAAGATTGACTTTAACTTTGTTTAATGTTATGCTGAACATGACGATGAGAATAGGAAGATGGAAACAATGCCGCAACATGTCATGCCGCCATGGATGGACAATTTGGAGGATGAAGATTTGTCCTTCATCAAGAAATTTATTTTAGCATCCGGCTCACTCAAAGAGATGGCAAAGCTCTATGGGGTGTCTTATCCGACCGTAAGATTGCGCCTCGACAAGCTCATTGAGAAGATTTCTCTTACGGAATCCAATGAGACCGATCCCTTTATCGCACTTGTCAAACGAATGGCCATTCAAAACAAATTTGATTTTGACACCGCAAAAACCTTGATCGCAGAATATAAGAAAGGAAAGGAGCGGAATGGATAATACTGCTGTATTTCAGCCCTCATTTCCGATGCGGGTTCTCCCCTATCTCATTGTCGGTGTACTCTGCCTCGGTGCATGCGCCTTGGAATTCTTTTTTGCCACACGGAAAAGTAAATTTCCCGGGCTTATTCTTCCTTGCATTTTCATCGTTTTTTCTATCATCGTCGTTCTTGCCAATCTCACATGGACAGCTGCACCATGGCAAACAGGCATTGATACCGTGATCTTTGCCCTAATCTGTAATATTCCTACTGCAATCACACTCATCATCTATTTCATCTGTCGAAATGTTCAAAAAAGGCGGCAAGCATTAGAAAAAATGCATATTCAAGACCTAGAATAACTGAATGGACCTTCTTTGTAATTTAGTGCAACTGTGAGGTAATACAAGTCAGCGCCTATTATTTGGAAAATTTCAACTCTTTGTATCAATGGAAATACTCCCCCGCCAAAATTGGCGAGGGAGTATTTCCATTTACAGTCTGCCGTATAACTCCGTCATCTCCCGAAGCTGTTCCGCCAACTCCGCCGTAGCCGCGCCGGGCAGCATGCGCCACTGCCAGTTGCCGGCAGCCGTGGCCGGGGTGTTCATGCGGCTTTCCGCGCCGAGGCCGAGCAGATCCTGCATTTGCAGCACAAACAGCGTTGCAACCGAACCCATGCCCGCGCGGATGAGCGCTTGCGGCAGCGCAGCGTTTCGCGGAACGCCGAGATACCGCCGCGCCAGCGCAAGCGTTTCCCGATCCATCTCCCGCTCCCATGCACGCACCGGTGCGTTGTCGTGCGTGCCGATGTAGCACACGCAGTTTTTCTCATAGTTGTGCGGCAGATAGTCGCTCGGTTCGCGCGGGTCAAAGGCAAACTCCAGCACCTTCATGCCCGGCAGCCCGGAGTCCCGCAAAAGCTGCCGCACCTCCGGCGTGAGGTAACCGAGGTCTTCTGCAATGATCTCCGTATCGGAGAACCACCCCGTGAGCACGCCGACAAGCGACACGCCGGGTCCTTTGACCCACTGCCCTTCCTTCGCCGTCTCCGCGCCATAGGGCACGGCCCAGTAGCTCTCCAGCCCACGGAAGTGGTCGATGCGCACTGCGTCGAACAATCGCGCCGCGCCGCCGAAGCGGCGGATCCACCAGCCATACCCGTCGTGCCGCATCCGCTCCCAGTCGTAGAGCGGGTTGCCCCAGAGCTGGCCGTCCTCGCTGAAGGCGTCCGGCGGGCAGCCGGCCACCGCCGTAGGGCGGTTCTCCGCGTCGAGCTGAAACTGCTCCGGCTCTGCCCAGACGTCGGCAGAGTCCAGCGCCACATAGATGGGCAGATCGCCGATCAGGCGGATGCCGAGGCCGTGCACATAGTCGCGCAGCGCATCCCACTGGCGGAAGAACACATATTGAATGTACGTAAACAGCCGCACATCGTCCGCCAGCAGCGCCTCATAACGTGCAACCGCCTCCGGACGATGCAACCGGATTTCCGCATCCGGCCACTCCATCCACGGCAGCATATGAAAATGCCGCTTGAGCGCCATGAACAGTGCATAATCCCTGAGCCACGGGTTTTCCCCGGAAAACCGCGCAATGTCCGCCGCGTCCCGCTCCCAGCCGCAATCGCACGCCTGCTGCAAAAAGCGGAATCGGTTGTCATACAGCTTGCCGTAGTCCACGCGCGCGGGATCCTCGCCCCAATCGGCCGCGTCCAGCTCCGCCGCGGACAGCAGCCCCTCCTCCGCCAGCAGCTCCAGATCAATGAAATAGGGGTTGCCCGCAAAGGTGGAAAAGCTCTGGTACGGGGAATCGCCAAATCCAGTCGGGCCGATCGGCAGGAGCTGCCAGTACCGCTGCCCCGCTTTTTTTAGAAAATCCGCAAATGCATACGCCGCTTTCCCCAGCGTGCCGATCCCGTACCGGGACGGCAGCGAGGAAATTGCAAGCAATACGCCGCTGCTTCGTGCTGTCATCCAAATCGCCTTCTTTTGCTGTGTCGATGAATCAATTTAGAGTATCAATGTCCGCGCCGTCTGTCAAGCGGCTTTCGAATCTTTGTCTTTTTTCAAATTAAGGTTGACATTCCAACGGGGCTCGTGGTAAAATCGCAGCCAAGGTAAGGGAGTAATTGGCACTTCCGTGTGACCGTGGTCAACATCATGATCGTAACGATCTGGTCCGGTCTGAAACGATGAGACTTATCTGCACTGGCGCAGATAGGTCCTTTTTTATGCGCATAAGAGATTTGTAAAACAGAAAGGTGATCGTTCATGTCCATTTGGGTGGAACTGCTGTTGTTTGTGATCGGCCTGGTGCTGATCGTCAAGGGCGGAGACCTCTTTGTCGATGCAGCAAGCTGGATTGCAGAAGTTTCGGGCATCCCGAAGTTTATCGTCGGCGCCACGATCGTGAGCCTTGCGACAACGCTGCCGGAAATGATCGTATCCATTATGGCGGCCGTCGAGGGCAAGGTGGACATGGCCGTCGGCAATGCGGTCGGCTCCGTCACGGCAAACACCGCGCTGATTTTCGCCATTGCGGTGCTGTTCATGACCGTGGAGCTCACGCGCAAGCAATATCTGACCAAGAGCGCAATTCTGATTGCCTCGTCCGCCGTCGTGCTGCTGGCCAGTCTGACGGGACAATTCCAGTTCTGGGGCACGATCGTGCTGTTTCTGCTGTTCTTCGCGTTCATCTTCGAGAACGTCAAGCAGGCAAAGCTGGAGATGCACGATGCTGAAAAGCCGGATTTCTCCAAAAAAGAGCTGGCAAAAAACATTGCGATGTTCGTATTCGGCGCGGCAGGCATCGTCGTCGGCTCGCGGCTGCTGGTGGACAGCGGCAGCGCAATTGCCGCCTATCTCGGCGTACCGGAGAGCATTATTGCCGTCACGCTGGTCGCCGTCGGTACCTCCCTGCCGGAGCTGGTGACGACCATCACCTCCATCATCAAGAAGCAGTCGAGCCTCTCCGCCGGCAACATCATCGGCGCGAACATCATCGACCTGTGCCTGATTCTGCCGCTGTGCGATCTGGTGTCGGCGGAAAAGCTGCCCATCTCGCAGCAGAGCATTACGCTGGACATGCCGGTCTGCCTGCTCGTGGTTGTCACATGCGTGCTGCCGATGCTCCTTCGGCAAAAATCCTCCAGAGTACAGGGCGCTGTTTTGCTCGCCCTGTATATCGGCTATTTGATCGTCCTGATCTGACGCAATCTGATAGGAAATTAACTTTGATTGACGCGCGCCGGGCAATGTAGTACCATCTGGAGCAGAACGAGAAAGGTAGAACTTTGTCATGGCGCTCACCCTTGCACTTTTCGAAAAAATTGGGTCGCTCTCGGTCCTGATTCTTCTGGGCTTTCTTGCGGTCCGACTCAAAATCATGGATTTTGAGGACAGCAAAATTTTATCCCGCTGGGCCTTGTATTTCCTCACGCCCTGCGCCATGCTGGACGCGTTCCAATACGAGTTTTCCATGAGCAAGCTGACCGGCATGGGCATTTCCCTGCTCGGCAGCCTGATTGCCGTTGCGATCTTTGCCGTACTCTCCAAAGTGCTTACAAAGGCCTTTCACCTGTCGCCGGTCGATTATACCTCGCTGGAATATCCCAACGCCGGAAATTTCATGCTGCCGCTGATCTCCAGCGCCATGGGCGGCGAGTGGGTCATTTACTGCAGCTCCTGTTTTCTCGTCATGAACATTCTCATGTTTTCGCACGGCAAAGCCGCGCTCAGCGGCGAGAAAGGGTTCCATGCGAGTATGCTTTTCAAAAACGTAGTTGTTCTGGCCACGCTCGCAGGATTTGCAATGTTCCTGATGCATGTTCGGATCCCCGGCTTTCTTGGGAAAGCCGTATCGTCTATGGGCGACATGATGGGGCCGGCGTACATGTTCACCATTGGTATGATCATCGGCAACGCAGACTTGAAAAAGATCGTTTTCAATGGCCGTGCATGGCTGCTGTGTCTGGGCCGTCTGGTGGTGTATCCGCTGGCCGTCATGCTGGTGCTGTTCGCATGCGGCATTTTCCGCATCCATCCCGATGCAGCGCGCATTTTGCTTGTCGTGGTACTGACCGCCGGCGCGCCCGCCGCAGTCATGGTTACGCAGTTTGCACAGCTCTACCGCTCCAGAGAGGAAGCGGAATTTGCCAGCGTGGTGAACATCCTGTCCACGGTTTTGTGCCTGCTCACAATGCCCTGCATTGCTTATCTGTATCAGCTGATTGCATTTTGAAGCATCAAAATCCACAGATTTGCTGAAGCTAATATGGCGCCGGACACTCTGAATAGAGCGTCCGGCGCCATATTTTACGCCTTAGTCTGCCAAAATATCGGCCAGCTCATGCATGCCGTGGTTCGTCGTGACGACCACCACATGGTCGCCCTTCAAAATGCAGTCGTTTCCGGAGGGAATCCGGCACCGGCCGCGGCGAATGATGGCAGCCACCAGCACAGCGGGCTTCAGCGCCAGATCCTTCAGCGGCTTCCCGTAAAAAGCTTCCTCGCGCCGCGCAACGAATTCCAGCGCCTCGGCCTTGCCGTCCGCCACCATGCGCAGCGTTTCCACACCGCTGCTCTGAGCGGAATTCTGCATCCAGCGGACGTACTCGATGATGCGCCAGGCCGTAACGTCTGCAGGCTGAATAATCGTCGTAAGTCCATAGGATGCCGCGAGCTGAATGAAATTCTCCTCGTCGATCTTGGTGACGATCTTCGGGACATTTTCCGAAAAGGCAAAGGACGAAATAATCAGGTTCGTCTCGTCCGACTCCGTCAGCGACACGAGCGCATCGGTCTCATTGAGTCCCTCCTCCCGGAGAATGTCTGGCTTGGTGCCGTCGGCGCAGATGATCGTCGCCTCCGGCAGCATCGTCTTCAGTACGCGGCAGCGCTCCGGGTCGCGCTCTACAATCGTGGCGTGGATGTGCATTTTCGTCAGCTCCAGCGCCAGCCGCTCGGCAATGCGCCCACCGCCGATCATCATGACGGACTCCGCCTCATGCGTGAATTCGCCGATGCGCCGAAACAGCTCGTGCATCTCATGCGGCACGCCGACGGCAGTGACCATATCGCCGGCCATCAGCGCAAAGTCGCCGTTCGGAACGAAGAGCTCGTCGCCGCGCTCCACCGCACACACCAGAACGCCGTTGCCGTAGTTCGACCGGAAGTCCTGCATTTTCACGCCGCAGAGCTTGCTCTTTTTGTTCACCTGAAATTCCACCAGCTCAACGAGGCCGTTGGCAAACGGCTCCACCTTCGTTGCCACCGGGAAGCGCAGCGTGCGGGAAATTTCCTTGGCGGAGGTGCGTTCCGGGTTGATGGACAGGGAAAGCCCCAGCTCTTCCTGCAGCAGCACCACGTCCTGATAATATTCCTCATCGCGCACGCGCGCGATGGTATGCTTCGCACCGAGCTTTTTGCTGACCATGCAGCTGATGAGATTCGTCTCATCCGACATCGTCGCGGCGATCAGCAAATCGGCGTTGCCGACGTTTGCAATGCGCATCTGATCCACATTGGCCTTGCCCTCGACCACGATCACATCCAGCGTGGAGGAGATATACTCTGCGCGCGTCGGGTCGCTTTCGATCACGGTAATATCGTGCCCCTCCAGCAAAAGCTGTTCTGCAATGGCGTAGCCGACCTTGCCGGCGCCAACGATCACGATTTTCAATACAACCACCGCCTGTTTCTGTTGTTCCGACGTATCTTACCACATTTGATCCGCACTTGCAATTCGATTCTGTAATTTCCCCGCGGCGTTCGATTCGGAATGTGAACAAACGGTAAAAAATCGCCGCGCCGGTGCGGATTTCGCTTGACGGGGGCGGCACGGCATATTATGATACACGTGTTCAATTATCTAACAGTGTTATCAATTTCGAAAAAGCTGTATTTTTCAACATCCGGGCGCACCCCGGCGTTCATCCCAAAGGAGCAATCTCACCATGCTGGAACTGAAAAACATTGTAAAGGATTATGAGGCCGGCGGCACCACGGTTCGTGCGCTGAAAGGCATCAGCATTTCCTTCCGGGAAAGCGAGTTCGTCGCAATCCTCGGCCAATCCGGCTGCGGAAAGACCACGCTGCTGAACATCATCGGCGGTCTGGACCGCTACACCTCCGGAGACCTGATTATCAACGGCAAATCCACCAAGGAGTTCACCGACCGCGACTGGGACACCTACCGCAACCACTCCATTGGCTTCGTGTTTCAGAGCTACAACCTCATCCCGCACCAGACCGTGCTCTCCAACGTAGAGCTGGCGCTGACGCTCTCCGGCGTGTCGCCGGCGGAGCGCCGTAAACGCGCAATCGAAGTGCTGGAAAAGGTCGGGCTCGGCGACCAGCTCGACAAGGCCCCGAACCAGATGTCCGGCGGCCAGATGCAGCGTGTGGCCATTGCGCGCGCGCTCGTGAACGACCCGGACATTCTGCTGGCAGACGAACCGACCGGCGCACTGGATTCGGAGACGAGCGTGCAGATCATGGATCTGCTCCAGGAGATCTCCCGCGACAAGCTCATCATCATGGTCACACACAACCCGGAGCTGGCCGAGCGCTACGCCACGCGTACCGTGCGTCTGCTGGACGGCACAGTCATCGGCGACACCGCGCCCTGTACGGAAACCGCCCCGCCGCCGAAGGCAGAGGGCGCGCTTACCAAGCCGTCCATGAGCTTCAAGACCGCGCTGGGCCTGTCGCTCAACAACCTCATGACCAAGAAGGCGCGCACCTTCCTCACCGCCTTTGCCGGCTCGATCGGCATCATCGGCATCGCGCTCATTCTCTCGCTCTCCAACGGCATTCAGCACTACATAGACGACGTGCAGGAGGACACTCTCTCCTCCTATCCGCTGACGATTCAGGCCGAGGCCGTCGATCTCTCCACCATGGTGGGCGCGATCTCCGGCGCGCACGACAGCGCGCTGGCGCGAACGCACGATCTGGATAAGGTCTACTCCAACCAGATCATGTACGATCTGCTCAACAACCTCACCTCTATGGACACCGAGGTGAACAACCTCACCGCGTTCAAGGCCTATCTGGAAAACCCGAACAACGGGCTTGATGAATACATCAGCACCATCCAGTACGGCTATGACATGGGCTTCGCGGTGTACACCAAGGACGGGGACGGCAACGTCGTCAAGGCCGACGTGACCGAGCTGCTGGAGGGCGTGATGTCCTCCATGTACGGCGGCGATTACAGCAGCTACTTCTCTTCCATGGGCAATTTCTACTCCAGCTTCAACGTCTGGCAGGAGATGCTCTCCGGCAAGGACGGCGCGCTCATCAACGATACGGTCAAGAGCCAGTACGACATGGTTTACGGCGCCTGGCCGGAAAACTATGACGAGGTCGTTCTGGTCGTGGACAAAAACAATGAGATCTCCGACCTCACGCTCTATGCGCTCGGCCTGAAATCCCAGAAGGACATGGCGCAGGTCATGATGTCCTCGCTCAACCGCGAGCAGGTGGACGCCGAGCAGGAGAGCTGGTCCTATGAAGACCTCTGCGGCCGAACCTTCAAGGTCATCCTCCCCTCCGAGCACTACGAATACGACAGTGCCGTGGGGGCCTATCAGGATCTCACCGAAAAAGCGGGTGGTCTGGAATACCTCTATAACTCCGGTGACGTCGGCATCCCGCTCAAGATCGTCGGCATCGTCCGCCCGAACGGCGACGCCGTGGCCACCTCCATGCAGGGCGCAATCGGCTACACCGCCGCGCTGACGGATTACGCCATCGACCGCGCTGCACAGCAGGACATCATCGCGCAGCAGCTCAACAATCCGGATGTGGACGTGTTCACCGGCGAAAGCTTCCCCGCGCAGAGCGACGCCGAGGGAACGGACAAAATCGCGGCTGCCAAAGCGTATCTGGACGGGCTCAGCGGCGACGCGCTCGCAAGTGTGCTTGCCGACGCGCTCGCCACTCCGACGGATGCCTATCTGGACCAGATGGTAACGGACGCCATGGCAAATATCAACCGCGACACCATCAAGCAGATGGCTGCCTCCGCCGGGTCGGACATGGACGCCGGGCAGATCAATGAAATGATCGACTCCATGGATGACGCCGCGCTCATGAACTACGCCAGCGTGAAGGTGCGCGAGTCCATCGAAGCCGAATACAAGGCGCAGATGAAGCAGCTTTATGCCTTCCTGCCTGCAGAGGAGCTGTCAACCTACACCCTGCTCGACGATCAATACACGTATATTTACGACACCTATCTGACGTCTGATACCGTCGCCAGCAGCTATGACGTCAACCTCAAGAAGCTTGGCTACGTGCAAAAGGACTCCCCCAGCACCATCAATATTTACGCGACCGCATTCGCTGACAAGGATAAAATCGCAGAAGGCATCGAAAGCTATAACGACAGCGTGAGCAAGGAGGATCAGATTTCGTACACGGACTATGTCGCGCTGCTGATGAGCAGTATTACTACCATCATCAACGCCATCAGCTATGTGCTCATCGCCTTTGTTGCCATCTCGCTCGTCGTGTCGTCCATCATGATTGGCATTATCACCTACATCTCCGTGCTTGAGCGCACGAAGGAGATCGGCATTCTGCGCTCCATCGGCGCGAGCAAGCAGGATATTTCCCGGGTGTTCAACGCCGAAACACTCATTGAGGGCTTTGCCGCCGGCGCGATCGGCATCCTCATCGCGCTGCTGCTGTTGATTCCGATCAATCTGATCGTGCATCACCTGACCGGCATCTCCAATCTGAACGCCATTTTGCCGTGGCTCGGCGGTGTCCTGCTCGTGCTCATCAGCATGGCGCTCACGTTCATCGCCGGCCTTATCCCGTCCGGTCTCGCCGCGAAGAAAGACCCTGTCGTCGCGCTGCGCACCGAATGATGCAAGTCTTGCGCAAAAATTGCATATGGGACTGTAAATAAACCTGTGACCTATGGGAGGGGATTGTGTATCCCCTCCCAGCAATTTTCCTTTTTCTCATTCCCGCCATTTTTTGAATGGCCTGAATATTCCTCTGACCTCCGTGCAAACTATTGGTACCCTTTACTTTGCATGGAGGTCTTTTTATGAAGAAGAAACTGTTTACAGCCGTGTGTGTGCTGGCGCTGTGTCTGTCGCTGTCGCCCGCCTACGCTGAAAACGCCGAGACCGGCGGCAATAGCGCGCCGGTCGCTGAAAATTTTGAGCTTTGCACCTACCGCAACGTCTCCATCGGCGGCCAGCTCGCCGCCGTGGATCCGGACGGCGAACCCGTCACCTTCCACCTCACGACCGAGCCGGTCAAGGGCACTGTGGAGATTCAGGAAAACGGCCAATTTGTCTACACCTCGAACGAGGGCAAGCGTGGCCGCGACTACTTTGGCTACAAGGCCGTGGACAGCAGCGGCAACGAGTCGCAGGAGGCCACTGTCATCATCAGCATTAAGAAGCAGAAGACGGACGTCATGTATAGTGACATGACCGGCCGCGCCGAGGAATATGCCGCTGTCCTCCTTGCCGAGGAGGGGCTTTGCACCGGACAGTGCATCGGCGGGACGTATCTGTTTGACCCGGACGGTTCCATCACGCGCAGTGAATTCCTCGCGCTGTGCATGGAACTAACCGGCGAGCCGGTGCTGGAGGGCGTCATGACCACCGGCTTTGGCGACGACGCGGAAATCCCCGCGTGGTCGAAGTCCTATGTCTCCACTGCGCTCATGAATGGCTGCATTCATGGCTATTCTGACGGCGAAGCCATGGTGTTTGACGGCCAGCGCGGTGTCACCCGCGCCGAAGCCGCCGTCATGCTCGACACGCTCGTGCAGACAACGCCCGTCGCCACGCAGGAGAGCGACGCCGTGCCCTCCTGGGCATGTCAGGCCGTCGCAAACCTCTCCTCCTGTGACGTCTACCCCAGCGGCAGCGACTCCGCCGCAACCCTCACCCGCGCCGACGCCGCACAGATGCTGGTAAACGCCATGGCCGTGCTGGACCGAAGATAAGTGCATTTCGAATCAGGAGATTGGGCACGATTGCCCCTCCTGCCCCCTATCAAAAACCGCCCGGAGGAAATCCTCCGGGCGGTCCGTGTGTCAAAAAAGTTTCCTGGGCGAATCATCATAATTTCACCGTATGCCTTCGATCAATCTGTAATGCTCCTACTCTGTACGCTTCTGCTCCCGTAGGTTCGGTTATCTGATCACATGGCGTTTTCACAGCCGGCGCAGGCGTAACTGAATGCTCTTGAATTATATCCGATGTCTGTCCCGTGTCTCCATAGTCACAGCATTGCTTGACTAATTCACGCCGTGTAAAAGCTCCTGTTGATCTTTCTGGATCTGGGAAGCGTCAGGAACCGTGAGATAATGCTTTAGCTGAACCGTAACATATGTGTCAGATGGTCCATCGTATGCGCTCATTAAGAATTATTCCTTCAGCCGCGGGACGCTGGATTCGCTGAAGCACAACCGAAATATCTCGACCGCCACCCTCAATGATCTCTGCAACATTCTGTCCTGCAACGTGGAGGATGTGCTGCGGCACATCCCGGACGATCCCAACTAGCTGCTCATTCAGATTTTGTGGAATGGGCAGATTTTTTATTTTGAGGGAAAAAACAGGGGCTGGAATTCCCGCATGAGAATTCCAGCCTCCGTTTTATCTTGTCTTTTATTTTCCGCTGTCGCCGTAGTTGGAGAGGACGCGGGCGGAGGGGTCATCGACATCGCAGCCCTCCCACGATTTGTTGGGCATCCAGAAATCCACAACCATCTCAGCCTGACCGGGATAATACTGTTCAAACAGCTCGCGGTAGAGCAGCGACTCCTTCGTAAACGGCCGGGCAAAGTCATACTTTGCGGACAGCGTCTCAAATTCCTCGTCCGTATACTTGCGCTCGGCGTAGGCCTTGAGGTCGTTGACCATGGAGTGACCCACCGCGTCGCTGAACGCGGCCTTCTCGCGCATGAGGATGCTGTGCGGCAGGTAATCGCCCTCGAACGCGTGGCGCAGAAGGTATTTGCCCTTGCCATAAGTGTTCAGCTTCTTCTCCGGGTCAACGGACATGACGTACTCGACGAAGTCCAGATCGCCGAACGGCACACGCGCTTCGAGCGAGTTGACCGAAATGCAGCGGTCAGCGCGCAGCACATCGTACATGTGCAGCTCGCGGATGCGCTTGGCGGCCTCCTGCTGGAACGCCTCGGCAGACGGCGCAAAGTCCGTGTACTTATAGCCGAACAGCTCATCGGAGATCTCACCGGTCATAAGCACGCGGATATCCGTCGTCTCGTGGATCGCCTTGCAGACGAGGTACATGCCGATGCTCGCGCGGATGGTGGTGATATCGTACGTGCCGAGCAGCGCCACGACCTCCGGCAGCGCCTGAAGCACGTCGTCCTCCGTGATAATGACCTCAGTATGGTCGCTGTGCAGATAGTCCGCAACCTCGCGGGCGTACTTGAGGTCAATGGCGTCGGTGCTCATGCCGATGGCAAACGTGCGGATGGGCTTCTGGAGCATCTTTGCGGAGATGGCGCAGACCAGACTGCTGTCCAGCCCGCCGGAGAGCAGGAAGCCGAGCGGCGCGTCCGCGTCGAGACGCTTCTCGACACCCGCAACCAGCTTTTCGCGGATCTTGGCGCAGACCGTCTCCAGATCGTCGTGGCACACCGCCTTGACCTCGGTCATATCGCGGTAGCAGACGAATTTGCCGTCCGCGTAGTAATGCCCGGGAGGAAACGGCATGACTCGGTCCACAAGCCCGACGAGGTTTTTCGCCTCGCTGGCAAAGACAATCGCGCCGCCGGCGTCGTAGCCGTAATACAGCGGGCGGATGCCGATCGGGTCACGCGCGGCAACGAGGTCTTTGCGCTTCGCGTCATAGATCACGAGCGCAAACTCCGCATCCAGCGTCCGGAACATATCCAGGCCGTATTTCTCATACAGCGGCAGCAGAATTTCGCAGTCGGACTCACTCTTGAGCGTGACCCCCTCCCGCAGCAGCGCTTCGCGGATGGGACGAAAGCCGTAGATCTCGCCATTGCATACCAGCGCGTTCCCCCCATAGGTGAACGGCTGCATTCCCTCCGGGTGCAGACCCATGATGGCAAGGCGGTGGAAGCCGAGCGTCGCGCCGCCGATTTTCAGCATTTCCGTGCAGTCCGGGCCGCGGGAGAGGGTCTTGTCGAAGCCTGCTTTCAGCGCCGCATCCGAAATGGCGCTGCCAATGTAGCCGAGAATTGAACACATGTTTTTTACCTCCAAAGAAATGAAAATGCGCAGCTACATCCAACAATAGGACGAGTAGCTGCGCATCGTGGTGCCACCTATT
>JABLYK010000036.1 GCA_018265835.1 Oscillospiraceae bacterium | reverse complement strand
GACTGACGCTGGAGGAAAAATTGGCTTGGTGTTATAGGGTCGGCACGCATCCCTGTGTCTTGCGCTGGCAATCGTCTGGCGCGAACGCAAGCGGTTCGCGCGCCGAAACCGTTGTCCGGCCTTTTGGGGTGGCAGGTGCGTATCGCACCCCCGCGTCCCCCAGACGCAGGCTTGACCTGCGGCTGGGTAAGGAAGAGCGGGGAAGCGGACAAGGTGAATTGCCGCGCAGCGGCAAGAGAGGGTGGTCTGGACCATATGGAGACGTCGCGTTTACGCGGCGGCGAAATGCAGCGCCCCCGTTCTGACGCTACTCCACCGTGAACGGTTCCCGGTACAGCCCGATACGCACCGTGGTGCCCACGCCGAGGTCCGACTCGATTGTGATCGTATGCCCCAGCCGGGTGAGGATGCGCCGGCAGAGATACAGCCCGATGCCCGTGGCGCGCTTATCGTCCCGGCCACGATAGCCGGTGAAGCCCTGCTCAAACACGCGCGGCAGATCCTCCGGCGCGATGCCGATGCCCGTGTCGCGGATGCAGAGCGTTTTCGGCGCCTCCAGCGTGATGGTGATGCCGCCGGTGCGCGTATATTTCAGCGCGTTCGAGAGCACCTGCTCAATCACAAACAGCAGCCATTTTTCGTCCGTGAGCACCGTGGCCTGCACCGGCTCATACTCCAGGCGCAGCCGCTTGTGGATAAACTGCGACGCAAACCGCCGCACCGCCTGCCGCACAATGCTGTCCAGATCATAATCGCGGATCACATAGTCCGACGAGTCGCTCTCCAGCCGGAGATAGCCCAGCACCATCTCGACATACTGCTCGACGCGCTGCAGCTCGTCCGAGAGCGCGCGGTTCTGCGCTCCCTCGCCGCTTTGCAGCAGCAGGCGCATCGCCGCAATCGGCGTTTTGATCTGGTGCACCCACGCCGTGTAATACGCCTTCATGTCCGAATAGCGCCGCTGCGTCTGCTCGGCCAGCGCCACCCGCGCGGCGTCCTGCGCGCGCACCAGCGCCTGATAGTCCGCCTCCAGCAGCCCCTCCGGCGCCGGCAGGCGCTCCATGCCAAGCTCAACCCCTTCGCACAGGCGTTGGAGCGTGCGGTGGCGCACGATAAAGTTCCGATAATCCCGCGCAAACCACACCGCCCCGAAAAACAGGCAGATCACCGCAGCATACGCCACCGCCTGCACCGGCAGGCGATAGAGCGCGAACACCCCGCCGAACACCGCCGTAGCCACCAGCAGCGCCACTGCAAATTTCCGATTCGTTTTCCAATACGCCAAAAACAGTTCCATGCCTCACTCCACCAGATAGCCCAAGCCCTTTTTTGTGGTGATGAACCCCTCCAGCCCGGCAGCGTCCAGCTTCCGGCGCAGGCGCGCGATGTTCACGGTGAGGGTGTTTTCGTCCACAAAGCTGTCCGTCTCCCAGAGCTTTTCCATGAGCGTGTCGCGGCTGACGACGCTGCCCTTGCGCTCCAGCAGCGTCTGCAAAATGCGGTAGTCGTTTTTCGTCAGCTCGATGCGCGCGCCCTGATAGGTCAGGCTCGCGTCGGCTGTGTTCAGCTGCGCGCCCCGGTGCTCCAGCACGGGCGTCAGCCCCGCGAAGTCATAGGCGCGGCGCAGCACCGCCTGCACCTTCGCCATGAGCACCGAGAGGTCAAAGGGCTTCGTGATAAAATCGTCGCCGCCCATGTTCATGGCCATGACGATGTTCATATTGTCCGCCGCAGACGAGACGAACACCACCGGCACGCGCGACACCTTGCGGATCTCCCGGCACCAGTAGTAACCGTCGTAAAACGGAAGGGAAATATCCAGCAGCACAAGCTGCGGGTCAAAGGCCGTGAATTCCTCGCTCACCCGGCGGAAGTCCTCCACGCAGCGCGTGTGAAAGCCCCACGCCGTCAAATGCTGCGCCATCAGCAGCGCGATGGCCGCATCGTCCTCTACAATTAAAATTCGATACATGGGTTCTCCTTCCAAAAAGGCTGCGCACCGGCGCGATGCGCTTTTGCGCCGTGATGGATGCGGTAACCGGGCGCGCATCCCCCTCATCAGTCACCTTCGGTGACAGCTTCCCCCAGAGGGGGAAGCCTTTGAACCGGCGCGCATTGCACCACCCCGCATCTCCGACGGAATCTAGCGAAGCGATTCCGGAGGATCAGGAAGAAGGCGGAAACGAAACGCGCCAGCTTCGACGCCATTATAGGACACGCGCCGCCCCCTTGTCAATTTTGCCGGGGCGCGGTTGCAATTCCGGCGCGGTGCGGATATAATGTTGCGGTCACTTTTTATTTGGGGGGCGTAGCAGAATGGAACGAAACATCGGCAGCGCGCGGCTGGCGCTGACGTTCGCGGGCTGCTTTCTCGGCGCGGGTTACGTGTCCGGTCAGGAGCTTTGGCAATATTTTGGCGCGTTTGGCGGCATGGGGCTGCCGGGGCTGGCCGCAGCGCTCGTGCTGCTCGGCGGCGTGAGCTTCGTGCTGCTGCGCCTGTCCGCGCGCACAGGGATCGAGACGATGGACGCGCTGCTCATCCGGGCGGACATCCCGTGGCTGCGCACGGCGGTCGGCGCGCTCGCCGCGCTGCTGCTGTTCGGCGTCGTGTGCATTATGACCGCCGGGATCGGCGCGCTGCTCGAGCAGATGCTCGGCGTGCCCACGTGGCTCGGCTGCGCCGGGGCCGTCGCGCTCATCGCGGTGTGCGCCTGGTTCGGTCTGGGCGGCATGATGGCCGTGTTCACCGTGGCGGTGCCGTGTCTCGTCGTCGCGGCGCTCGCCATCAGCGGCGTGCAGCTGCACCGCGCGGGGGTGGGGGCAGTGCACTTCACCGGCGGCAGTGAAAACCCCATGCTCGGCAACTGGTTTCTCTCCGCCGTGAACTACGCGGCGTATAATTTCTTCGCGTCGGTCGGCATCCTCGCGCCGCTCGCCGCGCAGCTCAGGCAAAAGTCCACCGCCGGCCGGGGCATTCTGGGCGGGTGTGCGCTGCTCGCGCTCATTGCGCTGGGCGTGCTGTGCGCGCTGGCCACCGCGCCGGAGAGTCTCGCGGCGGAGCTGCCGATGCACGACCTCGCGTGCCGGCTCGGCCCGGCGGCGGGCGCGATCTACGCCGTGCTGCTGTTTCTGGGCATGTTCGGCACGGCGGTGTCCTCGCTCGTGGCCGTGCTGACCTACGCGGGGCAGAAGTCCGCAGCGCTGCGGGCGCGCCGCGCCGTGCTGCTGCCCGCGCTGGCGCTGCTCGCCTTCGCGGGGAGTCTGTTCGGCTTCGGCGACCTCATCGGCGTGGTCTATCCCATATATGGCTACTTCGGCGCAGCCGCGATGCTGCTCGTGCTGGAGCACGCATTGTGCGTCAGAAGGCGGGAGCCGATGCGGGATACGCCAAAGCCTTCCCCTTGAGGGGAAGGTGGCCGCCCGCAGGGCGGTCGGATGAGGTGCCGCGCATTCCCCCTCATCCGTCGGCTCCGCCGACAGCTTCCCCCGGAGGGGGAAGCCTTGGCTCGGCGCGATACGCACCCCCGCGTCCCCCAGACGCAGGCTTGACCTGCGGCTGGGTAAAGAAGAATGACAATGCCGGTCAATCCCGTGCCGCTTGCGGTACGGGATGACCTTGCGCTGTCATTCTGACGCAGCGGGCGGTTTTTTTGCATTGCGCATTGACCCCGGCGCGGCAAGCTGATACAATGTGAGTAACAAAATTTTGGTTCCGGAGGGACATGCTATGAGATCTGCAAAAAAGCTGTTGTGCCTGCTGCTTGCAACCGTACTGCTGCTGGCGCTGGGCGCACCCGCACTGGCTGCGGGCGACGTGCCCGTGAACGCCGCGCAGTTTCCGGACGAGACGTTCCGCGCGTTCGTCGCCAGAGAGTGCGACACGGACGGGGACGGCAAGCTCTCCGCAGCGGAGATCGCCGCCGTACAGAGTCTCGACCTGCCGCAGCGCGGCATCGCCGACCTGACCGGCGTGCAGGTGTTTACCGCGCTGGGCGAGCTGCTGTGCTATGAAAACCCGCTCACCGCGCTGGACGTGTCCGGCATGACGAAGCTGAAAACGCTGGACTGCTCCGGCTGCGGAAGTCTGACGGCGCTGAATGCCGCCGGCTGCACCGCGCTCACGGCGCTCGATTGCCCGAGCTGCGCGCTCGCCGCGCTCGATCTCTCCGGCTGCGCTGCGCTGACCGATCTGGAGTGCTCCTATAACGAGCTGGCGGCGCTCGACCTCTCCGACTGCGCAAAGCTCGTCTACTGCGCGTGCAGCGGCAACCGCCTCACGGCGCTCGACCTCGGCGGGCACAGCGCGCTGCGCATTCTGATCTGCAGCGAAAACGCGCTCGCCGCGCTCGACCTCTCCGGCTGCACCGCGCTGACCGATCTGGACTGCAGCAACAACTGCCTGGCCACGCTCGATCTCTCCGGCTGCACCGCACTGCAGACGTCCACCGTCGGCAGCGGCGACAAGGCGGAAAATCCCGCGCTGAGCACACAGTATCTGCCGGAGCAGGCCGTCATGCGCACGGACAGCGGCTGCACGGTCGATTTCACCGCCATCGTGGGCGCGAACCAGCTCGGCCGCGTGAAGCTCGTGACGGGCGCAAAATCGTACAGCGCGACGACGGGACTGGCCGAGTTTGACCGCGTGCCGGACTATTTCTCCTACGAATACGACACGGGCCGCAGCGGCATCCCCACCATGCGCGTCGCGTTCGAGTCAGAGAGCGTGTCCTTTGCCGTGCCGCTCGACGCAGCGCACTTCCCCGACGCAGCGTTCCGCGATTTCCTCTCCAAGACCTGCGACCGCAACGGCAACGGCGCGCTCTCCGCGCTGGAGCTGCTGCGCACCGATACGCTCGACTGCAGTGAGCTGGGGATCGCCGATCTGACCGGCATCGAATATTTCACGGCGCTGACCGCGCTCAACTGTGAAAACAACCGCCTCGCGGCGCTCGATCTCTCCGCCAACACGAATCTCGCGGTGCTCCGCTGCGACGGCAACGCCCTGAAAACGCTCGACCTGACCGCGAACCGGCAGCTCGCTCTTGCGACGGACACGGGCTTTGAGCAGCACCCCGACGAGACCTGCGTGCTCGCACGCGGCGCAAACGGCACCGGCACGCTGGATCTGGCCGCGCTGGTCGGCAAAGACCATCTCCAAAACGTGCTCGCCGTCGAGGGCGCGGCGTACGACCCGGACACCGGCGTCGCCACGTTCACCGCACCGCGCAGCGGGGTGCGCTACACCTACAGCACCGGCAGCAAGGCCGTGACGCTCACCGTCTGCCTGAAGGCGGACAGCAGCGCCATGCGCGTCTCTGTCTACACGGACGTGCCCGTCGGCCAGTGGTACTTCGACGCGGTGCACTACGCATATGACCACGCGCTCATGGACGGCATGGGCGGGGGAACGTTCGCCCCCGGCCTGCCGATGACCCGCGCCATGCTCGTCACCGTGCTTTACCGCATGGCGGGAGCGCAGCCCGTCACGGGCGGCCACCCGTTCACCGACGTGCCGGCCGGCCAGTGGTACTCCGACGCCATCGCGTGGGCGTATCAGAACGGGATCGTCAAGGGCATGACGGCCACGACCTTCTGCCCGACGCTCGACATTACGCGCGAGCAGACCGCCACCGTCCTCATGCGCTACACCGAAAAGTCCGGCGGCGACGTGTCGGCCCGCGCGCCGCTCTCCGCCTTCCCGGACGCGGCAGACGTCTCCGGCTATGCGCTGGAGGCCATGCAGTGGGCCGTGGCCGAAAAGGTCATCAACGGTGTGGCATCCAACGGCGTGAACTACCTCTGCCCGGGCGAAAACGCCACCCGCGCCCAGATCGCCACGCTGCTGCAGAATTATCTGGAAAACGTCATATAAAACGCTTGCAGCCGGTGCGGGAACGGTGTATCCTGACATCAACGGTTCAAAAATGAAAAGTAATCTGGAGGTTCCGGCATGGACACAAAATTCTGGGGCATTTTCCTCATCATCATCGGCATCATCGGTATCATCACCGGCTCGATCAAGGGCACGCTCCTGGATTCCGTGCCGATGTTCGTCGGCTATCTGCTGCCGGGGCTGATCGGCATTCTGCTGATCGTCCTGAACAAGACCGGCGGCCAGCGCAAAAAGTAAGATCAAAAAAAACAACGAACCCCCGCACATTCGTGCGGGGGTTTTCTCAGTGCCGGTCCATCCCGTACCGCCAGCGGTACGGGATGGACCTTGCGCTGTCATTCTGACGCGTTCAGTACACGAAGACCCCGGCGACCTGGCCGGTCGTGAGATCGCGGCAATATACTTCGGCGCCGGTGCGCGTATAGCTGGTGCGCCAGCCGACGTCGCTGGCCGCGTCGTGCGTGCCGCGCAGGATGCGGAAGAACACCAGACTGCCCACGATGTTCACCTGATCGACGAGGTAGAGCGTCTCCTCGCCGCAGCCGTATTTGCCGTCATAGCCGGCGAGATCCTCCGCCGTGAACAGCACCGTCGGCGTGCCCGTCTCATCGGAATAGACGCTGCCCTCGGCGGTGTGGGCGTCCACATACGGCGTGTCGATGGGCGAGGCGAAGGCCGCCTGCTCCTCCGCGCCGGTGGTCACGTTGCGGCAGACGGCGTGCTCCCCCATATCCGGCACGTAATAGAGATAATCCGCGCCGCCGCGGCGGGAGACGTAGAACCCCTCCTGCGCCGTATCGGCGATCTTCGTCAGGCCGGAGCCGTCGGCCCCGACGCGCAGGATATCGCCGCCCTGAAAGACGTGCGCCGTTCCGGCGTAGGCGCCGTAGCTGAAATACACGTTGTCGCCCACCGCCTGCATACACACGACGGTGGCGGCGGTGTCCGCCGGATGGCCATAGAGATCCGGCTCCGTGCGCGCAAGCTCGCGCGCGTCCGAGCCGTCGGTGCGCACGCTCTGGAACAGCAGCGCGCCCTTGTGCGCGCCGTCGTCCGCCGCGTCGGCGCTGCTGTAATACACGCGGCCGCCGGCCAGACCCGCGTAGGTCACGCCGGATGCGAGCGTCACCGTCTGCCCGTCGGCGCAGCGGACGCTCACAAGATCCGTGCCGCTCTGACAGATCAGGCGCCCGCCCGCCTCGTCCGCCGCAAGGATGCGGCCATCGAACAGCTCGGTGCGGTTTTCGCCCGTCATGTCCACGGAATAGACCCTGCCGTCCGCGTATTCGCCCGTCTGCAGGTAGAACCGGCCGGCCAAAATGGCGATTGGCCCGGCGCCGGTATCGGAAAAGAGGACTTCCGTGCTGCCGTCCGCATGGCGGACCATCATCTGCTTCTCCGTGCCGGGCACGGCGGCAAACTGGCCAAACATGCCGGACGCCTCCACATCCGCGCCGTCATACTGGCGGTAATAGACGTCGCCGTCCAGTCCGACGTACAGGCCGCAGTTGTTGCGCGCTTCGGCCACCTGCTCCGGCGCGGCGGACGGTGTGGGCGCAGCCGTCTGCTCCGGCGCGGCGTCGGTCTTTTGGCCGCAGGCGCACAGGCTCAGCAGCAGCAGAGCCGCAAGCAGAAAGGACATGGTTCGTTTCATTGGAATCCCTCCCGGATTGAAATCAATGCCGCCCCTTTGGACGAGCGCAGCGCCGCTTTGTTCCGCAGAGTTTTCCGCGGCGGCGCAGAAAAAAGATGTCCGCCGCCGGGAACTTTTCCCGACGGCGGGCGTATACATCCAATATGTATCGGTGGAATCAGACCTCCGGCCACCTCTTGACGTCGGGCGGATTCGTGCGCGCGACAGCCCAGTCGATGACGGCCTGCACGCCGCCCCACGTTGCGGGCTCGCCCTTGCCGGTCTCGGCCATCTTCAGGCAGGCCTGCTCCGCCGGCGTCAGCGAAGCCTTGGCAGCCTTCGCGTTCAGCCGCTTGGCAATGTCCTTGATCTTGATCGTCATGATGAGCCGGAGCGGCAGCGGCAGACCGGCGAGGTCAAACCGTCCCTGCAGGGAGAAGACCTTCACGTCGGCGGCGAGGCCGTTCTTCTCGCGGCAGGCGTCTTCCGCGCCCGCATTGTCGGCCATGCCGACCTGCACGACAGCTCTCACATCATAGCCCTGCAGTGCCTTGTCCAGACCCACGACCTTACCGGCAAACAGCCAGCCGACATAAATCACTTCACGGCCCTTGGGCGTATAGACCTTCTTCGCGTCAAACGCCGGGATGTGAAGCGCCGCAGACAGCTTCTCCGCATACTGTTTGCAGGATCCGGTGGTGGAACTATAGATAATCGCAGAAATCATCACAGAAACCCCTTTCATTTCTATAACAGCCTGACGCTGTCATATTTGCTGATGATGTTACCATCATATCCCGAACACGGACGCTTGTCAATCAGCAAATTGTGAATTTTCAGTCAGCATGGTGGATTTGACCGGATTTTTTCCCGTTTTTGTTGTGGAGGTTGCCGGAGAACGCCGCGCAAGGTTCCCTCTTGCGCCCGGCGGCGGCATCCAGTATAATGGACTCTGTATAAACGCTTTCGACGCTTTGAAACGCGCTGAAATTCTGCCGAATCGGAAGGCGGTGCAAATTTTTATGACAGACGAAACCAACCTTTACCCGGAATTCAACGGCTGGAAGGCCGTGCATTCGCTCGGCAGCGACTCCTGCGGCGAGACGTTCGAGATCTGCCGGGACGACGGCTTCGGTCTCGCCGAGCACGGGGCACTGAAGGTGCTGCACGTGACGCGCGAACCGGGCAGCAGCGAGGAAGAGGCCGCGCAGGCGCGCGGACGGGTGGAGGCGCTCGCCCGGCAGCTCCGGACGCTCGATGCGCTCGGTGAGCACCGGAACATCCTCCCCTGCCGCGACCACGCCATCCGCACGCGCAGCGACGGCTCCGGCTGGGACGTGTACATCCGCTCGGAGCTGGCCATGCCGCTGGACACCTATCTGCGCACGCACACGTACGGGGAAGCCGACATTGCGCGGCTCGGCGCGGGCGTATGCAGCGCGCTGGAGCTCTGCCGCAGCCGCGGTCTGGTCCACGGCAACATCAAGCCGCAGAACATCTTCGTCAGCGGCGGCAACTTTGAGGACGCGCTGGACTTCCGCCTCGGCGACTTCGGCATGGCGCCGTTCGCCGCGTCCGACGTGACGAACGATTTCGCCGCGCCCGAAGTGCTGTGCGGCGAGCCGTGCTCGGCGGAGACCGACCTCTACTCGCTCGGCATGGTGCTCTACTGGATGCTCAACGAGCGGCGCATCCCATTCGTGCCGTTGCCGCCTGCGGGCGTGAGCGGCTCCGATCTCGCCATCGCGCGGGATATGCGCCTGCGCGGCGACCCGCTGCCGCCCCCGGTGCACGGGAGCCCGGCGCTGCAGGCCGTCGTGATGCGCGCGGTGGCCGATCATCCGGCGGACCGCTTTTCCTCCCCGGCGGAGTTTCGCGCGGCGCTGCTCGCCGCTGTCCGGCGCTCTGAGCCGAGAACCGCGCCTGCCGCAGCGCCGGCGCCCGCTCCCATCGTGACAGAGGAAGACGAAGAGGAGATGCGCGTAAAAAAGCGCAAAAAGCCGATGATCATCGCTGGCGCGATCGTGGTCGCCGCGCTGGTCATCCTCATCATCGCCATGGCGCTGCCGCACGGCGGCGGCACGGGCGAAATCGCGCTCGACCACAAGACGGCGGAGATCGCGCCGGGCGACACCCTGCAGCTCACCGCCACGGTGACGGACGCCAACGGCGCGGAGCTGACCGATGCGGACGTCGAGTGGAGCAGCTCCAGCAGCGCCGTCGCCACCGTGCGGGACGGTCTCGTGACCGCCGTGGACGAGGGGAAGGCAAAGATCACGGCCAAGGCCGGCAAGCTCACCGCCGAGTGCACCGTCACCGTAACGGAGGACGCCATTGAGATCACAGCCATCCAGCTCAACCAGAACACCGCGCAGATGCGCCCCGGCGATACGCTCACGCTCCGGGCGAAGCTCTCCCCGGCGAACGCGCCGGAGGATGCGCTCACCTGGACCAGCAGCAACCCGCGCGTCGCCACGGTGAAAAACGGCGTCGTCACCGCTGTGGACGCGGGCATGGCCACGATCACCGTCTCCGCAGGCAGCAAGACCGCCGAATGCGCCGTCACCGTGCAGGCCGCGTCTGAGATTTCCGGCGTCGCATGCAGCACGCCGTCCATCACGCTGAACGTCACCGGCGGCAGCAGCGCCGCCGTGTTCACCGTGACCGGCACCGGGCTGGACGACTGCGCCGCGACCGTCAAGGTCTACGCGCTCGACAGCAGCGTCGTGCAGGTCGGCTCCGCGCAGCGCGCCGCCGGCGGTACGGCCGACACCTACACCGTCTCCGTCACCGCGCTGCGCGAGGGCAGCACCACCGTCATCTTCCAGATCACGGACGCCGACGGCACCACGTATTCCGCCACCTGCGCCGCACAGGTGATTCTCTCTGCCGCGCCGCCGCAGGAGACGGACGAAATCCCCGAGATCGGCTGACCGGCGCCGTCCCGCAGGACAGACTTGCAATGGACGCGGAAACCGGTGTATCATCCAAGCAGTTATTTTTTAAGATTTGGAGTAGAACAATATGAACGAAAACGTCACAAAATTTTTTGAGCGCTATGAGGCCGACGCCGCGCTGCGCGACCAGCTCGCGGCGGCGGAGGCTGCCTATCCCGGCAGTCTGGAGATCCGGAAAGCCGTTGCGGAGGAGGTGCTTCTCCCGATCGCGGCGGAGATCGGCCTTCCCTTCACGATCGACGATCTGCGCGCCTATGAGACGAAGCGGAAGTTCCACCAGCCCGACGCGGAGGACGCGCCGGAGGACAACTACCGCTACTGGCTGCTCGGCTACGGCTGGGAAAGCAACGAAGCGCAGCTCTGCGGCGGTCACGACTGACAACGTCAGAACGGGCGCATTCCGTTCCGCTTCCCGGGCAAGCCGGAAAGCTCCACATTCATTTCCCCGTTCTTCCTTTTCGAGCCGCAACCACTTCGTTGGGTTGCGGCTCGAAATTTTACGGATGAGGTGGCGTGCGTTTCGCAGCGTGGTCCGGTATTCTCCTCATCAGTCGGACGCGCCCGGCAGGGCGCGTGTTTTTTTGTGGGTGCACGATGCGTGCGGGGGTGGTTCGATGTCGCAAAGTGCGCAGCGCGGCTGGTTCTATCCGCCCGGTTTCTTCCTATTCCAAACGCAAGCCAAGCTTGCGTTTGGAACCCGAGTACGCCCGTTCCGACGCTGGCTGATGAGGGGACGTGCCCGGACACCTCATCCGTCACGGCTCCGCCGTGCCACTTTCCCCTCAAGGGGAAGGCTTTGGGGCTGGCGCGTATCGCACCGACTACCGTATCACCCACCGCCCCGTATCTCCGACGGAATCCGGCGAAGCGATTCCGGCGGATAAGGAAGAACGGAACAAGTCCGTTCTGACGCTGACGCCCTTGACAAGACACCGGATTGCGTGTACTATCTAATACTGTTAGACAAAACCGGTTACAACACCTGCGGCCCATGACAGCGGCTGCACAACACGAGGCATCACGATGGATTTTGAAGAACTGGCGCGCAGGCAGGTGCTGTGGGTCATCCACAGAGCGCCGCCGCAGATGGAAAACACACAGAAGCTGTTTTCACACGGGGAGGTCCGCATGGCGGGCGTCCTGTACGACGGGCATGACGGCGTGACGGCGGGCGAGCTGTCGGCGCTGCTGGGCGTATCGACGGCGCGGGTCGCCGCGACGCTCAAGAGTCTGGAAAAGAAAGAGCTCGTCTGCCGTCGCAGAGACCCGGCGGATCGCCGCCGGGTGCTGGTGTATCTGACGCCGCGCGGACACGACGCGGCGGAGCGGCGGTTTTCAGAGGCCGTGCGCATGCTCGCGGAGGCCTACCGCCGCCTCGGCGAGGCGGACACACTGGAGTTTCTGCGCCTGTCGCGCCGGATGGACGAGATCGCGGAGCAGCTGCACCGCGAGGGAAAGGGGGATTCGATTTGCGAATTGTGAAATATCTGAAGGGCCACGTCCCCGGCGTGCTCCTGATTTTGATTCTGCTGGTCGTGCAGGCGTTCTGCGACCTGTCGCTGCCCGCCTACACGAGCGATATCGTGGACGTCGGCATCCAGAACGGCGGCATCGAATACGCAACGCCTGTGCAGATCCGGCAGAGCACGATGGACGACCTGCGCCTGTTCATGACGCCGCAGGATTACGAGACGGCTGTGACCGCCTACGATCTGGCCGACGGGGTGTACACCCTGCGCGACAAGGCCGATCTGGAGCGGCTGAGCGACGTGTTCGCGCTGCCGGAGGTCATGTACCTGCGCATCTCCGAGCAGGGCACGACCGCGCTGCCGGAGGTGCGGCTTGCGATCGAGAGCGGCGCCATGACGCAGCAGCAGCTTTTTGACCGCGCGCAGGAGGCGATGGCCTCCATGGGCACGGTATCCGGCTCGGTGGTGACCGCCGCCGCCATCGGCTTTCTGAAGACGGAATATCAGGTCATGGGCATGGATCTGGGTCACATTCGCAACGCCTATCTCTGGTCCGTCGGCGGGCGGATGCTGGCGCTGACGCTGCTGATGGTCGCCGTGGCGATCACGATCAGCTTCCTCAGCAGCCGCATCTCCGCAGCCATCGGGCGCGACATGCGCGAGCGGGTGTTCCGCTCGGTCATGTCCTACTCCTCGGCGGAGATGGACCAGTTCTCCACCGCCTCGCTCATCACGCGCAGCACGAACGACGTGATGCAGGTGCAGATGGTGTGCCTGATGCTGGTGCGCATCGTGCTGTACGCGCCGATCATCGGCATCGGCGGCATCGTCAAGGTGCGCCAGACCGACACGGGGCTGGACTGGATCGTCGTGGCCGAGGTCGCGGCGATGATCCTGCTCGTGCTCATTCTGCTGAAGATCACGATGCCGAAGTTCCGCCAGATGCAGGAGCGCGTGGACGACGTCAACCGCGTCAGCCGCGAGATCCTCACCGGCCTGCCCGTCATCCGCGCGTTCCACCGCGAAAAACACGAGGAAGCGCGCTTCGACGGCGTGAACACCGCGCTGATGAAAACACAGCTCTTCGTCAACCACGCCATGGCGTTCATGTCCCCGATCATGTCCTTTACCATGTACGCCGTGACGCTGCTGATCGAATGGTTCGGCGCCAAGGGCATCAACGCCGGCAGCATGCAGATCGGCGACATGATCGCGTTTTCCACCTACACGATGCAGATTATCATGGCCTTTATGATGATTACCATGGTCACGATCTTCCTGCCGCGTGCGGAGGTCTCCGCCAAGCGGCTGGACGAGGTGCTCTGCACCAGGCCCAGCATCCACGACCCGAAAAGCCCCGTGACCGATTTGCCGCGCAAGGGCGTCGTGACGTTCCGGAACGTCTCGTTCCGCTACCCCGGCGCGGACGACGACGTGCTCCAGGGCATCGACTTCACCGCCCGCCCCGGCCAGACCACGGCCATCATCGGCTCCACCGGCTGCGGCAAGAGCACGCTGCTGAATCTCGTGCCGCGCTTTTACGACGTGACGGAGGGCGCCGTTCTGATCGACGGCGTGGACGTGCGCCGGATGCGGCAGGCCGATCTGCGCGACATGCTCGGCTATGTGCCGCAAAAGGGCGTGCTCTTTTCCGGCGACATCATGTCGAACCTGCAGTTCGGCGGCGCGGGCGTGTCTGAGTCGGACATGATCCGCGCGGCCGAGACCGCGCAGGTGGAGGACTTCATCTGGTCGAAGCCGCAGCACTTCCTCACGCCCATTGCACAGGGCGGCATGAACGTCTCCGGCGGGCAGAAGCAGCGCCTGTCGATCGCGCGGGCGATCGCCAAGCATCCGAAGATTTACCTGTTTGACGACAGCTTTTCCGCCCTGGACTACAAGACGGACGCCACGCTGCGCCGCGCGCTCGCGGCGGAGACGCAGGATGCGACCATTCTCATCGTCGCACAGCGAATCTCCACCATCCTGCACGCCGACCAGATCATCGTGCTCAACGACGGGCGCATCGACGGCATCGGCACGCACGAGACGCTTCTGCG
The DNA here is from genome assembly GCA_018265835.1 of Oscillospiraceae bacterium. Classification (GTDB taxonomy): domain Bacteria; phylum Bacillota; class Clostridia; order Oscillospirales; family Oscillospiraceae; genus CAG-103. The sequence goes on along the minus strand of JABLYK010000036.1, from coordinate 7,528 downwards.
CACGTGCGAAACCTATCGGGAGATCGCGCACAGCCAGCTCAGCGCGCGCGAACTCGGAGAGGAGGCGTAAGCAATGCCGGGACCGCATGGAAAACCCGGAATGGCTCCGGAAAAAGCCAGAGACTTCAAGGGCACGCTGCGCAAGCTTCTCGCCTATCTCGGAAAATACCGCTTCGCAGTGCTCGCCGTGCTGCTCTTTGCCATGGCAAGCACGGTGTTCAGCGTGATCGGGCCGAAAATTCTCTCGACCGCCACGACCGAGCTGGCCGCAGGCCTGCAGCGCAAGCTCGCGGGCACGGGCAGCATCGACTTTACGAAGATCGCGCACATCCTGCTCTCGGTGCTGATCATCTACGTGGTCAGCTCGCTCTGCTCCTTCGGCGAGAGCTGGATCATGTCCTCCGTGACGCAGAAGCTCTCCTACTGCCTGCGCCGCGAGATCACGGAAAAAATCGGCCGGATGCCGATGAAATACTTTGAAAAACGCTCCGTCGGCGACGTACTCTCGCGCATCACGAACGACGTGGACACCATGTCCTCCGGCATGAACCAGTCGCTCACGCAGCTCATCACGAGCGTGACGACCATCATCGGCGTGCTGTATATGATGCTGTCCATCAGCCCGCTGCTCACGCTGATCGCGCTCGTCATCCTGCCGGTGACGGGGCTGATCACCAGCGTCGTCGTCAAGCACAGCCAGCGCTACTTCAAGGCGCAGCAGCGCAACCTCGGCGCCATCAACGGCAAGATCGAGGAAACCTACAGCGGCCACAGCGTCGTGCGGGCGTTCAACCGCGAGCAGGCGACCATCGACGAGTTCGACGAGATCAACCAGCGGCTGTACACCACCGCGTGGAAGAGCCAGTTTCTCTCCGGCCTCATGCAGCCGCTGACGAACTTCGTCGGCAAGCTCGGCTACGTGTTCGTGGCCGTCGTGGGCTGCTCGCTCGCGGCCAAGGGCAGCATCACGATCGGCGACATTCAGGCGTTCATCAGCTACGTCTCCAGCTTCACACAGCCGATCACGGCGCTGGCGCAGGTCAGCAACCAGATGCAGTCCATGACCGCGGCAGCCGAGCGCGTGTTCCAGTTCCTTGAGGAGGCCGAGGAGCCGGCAGACCCCGCGCTCCCCGCCGCTACGGAGCATGTGCGCGGCGACGTGTCGTTCCGCCACGTGCGCTTCGGCTACGACCCCAGCGCCCCCGTGATCCACGACTGGAGCTGCGACGTCAAGGCCGGGCAGACGGTCGCCATCGTCGGCCCGACCGGCGCAGGCAAGACCACAATGGTCAAGCTCCTGATGCGGTTTTACGACGTGGACGGCGGCAGCATCCTTGTGGACGGGCACGACCTGCGCGAGTACGCGCGCGGCGACCTGCGCCGCTGCTTTGCGATGGTGCTGCAGGACACGTGGCTGTTCAAGGGCACGATTCTGGAGAACATCCGCTATGGCCGCCCGGACGCGACCGACGAGGAGGTCATCGCCGCCGCGAAGGCCGCGCGCGCGGACGCGTTCATCCACACGCTGCCCGGCGGCTATCAGATGGAGCTGAACGAAGAGGCCACCAACGTCTCGCAGGGGCAGAAGCAGCTGCTCACCATCGCCCGCGCCGTGCTGGCCGATGCGCCGGTGCTCATTCTCGACGAGGCCACGTCCTCGGTCGATACCCGCACCGAGCAGCTCATTCAGGACGGCATGAACGAGCTGATGCGCGGCCGCACCAGCTTCGTCATCGCCCACCGGCTCTCCACCATCCGCAACGCCGACCTCATTCTCGTCATGCGCGACGGCAACATCGTCGAGCAGGGCACGCACGAGGCGCTGCTGGCGCTGGGCGGCTTCTACGCCGCGCTGTACAACAGCCAGTTCGAGGATGTCGGATAACGTCAGAATGGCAGTGCAAGGTCATCCCGCGCCGCTTGCGGCGCGGGATTGACCGGCACTGTCATTCTTCCTTTCCCAGCCGCAAGTCAAGCTTGCGTCTGGTGGATGCGGGGGTGCGGTGTGTATCGCGTCCAAGGCTTCCCCTCGGGGGGGTGAGGTGGCTCTCCATAACCAAATTCGAAACTGAGTTTCGAATTTGAAAGGACGAGCAGCAGAGCGAACGAGACCGCGTGTTTTACACGGGGGCGAGCGATGCGGAGCTTGCGAGGACGCGAGCGCGCCCGTTCTGACGTTGCAACTGATGAGGGGAATGCACGACACCTCATCCGACCGCCCTTCGGGCGGCCACCTTCCCCTCAAGGGGAAGGTTTTGGGTACACGCACCAACAGACGCTCCTGCGGGAGCGTCTGTTTTTTTGCGCAGGCGCAGAAAGGAATTGACATTTCCGGTCGAATATGCTACGATTGCGCCATGTTCATTTATTTCGAAATAAGGTGTGTACATGAACGCTCAAATTGGTGATGTTGTGAACATTTCGGCAAACGGCTCTCCACGAAGCGCTGCGGAAACGACCAGCGCGCTGAAGCTGCAGATTGCGGAGGCGATGAACGTCCGCGCCGGCGAACTGTCGGAAATCACCGCAATGAAAAAAGGCATGACGAACTGCTCGTTTTCGTTTTTGTGCCGCGGAGAAAAATTCATCATACGCATCCCCGGCGCGGGCACCGATCATCTGATTGACCGCGCGCAGGAGGCAGCAGCGTACCGCGCCATCGACGGGAAGGGCATCTGCGACGACATTGTCTATTTTGATCCTGACAGCGGCTGCAAGATTACGCGGTTTCTCGAGGGGGCGCGTGTATGCGACCCCCTGTGCGAAGCGGACACGACGCGCTGTATGCAGAAGCTGCGGGCCTTTCACGATCTGGCGCTGACCGTGCCGCACACGTTTGACCTGTTTGGAAAAATTGCATTTTATGAATCGCTGCGGGGCGGCCGCGCTTCGGTTTACCCCGACTATGCCGAGACGAAGGAGCAGGTGTTCGGTCTGCGCGCCTACATCGACGCGCAGCCAAAGCGCTGTATCCTGGCGCACATCGACGCCGTGGCGGACAATTTTCTGTTCGTGCCGGATTCCGGACGCGGGGAGGACATCCGCCTGATTGATTGGGAATACGCCGGGATGCAGGATCCCCATGTGGATATCGCAATGTTTTGCCTCTATTCCATGTACGACCGCGTACACATTGACCGGCTGATCGACCTCTACTTCACGGAGGGATGCGCGCCGTCCGTGCGGCTCAAGATCTATTGCTACATCGCAGCAGGCGGCCTGCTGTGGAGCAACTGGTGCGAATACAAAAAGAGTCTCGGAGTAGACTTCGGAGACTACGCGCTGTACCAATACCACTGCGCAAAGACGTTCGCGCGCATCGTGAACAGCAGGCTTGGAACATAACGGGAGGGTCACAACATGAAGCAAAAGCAATCTCTGAAAGGGCGGATCGACTGGGTGGCCACGATCGTCCCGCTCGTCGGCGTGGTCGCGTTGGGTGTGCTGTTCATGCTGCTGCCCGGCCAGTCCGCGCTCGTGCTCAACGCCGTGCGCGGCTTTCTGGGTGATGACTGCGGGCTGTATTACGCGCTGCTCGGCACAGGCATCTTTGCCTGCACGATGTATCTGGCGTTTTCCCGTTTCGGAAACATCCGGCTGGGAAAAACGGATAAGCCGCTCTATTCCCCGTTCCGCTGGGGCATGATGATCTTTACCTCCACCATGGCGGCGGACATTTTGTTCTATTCCCTCTGCGAGTGGGCGCTGTACGCCAACGAATCGCACATTGATGCGCTCGGCGGCATCCAGCAGTGGGCGTCAACCTACCCCCTGTTCCACTGGGGGCCGATTGCGTGGAGCTTCTACATTGTTCTGGCCGTCGCGTTCGGCTTTATGCTGCATGTGCGCGGCCGCGAAAAGCAGAAATTCTCGGAGGCGTGCCGCCCCATCCTTGGAAATCACGTAGACCACGCAGGCGGCAAGATCATCGACCTGATCGCCATTTTCGCGTTGCTCGCCGGTACGGCGACGACCTTCTCGCTGGCGACGCCGCTGCTGTCCGCCGCGCTCAGCCGCGTATTGGGCGTGAGCGGCGGTATGGGGCTTACCATCGCCATCCTGCTTGTGATCGCCGCGGTATACACGCTGACCGTCTGGTTCGGGATGAAGGGCATCTCCCGCCTCGCCGGCTACTGCTCCTATCTGTTTTTCGCGCTGCTGCTGTACGTGCTGCTGGGCGGCGGCGAGGCTCGCTATATTCTGGAGACCGGCTTCTCCGCCCTCGGCAATCTGGTGCAGAATTTCGTCGGCATGGCAACATGGATGGATCCGCTGCGGGAAACCTCGTTCCCGCAGAACTGGACCATCTACTACTGGGCATACTGGATGGTATGGTGCGTCGCAACGCCGTTCTTCATCGGCACAATCAGCAAAGGCAAAACCGTCCGCGAAACGGTGCTCGGCGGCTACGGCTGGGGACTGGCCGGCACGTTTACCTCGTTCATCGTTCTTGGCAACTACGGCATGGCGCAGCAGCTGAAGCACGGTGTGGATATCTCCGGCTATCTCGCCGCAGGCGGCGACTATTCCACGGCAATCCTGCGCATCTTCGACACGCTGCCGTTGACCGAGCTGGGACTGCTGCTTCTCGTGATCACGATGATCGCGTTCTACTCCACCACGTTTGATGCGCTCACGATGGTGATCTCTTCGTACTCCTACAAAACACTCGCCGTAGACGAAGAGCCGGACAAGCGCATCCGCACCTTCTGGGCCGTGATGTTTATCCTGCTGCCCATCGCGCTGATTTTCGCAGAGAACTCCATGTACAGCCTGCAATCGGTGTCCATCATCGCGGCGCTGCCAATTGGCATCATCGTGCTGCTGATCGTCGCCAGCTTCTTCAAGGACGCGCGCGCCTATCTGCATGAACAGGACGGCACACCATAAAAATTCGAAGTCCCCGTTGCGTATCGCAGCGCGTACCGGCGGGCCGATGTCGGCGCCCGAGCCGCCGGCGGCGGCGACAAAGTGCTCTGGGAGCGCATCGGCCCCTACGAAAAACGCACCCCCGCATTCCCGGACGCAGGCTTGACCTGCGTCCGGGAAAGGAAGAATGACAGTGCCGGTCGATCCCGTGCCGCAAGCGGTACGGGATCGACCTTGCGCTGTCATTCTGACGCCGGAGCGTCTGTTTTTTCGCCCAATTTTCCCTGTCTGTTCCCTTTTCCGCCAGAATTAACAGACTCTTAACATCTCATGGCTATCATTCGCGTATTCTTACGTTTTAAGCTGGGCGTATGATGCAAATCCTAAGGACACACAACAGATCGGATAAGGAGAATCGGCCTGTGAAATATCTCATTCTCTCCCGCAGCAGCGGACAGGGACATAACTCGGCGGCCAAGGCGCTGCAGGAGAAGCTGACGCAGCTCGGCGCAGAGGCCGACTTCGTGGACGGCGCGCGCTTCGTGCGGAGCATCTGCAACGACGGCTTTTCCAAAGTGTATATCTCCGTCACGCAGCACGCCGCGCCGCTGTTCGGCAAGGCGTACCAGATCGCGCAGCACCTCAGCTCGCCCAACCGCAAATTCGTCATCTATTACTGCAACGTGCGCGGCGCGGCCGCGCTGCACGAATATATCGAGGACAACGGCTTCGACGGCGTGATCACCACGCACCTCTACCCCGCCGAGACGCTCACGTGGCTGCGGCGCAACCGCGGTCTCACCGTGCCGACGTTCTTCATCGGCACGGACTACACCTGCATCCCCTTTGAGGAGGAGACGGAGCTGGACTATTACTTCGTGCCGCAGGGCGAAGCGGGCCGCACCTATCTGGAGCGCGGCATCCCGGCGGAGAAGCTGCGCTACACGGGTATCCCCGTGCGCGACGCATTCTGCGGCCGGGGCGACCGGCTGCAGGCACGCGAAGCGCTGGGGCTGGATCCGGACAGGCCGTACTACCTCATTATGTCCGGCTCGATGGGCTACGGCAATCTGGAGGAGCTGACCGACAGCGTGCTGCGGCAGGCGCCGGACGCGCACCCAATCCTGCTCGGCGGCAGCAATCAGGCGCTGAAAGCCCGGCTGCGCGAGCGGTATGGCCCGGAAACGGCCACCGTGCTGGACTTCACCACGCAGGTGCCGCTGTATATGGACGCGTGCGACCTGCTGTTCACGAAGCCCGGCGGGCTGACGAGCACGGAGGCCGCCGCCAAAAACACCGCCCTCATCCACACGAAGCCCATCCCCGGCTGCGAGACCGAAAACGCGCGCTACTTCTCCGAAACGGGGATGTCCCTCGCCGGCGGGGACACGGACGAGCTGGTCGCACGCGCCGTCACGCTCGCAAACAACCCGGACGCGCAGGCGGAAATGTTCCGCTGCCAGCGCACACACATCAACCCCCACGCGGCGGACGACATCTGCCGCGCCGTACTGGAGCTGACGCACGCATGAAGGAAGCCATGTTTTATTCGCTGATCGGATTTTTGTCCGGCAGCGTGCTGTATAGCTGGCTGCTGCCCAAGCAGCTTTGCGGCGTGGACACCGTCGCCGCGTCGGACGACGGCAACCCCGGCACGCACAACGCCATGCAGCTCGCCGGCAAACCGGTGGGCAGCCTGTGCCTGCTGTGCGATCTGGCAAAGGGGTTTCTCCCCGTGTGGCTCGCCGCAAAGCGGATGGACACCATGTCGCTGTGGTTTTCGCCGGTGCTGGCCGCGCCCGTGCTGGGGCACGTGTTCTCGCCCATGCTGCACGGCCGCGGCGGCAAGGGCATCGCCACGTCGTTCGGCGCGCTGCTCGGCCTGCTGCCGTGGAACTACTCCCTGCTCGCGCTGGCCGTGCCGTATGTGCTGCTGTCCACCGTCGTGCGCATCCACCCGCACGCGAAGCGCAGCGTGGTGAGCTATCTCGTTTTCGCCGCCGCCGCGCTCGTGGTTAATCCGCCGTCGATTGCGCTCGGCTGCCTGCTCATCGCCGCGCCCGTCGTCGCGCGGCACTGGCCGGAACTGCGCTCCGCATAAGCGACAGCGTGTGGTTTTCTGTGCATTTCGGCATGTTTTTCAGTTCTTCGTCTCTTGCAGTTCGTGATTTTGCACAGGAAAAATGGCAATCTTTTGTCGTTTTGGCCATTGACAGCGCTGGGCGTTTTCCGCTATAATGAGGCCAAGGAGGAAGAGAGCAGCAGACCCGAAAGGGCGCTGTTTTTAAGAATAGAAGGTCAAACCGATCGCAGGAGGTGGGTCCGATGTACAGCGGTTCCCGGCTGCAGGCAGGGCCTGACACGCCGGAGTTGGTCTGAGGGTACGGTGTGGAATCTTTTCTCGTATACCTCCCCCGCGCACCACAGTGACGGATGACAATTCACAGAACGGAGGTTTCCGGTGATGGAACCGAACACAGCAGGGTAGCCCCTTGTTTCACGGATGAAACAAGGGGCTATCTGTTTGCGCCGTTTGGCGTGTATGCGGTTTACATAATGTTGTTCTCTGTAGCGTGCGATGCGGGCTTGGTCGGGGAGATTTGTTCCCCTCATCAGTCAGCGTCAGAACGGGCGCGCTCGCGTCCTCGCAAGCTCCGCA
>JABLYK010000035.1 GCA_018265835.1 Oscillospiraceae bacterium | reverse complement strand
GCGGGGTGCGGACTTGTTCCGTCCTGACGCTGACGGATGAGGTGTTGTGCGTTGCGTAACACGCAGTGCGCCCAAAGCCTCCCCTGTGTAAGGGGAGGTGGCACGGCGAAGCCGTGACGGAGGGGTTGTCATGCAGAAAGCTTCGGGACGTTTGGAAACAATCCCTCAGTCAGCTTCGCTGACAGCTCCCTTTACACAAGGGAGCCTTGGCTGGGTGCGTATCACGCAGTGCGCCCAAAGCCCAGTCGCAAGCTTGACTTGCGTTTGGATCAGGAAGAACGGGGAAGCGAAAGCGAAACGCGGCGCGCCCGCTCTGACGCTGTATATTCCGCCCTCTAATTGGGAAAAATTCCGGAAGCACAAAAATTCAGAAATTTCCGGAGGAATTGCCACCATGCGGAGCGGAAAACAGGAACACGAAACAGCCGGCGGCGCGCTTTGCGCGCAGGGCGAGCAGGACGCGCGCGCCCTGACTGTGACCGGCACGGCGCGGGCAAAGCGCGACGGCGCGCAGCTGGAGACGGCGCTGCGCACGCTGCGCCGCGCCCACGCGCGGCAGTCAGACGCGGACGAGAGCGGCGCGGCGGAATGGCTGCTGGACAACTGGTACCTCGCCGAGCGCGAGGGCCGCGCCGCGCTGGGCGATTTTCAGAGCGCGCACCGGCTGCGGACGGCGGCTGCCGCGCCGGAGCAGCAGGCACAGGCCTCCACGGTCCTGTCCGCCTGCTGCACGGGGCTTGTGCGCGCGTGCGGCGCGGACGGGCTGTCCCTCGCGGCGATGGAGGCGTATCTGGAGGGCTTCCAGCGCGTGCTGCCGCTTGTGCGCGCGGAGCTGGAGCTGCTGATTCCGGGGCTGAAGGCCGCTGTGATCCGGCGGCTGGTCGAATACTACGGCGGCGCGCCCGACGACGGCGGCGAGACGGCGGGCGCGCTGTTTTCCGCGCTGCGGCTGCTGGGCACGATGGACTTCTCCGCCCTGCTGGAGCGCGTGGACTGCGTGGAGCAGATTTTCTCCCGCGACCCCGCCGGGGTCTACCCCAAAATGGACGAGCGCACGCGCGCGCATTACCGCCGCACGGTGACGAAGCTTGCCAAAAAGCTCCGCCGCAACGAGATCGAGCTGGCGCAGGCGCTGCTCGACCGCGCGGCGGGCGCGGAGGGCGAAGCGCGGCACGTGGGCTGGCAGCTGTTTTACGATGCGCCGGGGCAGCCGCGCCGCCGTCCGGACGGCGGGTGGTACATCGCCGCCGTGCTGCTGCTGACGCTGTTTTTATCGCTGCTGTGCGGCTTTGTGACGCGCAGCGTGTCGGGCGCGGTGCTGCTGCTGCTTCCGGTGTCGGAGCTGGTGAAAAACCTGCTGGACGACATTCTGGTGCACGTGGTTCCGCCGCGGCAGGTGCCGCGCATGGAGCTGGCCGGCGGCGTGCCGCGCGAGGGGAAGACGATCTGCGTCATCTCCGCGCTGCTCACGAAGCCGGAGGACGCGCGGGAAAGCGCCCGGCGGCTGGAGGAATTCCGTCTCGGCAACCGCGACGCGGGCGAAAACCTGCTGTTCGGCATTCTCGCCGACCTGCCGGAGGGCGACGCGGAGACCGCCGGGGGCGACGCGGCCTGCATCGACGCGGGCGCTGCCGCCATCGACGCGCTGAACGCGCGCTACGGCGGCGGCTTTTACCTGCTGACGCGCAAGCGCGTGCACAGCGAGTCGGACGGCGTCTGGCGCGGCCGGGAGCGCAAGCGCGGCGCGCTGCTCGCGCTCGCGCGGCTGCTGCTCGACCGGGAGACGGATCTGTTCTGCGCCGCCGGGGATGCCGCCGCGCTCACCGGCACGCGCTACATCCTCACGCTCGACAGCGACACGACCCTCTCCCCCGGAACGGCGCGCGAGCTGATCGGCGCGATGCTCCACCCGCTCAACCGCCCGGTGGTGGACGCGCAGCGCGGCGCGGTCACGCGCGGCTACGGGCTGCTGCACCCGCGCATGGCCGTGGAGCTGAAAAGTGCCACGGCGTCGGACTTTGCGCGCGTGTTCGCCGGGCAGGGCGGCACCGACCCCTACGGCACGCACTGCGGCGAGCTGTACATGGATCTGTTCGACCGGGGCGGCTTCGCGGGCAAGGGCATTCTCGACGCGGCGGCCCTGCTGCAGTGCTGTGAGCGCGCCGTGCCGGAAAACCGCGTGCTCTCGCACGACGCGCTGGAGGGCGCGTACCTGCACGGCGGCTATCTCGGCGATGTGGAGCTGACTGATTCGTTCCCCGCGTCGCCGCTGAGCTACTACACGCGCATGGAGCGCTGGACGCGCGGCGACTGGCAGAACCTCCCGTGGCTGTTCCGGCGCGGGCGGCACTTTGCGCCCATCGACCGGTGGAAGCTGTTCGACAGCCTGCGGCGCAGTCTCGTGCCGCCGGCGACGTTTCTGGCGATGTTTCTGGGCTTCACGCTGCGCTGGCCGGGGCTGCAGCTGGCGGCGTGGGCGGCGCTGCTGAGCCTGCTGTCGCGCTTTCTGCTCTCGCTCGGCGAGAGCGCGCTGCGCCCGGAGCAGGAGCGCCGCGTGCGCTACCACAGCACGATCATCCACGGCGCGGCGGGCGCGCTCGTGCAGACGGTGCTGCGGCTGATGCTGCTGCCGTGGGAGGCGTGGGTGTGCGCATCCGCGACCGTCAAGGCGCTCTGGCGCATGGCGGTGTCGCACCGGAACCTGCTCGCGTGGCAGACCGCCGCGCAGAGCGACCAGCAAAAGCGCGGCACGCTCCGGGGCTACGTCGGCGCGATGTGGCCGGCGATGGCGCTGGGGCTGCTGACCGTCGTGTGTTCCCCGTCCATCGCGGGCAAGACCGTGGGCGTCGTGTGGGTGCTCTCCCCCGCGCTCACGAAGGCGCTCGCGCGCCAAAACAGGCCCCGCCCCGCCCTTTCGAACGGCGACCGGGAATATCTCAAGCGCGCGGCGGAAGAGATCTGGGGCTACTTTGAAGCCTTCTGCACGGAGGAGGACAACGCCCTCCCGCCCGACAACTGGCAGGAGCAGCCGCCCGTCGGCGCGGCGCACCGCACGTCGCCGACGAACATCGGCCTCGCGCTCGTGTCCGCCCTGTGCGCACACGACCTCGGCGTCGATCATGGCCGGGGCATCCCGCTCGTCGAGCGGATGCTCGACACGATGGAGCAGCTCCCGAAGTGGCACGGGCACTTTTACAACTGGTATCACACCTGCACGCTGAGGCCGCTCAGACCGGCGTATGTCTCCACGGTGGACAGCGGCAACCTCGCGGCGAGTCTCGTCGCCGTGCGCGGCGCGCTCGCGGAGCTGGGGCGCGAGGATCTGGCGCAGCGGGCCGGCGCCCTGCTCGACGCGATGGACTTCGCGCCGCTCTATGACGAATCGCGCCGGCTCTTCCGCATCGGGATCGACACGCGCACCGGCGAGCCGTCGCCAGGCTGGTACGATCTGCTCTCGAGCGAAGCGCGCCTGACCGGGTACGTCGCCATCGCCAAGGGCGACGTGGACCGCCGCCACTGGCGGCGGCTCAGCCGCGCGCAGGTGCAGAAGGATCACTACCGCGGCATGGTGTCGTGGACGGGCACGATGTTCGAATACCTGATGCCGGAGCTGTTTTTGCCGCTGGCGAAGGAATCGCTGCTGTGGGAGAGTGCGAAATTCTGTCTCTATGCGCAGCGCCGCCGCGTGCCGCCCGGCAAGCCGTGGGGCATCTCGGAGAGCGCGTACTATGCGCTCGACCCCGCGCTGAACTATCGCTACAAGGCGCACGGCGTGGCCGCGCTCGCGCTGCGCCGTGGCATGGACAAGGAACTGGTCGTCTCGCCGTACAGCAGCTTTCTCGCCCTCGCCGTGGAGCCGCGCGGCGCGGTGCGCAACCTCCGGCGGCTGGACGCGCTCGGCCTGCGCGGGCCATACGGCTTCCGCGAGGCGATCGACTTCACCCCGGCGCGCTGCCGTGGCCGCAGCGGCGAGATTGTCCAGTGCGTCATGGCGCACCACCTGGGCATGAGCCTCACGGCCATCTGCAACTGTCTCGACCGTGGCCGCGTGCAGCGCTGGTTCATGGCCGACCCCGCCATGCGCGCGTACACCGGCCTGCTGGAGGAGCGCGTGCCCATCGGCGGCGTGCTGCTGCGGCGGCGCGGCCGCGAAGTGCCCGACAAGCCCAGGCGCCCGGCGGAAAACGGCTATGTCCGCACCGGCGCGGGCACGGACGCCGCGCACCCCGCCTGCTGCCTGCTCTCCAACGGCGGGTATCACCTGCTCGTCGCCGAGACGGGGCAGACCTTCGCCCGCTGGCAGGACGTGAGCATCTGCCGCCGGGGCGATCGCAGCACCCCCGGCGAGGCCCCTGCCTTCCGGCTGCTGCGGGATGGATATTATGTTAACTTATTCCCGACCGACGGCGACGACGGCGCGCGCATCCAGTGGCGGTTTACCGAGCGCAGCGCCACGCTCGCCGGGCTGCAGGACGATCTCAAATATCGCTGTGATTTCGCGGTTTCTGCCAAGGATACCGGCGAGCTGCGCGCGCTTTCGCTCTCCGCCGCCGGCGGGCTTCCGGACGGGGAGCTGCACTTCACGCTGGAGCCGGTGCTCGCGCCGTATCTGGATTATGGTAACCATCCGGCGTTTTACCGCATGGGCTTTCAGACCAAGACGCGCGGGGGCGCGCTGCTGCTGCGCAGGCTCGCGCGCGCGTCCACGCCGGAGGTGTGGCTGTGTCTCGCGTGCGACCGCGCGCTGCGCTTTCCCGATTCCGTGCCGGGCTGGCTGAGTGACGCGCGCATCGACGCCGTGTGCCCGGTGCGTCTCGCGCCGGACGAGGTGTTTGAAGCGCGCTTCGCCCTCGGCGTCGGGCGCACGGAGGAGGCCGCGTTTCAGGCCGCGCAGCGCACGCTCACGATGCCGTCGGACGCGTTTGCCGCACTGCCCGCGCGCTTCGCGGCGCAAGCCGGCATGGACGGCGGCGACGTGGCGGCGGCGATGGCGCTCGTCTCGCCGCTGGTGTTTCCCGCCGCCGCGCCGGAGGTGGGCGACCCCACGCTGCTGAAAAAGGACGCGCTCTGGCGCTTCGGCATTTCGGGCGACCTGCCCATTCTCTGCGCCGCGCTCACAAAACCGGCGCACCGCGCGGGCGCCGCCGCGCTCATCCGCCGCCACGCGCTGCTGCAAAGCTGCGGCCTGCGCAGCGACCTCGTGTTCCTCACGGCGGAGGGCGGCGACTATCAGCGCAGCGGCTCGCGCGTTGTGACGGACACGCTGCGCGCGCTCGACCGGGAGGCGCTGCTGCACGCGGCGGGCGGCGTGCATCTGGCGGAGCTGTCGCAGGCGGCGGCCATCGAGGCCTGCGCCGCCGTGACGCTCGATCTGGAGCATCCGGAGTATCAGCTGACGCGCTGCACGCTCCCGGCGCGGCTCGCCGCGCCCGACCGGCGCGACCTGCCGCAGGGCTGCATGGACTGGCACTGGCGCGACGACGGCGCGTTCGTGTTCCAGCTCTCGCATACGCTGCCCAGACGCGCGTGGTGCCACGTGCTCACAAACGGGCGCTTCGGCTATCTCGCGGCGGACAGCGGCCTTGGCCACATGTGGGCGTTCAACGCGCGCGAGGGGCGCATCAACCGCTGGCGCAACGACCCGCACGCCGTGCGCGGCACGGAGACGCTGGAGCTGCTCTCGCGCGGCGGGCGCACGAGCCTGTTTGCCGACGGCATGGGCGAGGCGCGCGTGGAATACGGCTTCGGCTATGCCGTGTGGGAGAAGGAATGGGAAGGCGTGCGCACCCGCGTGCTGAGCTTCGTGCCGTGGGACACGGACGCGCGCGTGCTGCTGCTCGAATGCAGCGCGGACGCCGCCGGGATCGCGTGGAGCACGGAGCTGCTCCTCGCCGGGGACGAGCGCGACGCGCGCACCGTCGTCACCGCCGGGGAAAACGGCGTGCTCACGGCGGTGAACCCGCGCTCCGGCGCGCAATTTTCCTTTTCCGCCGTGTGCTCCGAGCCGCTCACCGGCTGGACGTGCGACCGGTTCTCGTTCCTGCGCGGGCAGTCCGACCAGCGCGCCGGCGCGGGGCTGGCGCCGTGCATGAGCATGGAGTTCACGCTGCGCAGGAAGGCCGTTCTGGTGTGCGGCTGCGCGCCGAGGGAGACGCTGCTGCGCCTGACGCAGCCGGCGGAGGCGCTGCACGCGCTGGAGGAAACGCGCAGCCGCTGGCGGGCGTTTGTCTACCGGCTGCGCGCGGAGCTGCCGGACACCGCTATGGGGCGCTTCGTCTCCGGCTGGGCGGCGTACCAGACGCTCGCCTGCCGCATTCTCGCGCGCACGAGCGTATACCAGAGCGGCGGCGCATTCGGCTTCCGCGACCAGCTTCAGGACGCGGTGAATCTCATCCTGCTCGACCCCGGCCCCGCACGCGAACAGATTCTGCTCTGCTGCGCGCACCAGTTCACGCAGGGCGACGTGTGCCACTGGTGGCACAGCGGCGCGGGCGCGGAGCACGGCGTGCGCACCCGCATTTCGGACGATCTGCTGTGGCTGCCGTGGGCGGTGTGCGAATACGTGGAAAAGACGGGGGACCGCGCGCTCTGCCGCGAGAAGGCGCCGTACCTGCTCGCCGAAGCGCTCTCCGACTGCGAGCGCGAGCGCTACGACGCGCTCCAAACCGCGCCGGAGGACGGCACGGTGCTCGACCACTGCCTGCGCGCGCTTGCGGCGGTGCTGCGGCGCGGCACGGGCGCGCACGGGCTGCTGCACATCGGCAGCGGCGACTGGAACGACGGGCTGAACCGCGTCGGCGAAAACGGCGACGGCGAAAGCGTGTGGCTCACGTGGTTTTTCTCCCACACAGCGCACCGCTTCGCAGACCTGCTCGACCGCCTCGGCGACCACGAAAACGCCGCATCCCTGCGCGCCGCTGCGCAGAAAACCGGCCGCGCGGCCGACAGCGCGTGGGACGGCGCGTGGTATCTGCGCGGGTATTTTGACGACGGCACCCCCCTCGGCAGCGCCGGGAGCGCGGAATGCCGCATCGACTCCATCGCCCAGAGCTTCGCCGCGCTTTGCCCGGAAGCGTCGAGCGAACGCAAACAGCAGGCGCTCACGAGCGCGCTGGATGCGCTCTTTGACCGGGAGCACAATCTCGTAAAGCTGTTCGACCCGCCGTTTACGCGGGTGAAACCCGACCCCGGCTATGTCCGCAGCTACGGCCCCGGCTTCCGGGAAAACGGCGGGCAGTATACGCACGGCGCGCTCTGGCTCGCCATGGCGCTGCTGCGCGAGGGACGCACGGACGACGGCTATGCGATCTTGCAGGCCGTGCTGCCGCAGGCGCACGATCCGGAGCGGTACGAGGCCGAGCCGTTCGTGCTCGCCGCCGACGTGTGCGCCGGGGATGCCGCCGAGCAGGCGGGCTGGACGTGGTACACCGGCTCGTCCGGCTGGTTCCTGCGCGTGGTGACGGAGGATCTGCTCGGTCTGAAGCTGCGCGGCGGCGTGCTCTATCCGGAACCGAAGCTGCCCAGCGCGTGGAACGGCTGCACCGTCCACTGGCGCGACGGCGCGGGCCTGCAGCACACGATTGCGATCACGCGCGGCGGCGTCACCGTGGACGGCAAGCCCTATACGGGCGGCGGCGTCAGGAAAAATCGCAAATAACGTTTTCAAAATCCACAGTTCTATGGTATACTAAATTATTATTTTGAAGTATGGTCTAAAGCCTCGCAGAGTTTCGCCGCTCGGAAGCGGCGAAAGAAATTCCAATCGTTTTTTCCGGCGACATGCGCGGCGAAAAAAACACTGCTCAGCCTGCAAACGTGCGCGCTTTGCGCGTGCGCTGCAGCAGGCTGCAATCCCTTTCGTTTGGCAAACCAGCGAAGCGTTTGCCAAACGAGCCTCCCGAAAGGAGCTTCCCATATGCAACGAACCCGTACCGAGATCCTGCCGGGCGTGTGGCTGACCGCCCTGCACACGGACAAATTCAAAACCGGCTGCCTGAGCGTCACGCTGCTCACGCAGCTCACGCGCGAGCGCGCCGCGATGAACGCCGTGCTCCCGTTCGTGCTGCGCCGGGGCAGCACCCGCCTGCCCGATCTGGAGACCGCCGCCGGCGAGCTGGACAGTCTCTACGGCGCGACGATCACGCCCGTCGTGCGCAAGCTGGGCGAGATCCAGTGCGTGGGCTTTTACTCCACGTTCGCGGACGACCGCGCCGCCGGCGCGCCGATCCTCCCGCGGCTGGCCGAGGACGTGAGCGGTATGCTCCTCGCGCCGAACACGCGCGGCGGCCTGCTGCGGCAGAACTACGTCCGCAGCGAAAAGGAGAAGCTGCTCGACAAGATCCGCGGCCGCATCAACGACAAGCGCAGCTATGCCACCCAGCGGCTCACCGAGCTGATGTGCTGCTATGAGGACTACTGCGTGCCCCGTCTCGGCGACGAGGACATGGCAGAGTCCATCCACTACCAGAAGCTGACGCGCCACTATCACGAGCTGCTCGCATCCAGCCCGGTGGAGGTGTTCTACTGCGGCTCGCTCCCGGCGGCCGAGGTTGCGCGCACGCTCGCCGATGCGCTCGCCGCCATGCCGCGCGGCGAGATCGACTACGACATCGGCACCGACATCCGCATGAACGCCGTGGAGGAGGGCATCCGCTTCTTCACGGAGGAGATGGCCGTCACGCAGGGCAAGCTCGCCATCGGCTACCGGCTGGGCGAATGCATGGAAGACCCCGATCTGGCCGCGCTGCGCGTGTTCAACGCGCTCTTCGGCGGCTGCGTCACGTCCAAGCTCTTTTTGAACGTGCGCGAGAAGCTCTCGCTGTGCTACTACGCCAGCTCCCGGCTCGACCTCATGAAGGGGCTGATGCTCGTGTCGAGCGGCATCGAGGTGGAAAACTACGACAAAGCGCTCGCGGAAATCAACGTCCAGCTCGACGCTGTGCGCGCCGGCGACTTTACGGACGGCGACCTCACCGCGGCGAAAAAGTGCCTCGCCTCCGACCTGCGCGCCATCATGGACACGCCCGCCGCGCTGGAGGGCTACTGGCTGCAGCAGAACCTGCAGGGGCTGGACTTTGACCCCATGGAGCTGGCCGCGCTGACCGAGGCCGTCACGCGCGAGGACGTGGTGGAAATCGCCAGGAGCGTCGTGTGCGACAGCGTGTATTTCCTCAAGGGAACGGAGGATGACGATGGAGAATAAACAGTATCCCCGCATCGGCGAGATGCTCTATGGCGCGACGCTGCCGAACGGGCTGCGCCTGCGCGTGCTGTGCAAGCCGGAGTATAACCGCAGCTTTGCCATGTTCGCCACGAACTACGGCGGCGGCGACCGCCGCTTCCGTCTCGACGGCGCGTGGATCGACACCCCGGCGGGCGTGGCGCATTTTCTGGAGCACAAGATGTTCGACATGCCGGACGGCGACGATGCGCTCACGGCGCTCTCCGCGAACGGCGCGGAGCCGAACGCCTTCACCTCCAGCGACATCACCGCCTACTATTTTGAGTGCACGCAGGACTTTGAGGAAAACCTCCGCACGCTGCTGCGCTTCGTCACAACGCCGTACTTCACGCCGGAGAGCGTGGAAAAGGAGCAGGGCATCATCGGGCAGGAAATCCGCATGGGCGAGGACGACCCGGACTACGCCGTGTACGTGAACCTGATGCAGTGCCTGTACGCGCACAACCCCGTCCGCGAATCCGTCGCAGGCACGGTGGAGAGCATCGCCGAAATCACGGACGAGACGCTCTACGCCTGCCACAAGGTGTTTTACAATCCGTCGAACATGGCGCTGTGCGTCGTATGCCCGATCTCCCCCGATCGTGTGGAGGAAATCGCGCGTGAAATGCTGCCGGACGCGCCCGGAAGCGTGCCGGAGATCGACTACGGCGCGGCGGAGAACCTTCTGCCGTGCGCCGCGCAGCACCGCGTGGCGATGGAGGTGTCCGCGCCGCAGTTTCTGCTGGGCGCAAAGGTGCAGCGCGCGCCGCAGGGCCTGCCGCTGCTGCGGCAGAAGCTCGTGGGGGAGCTGGCGCTGCGCGCGCTCACCGGGCGCGCCTCCGCGTTTTACAATGATCTCTACCGCGACGGGCTGCTGGCCGAGGACTTCGGCGCGGATCTCGATTATTCCGCCGGGGTCGCCACCCTCCTCGCCGGCGGCGAGAGCCGCGATCCCGAGCGGGTGCTCGCGCGGCTGAACGAGGCGGTCGCGCAGGTGCGCAAGCAGGGCTTCGACCCCGCCGCGTTCGAGCGCACCCGCCGCGCCGCCTACGGCGGCTGGCTGCGCAGTCTCGACCGGTTCGAGGGGCTGTGCGTCGATCTGGTGGACAGCGTGTTCGGCGATTACCCGCTGTTTGAGCTGTTCGGGCTGCTCGGCGAGATCACGCCGGCGGAGTGCGCCGCCTTCGTCACGGAAGCGCTCGCCCCCGACCGCATCGCCCTGTCGGTCATCGACCCAACGTCAGAATGAACGCGCTGCACTCCATTTCCGCGTAAACGCGAAAATTCCGTATCCGCTTCTTCATTCTTCCTTTTCCTCCGGAATCGCTACGCTGGATTCCGGAGGAGATACGACGGCGCAAGCGCCGCTGCATCGACCGGCACTGTCATTCTTCGCTATTTCGCAGCGCAACCACTACGTTGGGTTGCGCTGCGAGGAGACGGGGGTGCGTGCAAATCGCCTCGCAGAGTTTCGCCGCTCGGAAGCGGCGAAAGAAAATCCAATCTGTTTTTTCCGGCGACATGCGCGGCGAAAAAAACACTGCTCAGCCTGCAAACGTGCGCGCTTTGCGCGTGCGCTGCAGCAGGCTGCAATCCCTTTCGTTTGGCAAACCAGCAAAGCGTTTGCCAAACGAGTCTTCTGAAAGGAGACGTTTCTATGCAAACTATGCTGCGGGAAGCGAGCATCAGCTTCCCCATGTTCGGCAACTTTTCCATCAATCCCCCGGCGTCGTTCCAGCTCTTCGGCCACACCTTCTACTGGTACGGCGCGATCATCGCGCTCGGCTTCATCCTCGGCATCCTCTACTGCGCCCGCCGCAGCAAGGCGTTTGTCGGCATCTCCAGCGACGATCTGTTTGACTACGTCCTCTGGCTGATCCCGACGGCGATCATCGGCGCGCGGCTGTACTACGTGCTGTTCAACCTCCCGGACTATCTCGCCCGCCCGGCGGACATCTTCAAGATCTGGGAAGGCGGCCTGGCCATCTACGGCGGCATCATCGCGGGCGTGCTGCTGGCGCTCATCTGGAGCCGCAAAAAGTGCATCCCGGTCGGCGCGCTGGGCGACATCGCCATGTACGGCCTGCTCATCGGCCAGTGCATCGGGCGCTGGGGCAACTTCATCAACCGTGAGGCCTTTGGCCGGGAGACAACCGTCTTCTGCCGCATGGGGCTGACCGCGCCGGGCAAAGCGACCCTTTACGTCCACCCGACGTTTTTGTACGAGAGCCTGTGGAATTTCGCCGGCTTTCTGTTCCTGCACTGTTACTATCAAAAGCACGAACGCAAATTTGACGGCGAGATTACGCTGCTCTACGTCGCATGGTATGGGATTGGCCGCGCCATGATCGAGGGGCTGCGCACCGACAGCCTGTACATCCCCGGCACCGCAATCCGGGTCTCGCAGCTTCTGGCCGCGCTGTCAGCGATCGTGGCCATTGTGCTGCTCGTGGTGCTGCTGCGCCGCAAGCAGCAGCCGGAGCTGTACGTCCGCCGCGCGGCGCTCGCCGAAGCGGAGGCCGCCTCATCCGACCACCCGGAAACTCCAGCGTCCGGCGCTTGACAATTCGCTGTGCCCCATCGTATAATTGAACTATGAGGTGAGTCGTATGAACAATGAAGATAAAATCCTTGCGCTGCTATCCGAAATGAAGGCCGACATCGCCGACATGAAGGCCGACATCGCCGGAATCAAGCAGGAGCAGGCCGAAATGAAGGCCGATATCGCCGGAATCAAACAGGAGCAGGCCGAAATGAAGGCCGACATCGCCGACATGAAAGAAACGTTGGACGAGCACACCATCGCTCTGAACACCCTAATCGAGTGGGCGGACGATGCGCAGGTCGTTGTCAAAGTCCCGTTCGCAAAAACGAAATAACAAACGCAAGAGCCGGAAAGACCACTGTGCGCCAGATCGGCGGCACACCGGTCTTTCCTTTTTTGATTCGCCATACAATCATCCGCAAAGGAGGAACATACAATGGCAACTTTCAATTATCAGGATTTTAAAAACAAGCTGATGGACAAGGTCTCGGACGCGGTGGACGCCGTGAGCGAGCGCGCAAAATACGCCGGAAAGATGGCGAAGCTCACCGTTGAGGCCAACGCCGAGCTGGAAAACATTCAGAAGGCCTACGCCGAGATCGGCAAGCTCTATTACGAGCAGTACCGCGACTATGCCGACGCCTTCATGGCGCAGCTTTGCGACGAAATCACGCAGGCCAACGAGCGCATCGCCGAGGCCGAGCGCCAGATCGACGAGCTGCGCGCCGCGATGAAGGAGCAGGGCATCGAGGTCGAGTTTGAAGAAGTCCCGAAAGACGACGCCCCGGAGGAATAAGCGAAACGAACAGCCGGAGGGCGCGTTCCAAATGGAACGCGCCCTCCGGCTGTTGTGACCCATTGTTCAATTGGACTGTGCATCACGGGATTGTGTTTTCGATGGTGCTGGCCTGCCAAGTGTTCAAAACCGTTTCCAGCGTACCCTTCTCCGGCTCATTCAGGCGATAGCCGAATAACCCGGTGTGAAAATAATCCTGACCATTGAAGGTGTAGCTCCGCAGACGCCGTCCGTTCGCGTTATGCAGCTCGAGGATGTAACAGAACCCGTCTCCCAGTTGGTCGAATGAGCGGTTTGTCAAGGTGGACGCGCGCAGGAGCTGCAAAAGCTCCGCGCCCTCCGGCGTGGCCGCGTCCAATTCCCATAGCTCCCCGGTGTTGCCGCTGAACACACGGATGGACGCGACTTCAAGATTGTCCGGAAACACCTTGCGCGGCGTAAACCACCAGACGGTACCCACAATTGCGAGAACGAGCACAACGGCGCAGATGCGAATCAGCTTCTTGTGTTTCATCGTGACCTCCAGTCGTCCAAGTGTGACACGTGCAGAATCTTCAAAAGCTCTGCGCCCTCCGGCTGTTGTGATTCAAGTGAAATCCAAAAACTGATGCAGTGCGATACGCACCCACCCCAAGGCTTCCCCCTCCGTGGGGAGCCCAGCTTGTCAAAAAACCTCGTAGAGTTTCGCCGCCGGAGCGGCGAAAGAAAATTCAATCATTTTCTCCGGCGACATGTGCGGCGGAGAAAATACTGCTCGGCCTGCAAACGTGCGAGCTGTCCGCCTTTGGCGGACGGCGCGTGCGCTGCCGCAGGCCGCTTTCCCCTCTGTCAAAAAAGCTTTGCTTTTTTGACAGACTCGGCCTCCCCGTCCGGGTTCTTCCTCCGGCCGGCAGTCTGCACCAGCTCGATCACCAGCGACGACACCGTCACCGTCACGAGCGAATAGACGATGCGCCGCACCGGGATGTAGCTCAGCGAGAGCGCAAGCACGGTGAGGTCCGTGACGAGATACGCGCGCGAGATGCGCCAGTGCGTGACGTGCGCGATGGTCAGCGCCAGCGCATCGTCGCCGCCGCTGGAGCCGCCCTGCCGCACCACGAGCCCCACGCCCACGCCGACGAACAATCCGCCCAGCACGGCCGCCGCCAGCGGCCAGGCCGACAGATCCGGCAGCACGCGCGGGAACTGCTCCCACAGCTTGAAAAAGCCCGCAAGACTGACCGTGGACACGAGCGACCACTTCAAAAACGCGCCGCCCAGATACCGCAGCGCGAGCGCGTAGCAGGCAAGGTCCAGAACGGGCGAGAGGATCGCGGGAGAGATACCGAACCAGTGGTTCAGAAGCAGCAGCATGCCCAGCACGCCGCCCTCGGTGATGTTCGTTTGCTGATGGATGTTGTAAATGCCAAAGGACGCGATGGCCGTCCCCAGCAGAATCAGCCCCAGACGCTTCCAGGAGAAGTCGCTCAGCAGCGTTTTCCGCCAGCGGCGCAGCCGTTCCCGGTTCATTGGATTGTCACCATCCTTTTCCAAAAATTCATAATCCATAATCCTGCTCGCCCCGCATCCTCGCAGCGAAGAAATCGGGCGCGGACAAGGTGAATTGCCGCGCAGCAGAGCTCCGGCTTCTTTACTCGCCCCGCATCCTCGCAGCGCAGCCCAGCGAAGCGGGTGCGCTACGAAACAGCGAAGAAATCGGGCGCGGAAATGGAGTTTTCGGCCTTGGCCGGAAACGGAATGGAGCAAGCTATTTCTGAGCAGGAGCAGGCTATTTCTGAGCAAAGCGCATCAGCAGCGTTGCGACCTGCGCGCGCGTGGCGCTGCCCTTCGGCTGCAGATACACACCCGCATCCGAGGCGACGCCCTGAATCAGCCCCACCGTGCACGCCCACGCGAGCGCCGTGCGCGCGTAGGCAAAGACCTCCGCCGCATCCGGGAACTGCTCCAGCACCGCCTCGTCCGCCGCCGCTGTGACGTGCGCATAGCGGTACAGGAACGTCGCCACCTGCTCGCGCGTGACCACGCCGTTCGGGTCGAACGCCGTCTCCGACATGCCGTTCGTCACGCCGGCTTCCACCGCCCACGCAACCGCGTCGCGGTACCAGTCCTGCGTCAGATCGGTGAAGCCCGCCGCGCGGTGCGGCGCCGGCTCGCCCGCCAGACGCCACAGTATCGTGACGAACTGCGCGCGCGTCGTCGTGCCGCCGGGATCCAGAATCGCGCCCGGCAGACCCTGCACCAGGCCGTGCTCCAGGCAATAGTCCAGTCCCTCGTGCGACCAGTCGGTGAACGCCACCATATCCGTGAACATCAGCTCCGGGCAGAGCACGTCGTGGAAATACGTCGTCATCACCGGGCAGCCCCATCCGAAATGGTTGTCTTTCCCCGCAATGCCGAGATCGCTGGAATACGTCCGCAGCGTCTGGTACACCTGCGAGGCCGAAGCGCCCGGCTCGGCCAGCAGAATATCTGCCACCGCCGCCGTGATGTGCGGCGCGGCGAGCGAGGTTCCGCTGCTCGTGGCGGTTCCGCCGCCGGGCGCGGCGGTTCGAATGGCCGTACCCGGTGCGGAGAAATCGACGCCCGGCCCAAAGTTGGAGTAGGAGCCGGCAAAGCTCCCGCTCTGGTCAAACGCTGAAACGGCGATGGTCGTGCTGTAATTCGCGGGGTAGACGGTTCGCACATCGACCTTGTCGTTGCCCGCCGCGCAGATCACCGGTACGCCCGCGCGGTGCGCTTTGTCCAGCGCGGCATTCAGAAACGTGTATTTGGCGTCCGCGTTCTTCCAGCCAAGGCTCAGGTTGACCACGTCCGCCCCCGCCTCCAGCGCGTACTGCAGCGCCGTGAGCACCGTGGTGCTCTGCGCCTTGCCCGTCTCCCCGTTGAAGACGCGCAGGATCATCAGCTCCACGTTCTCCGGCGTCAGGTCGGTAAGCAGGCTCGCCACCTTGGTGCCGTGGCCGGCGGAGCTGCCGGTCGTGATGTCCGTGACGGCGGACGTGCCACCCACGAAGTCATAGCTGGACGGCGAAACCGTCCGCGCCCGCAGCTGCGGGATGGTCAGATCCGCACCGGTGTCGATCACCGCGACCGTAACGCGGCGCCCCTCCGGCACGTAGCGCCCGGCCTGTGCCTTGAGCGTGTCCATCCCCATCACCGCGCCGCCCCAGGAGACGCAGGCGCCGGTCTCTGCAAAAGCCTCCGCACCGTCGCGCGCCGTGTCCAGCCAGCAGTCGGTGATGCCATGGGTTTCGGTGAGCGTCTCATACGCGCTGCGCGCCGCGCCCTCCGAGGCGAATTCCAGCACGAACTCGCGCCACGCCGCGTAGTGCAGCACGCGCTGCGCGCCGCAGTCGTCGGGCAGCGCATCGGCAAAGAGCAGCACGTGCGCCGGTGGCTCTGCCTGCGCCGCAGCTGCGCTGCGCGCGCGGCGGTGCGGCGACGCGGCCGGCTGCGCAAGCTGCTCCGCCATCATTGCGGCGGAGGTCACCTCCACCCGGTTCGACGCGGCAGACGCGCCCGGCGCAAGCGTCAGCAGCAGGCTGAAAATCAATAACAGGCTTATCAGTGTTTTTTTCATGCTGTCTCTCCTATTGCACAATCGGCACGAACCAGATGTCCCGATCCACTGCGGCGGGAATCCCGTCTACCGCACCGGTAAATGTATATTGCCAGAAGGTGTGCGCGTAGTAGAAATCGTCCCACGCGCCTGTGCCGCTGACCCAGAAGGTGTAGTCCGCGAGCTGCGACAGGTCGTAATCATAATATCCCTGCCAGCGGGAAAAATAAATGCACGGCTCATAGCCCGCCCCGTCGATGATCTCGCAGAACGCCCTGGCGCACGCAGTGGTTTCCGCGCCGGTCATGCCGGCTGTGCGGATCTCGCCCGACACGCCGCCGATCGGCTCCCAGTCGAACACCAGCGGCAGGGTGATCTGGAAGTCCTTCGCCGCGTCCAGCAGCCAGCGCGCCTCGGCCTCGGCCTCCTCGACCGTGACCGCCTGCGAGAAAAAGTACAGCCCGATGCGCAGCCCCGCGTTCAGCGCGCCCTGCGCGTTTTCCCGGAAGCGCTCGTCCTCGGTGATGCCGCCGTCGGTGTAACCGCGGTAGCCCGCGCGGATCATGGCGAATTCCACGCCCGACGCTGCGACCGCCGCCCAGTCAATCTCGCCCTGATAGTACGACACGTCCACGCCCTGCGCCGCACGGTAGCTTGTGCCGCCGTAGCGCACCACTTCGCCGTCCAGAGAGAAGTCCGCCTGCGTCAGCGCGCTCACGGGGATTTCCGGTTCCGGGGTGATCCAGTCGCTCGCCGCGCCGTTGAACACCTCGACCATGCCCGCGTGCGGGTCCGGCTCCTCGCGCCTGCAGCCGCACAGCGCCACGCACAGCGCCAGCGCCAGCAGCAGGGCGAGTCCTTGTCTGCATTGTCTGTGAATCTGTTTCATGTCGACAGTATACCACACGATCCGCGCCGACGCAAACCCCTGTCAGCTCCGCGTCCGGTCGTAGTAGCGCGCGAGAAAATTCGCGGTCGAGAGCGTGGCTGCGGCCATGTCCTCCAGATGCATGATGCGCACGCGCAGCGCGTGCTTGCCGTGCTCGTTCAGGCGCGCGGTGCGCAGCTCGCGCTTGAGCTGTTCGGCGCGCACGCGGCAGGCGGTGCCGCTGTCCCGGTATTGTTTGGAAAGTTCTTCTAAGTTCATGGTTTCTCCTCCGTTTCCTCTCTCCGCAGGGTTCTCTGCTCCCCGCAGGGCGTAAGACCGCCTCCCAACGGCCTTTAAAAAACTGAAAATTTTTGTTGACAAACCAAGGGCGGTTTGCTATTATATCTAGGCCGGTGTTGTGCTGGTATAGCTCAGTTGGTAGAGCAGCTGATTTGTAATCAGCAGGTCGGGGGTTCGAGTCCGTCTACCAGCTCCACGTCAGACGAAACTCGCTGCGTTGCGCTTCCGGCTGGAGCCGAAAGCTCCACATCCGCTCCTTCCGTCTTCCTTTTCGCGTCACGACCACTTCGTTGGGTCGCGCCGCGAGAGATGTAGCGTAGCAACACCACAAGTTCATATGGGGGAATTCCCGAGTGGCCAAAGGGGACAGACTGTAAATCTGCTGGCAATGCCTTCGATGGTTCGAATCCATCTTCCCCCACCAGAAAAAACACGCTTCGGCGTGTTTTTTTTCGTGAAATCCGTCCTTTGGACAGGTGAAATGCCGCTTTGCGGCGTGAAATTGCTTCGCAGTGAAATTCTGCTTCTCAGAACGAGGGACGGATTTCATTTCACTTTCCATGTAAATGGAAAATTTCACAATGACCATGGGTCATTCTTTCACATTTTGCGTTAGCAAACTATTTCTCCGTGCGCGTAGCGCACAATTTCACCCGATTCAAGGTGGGCAGTATGGCAGAAAGCGCCTTGCGAGATCATTCCAAAGCATTTGCGAAGGAGATCATCATCCTTTGCCGTAAAGTAAAAGCGGCTAAGCACGAATCCGTTTTGACAAATCAGCTTCTGCGCGCCGGAACCTCTATCGGCGCCAACATTCATGAAGCGCAGTATGCCCAAAGCAAAAACGACTTCATTTCAAAGCTGCAAATCGCGCTCAAAGAGTGTTACGAAGCAGAATACTGGCTCGAATTACTTTTTGAGACTGGATATATTCCCGCATCCAGCTATCAACCGCTGCAAACTGCCTGTGGCTCCCTGCGCCGAATGCTCACCGCCTCCGTCAAAACCGCCAAATCCAATGCCTGAACGCCTGCGTTCAGGCATTTTACGTCTCACAAGGCTGGTTTACCTTTTTCTTGACTTTTGTTCCATTTTTCAGTAAATTAGAAAAGACAAACTCAGGAAATCTGTTCTGGTTTTGAAACTTGTTGATGGGGTGCGAAAATGGAACTGACAAAGCAAGAGAATCAGATGGCAAAAGGCGTAGCTATTCTGGCGATGGTCATGCTGCATCTGTTTTGCAGGCTCGGCGATCTTCCCTATACGCCGCTGATCTGGATTGGCCATACGCCGCTCATTTACTATCTCGGTCTGTTTCCCGATCTCGTGTTTGCGGCAAAATATCCGCTCCTGGTTCTTGCATGGATGCTACTGCTGTCTGTTGTAACGTCGTATCTCATCAATTGGATCTATCAGCCAATCGCTTCAAAGGTGCTCTGTGCCGCCCAGCACAGGTTTGAAAATTTCACACGCACGCACCGGCGTCCATAAAGGCTGACGCCCAATTGTCCGCATCCCCCTATTGCAGCACCTCCACCCCCAGCATACGCGCCTGCTCCCGGCGATCCAGCGCGGCCAGCAGCAGATCGAAGCAGTCGCCGCAGACCGGCTCGCGCCGGCCTCCGGCGCTCCACAGATACGCCTCCTCCCACGGCTCCAGCGGCGCGCCGCACGCGCTGCACCGAAGCTGCCGCGCCCGCGCGCGCACCGGACTGCCCCCGCGCAGCGCCAGCGCCACATCCGGGTGCTCCGGAAAACGCAATTCCATCGTGCTTCCTCCTTTCGAAATTATGCGTTTGAATAATTTTAACGCTATATTATACGCATTCAGATACTTTGTCAAGCCTTATTCTCCACTTTTTATCAAGCTTTTGGTTCCTTCCGCTGCGCGCGGGGCGTCACCAGCGCAAAAAAGCCTCCGGTGAGAAGCTCTCACCGGAGGCGGATCGGGCGGCGGCGCCTGCCCGGATATTCAGATGTGCTCCTCTGAAATGAGCGTGTCCAGTGCTTCGGCGACCCAGTGGACCCGGCGATGGTCGATGGTCTCCAGCAGCGAGCAGTCCGAGCTGATGATAAGACCCGTCGGCCCGGCTTTTTTGACGATGTCCACCGTCTTGGCCATGACCGCTTCCCGGTCGCCGGTGTAGATCAGGCTGCCGTCCTTGTTGTTGAAGCCGCCCATGACCGCTTTCTTTTGGGTGAAGAACGCCCTGCCTTCCGCCAGAGGGAGGCAGTCGGTGTGCACGTCCCAGTGGATGGCGGCGCCGGGGAAGTCCTTCCAGTTGTCCAGATCGTTGCGGACGCCCCAATAGCCGCAGAGGTGAATAATATTATAAGGAGACAGCGTATTCGCATACTCGATCAGCTTCAGGTCATAGGGGCGAAGCAGCTCCCGGTAGTGGTCGCCCGTGAACGAATGGAGGTCGTTGTTTTGCATCGGGAGGAAAAGCCCGGTCGCGCCCGCGTCCTCGACCAGCTTCTGGGCGAACTCCATTTTAAACTGGGTCACGGCGTCGATCGCGGCAAGCAGTTCGGGGCTTCGCTCCTGAAGATGCGCATACACCAGCTCGTCGCTGGTGGAGCTGCGCAGCGTGGACACCGGGTTGAACATGTTATAAAACACGGCCGTCTCATCGGCAATGGCTTCCCGCACCCGCTTGATGTGGACGATCTGCTCCTGAACGAAGGGATCGGACAGCTTCGGCAGGCGGATATGCCGCCAATCGGAGGGCTGCCGCACGGTCAGGTCCGGAAGCGCCACATAGCCGTCGCACATCATTTTGATAAAATCTTCCCCTGTTTCGCGGTAAAAACGGACATGAGAAGCAGCGAAATTCTCCTTCTCCATATCCGCCCCCACAAAATGATGCCAGAAAGCCATGGGAGGCCGGTCCACAGGAAGCCCCTGGAGGGCGCGCAGCGTTCGTTCTTTTCGGTTCATGGTTTTGTTTTCTCCTGTCAATCAATATCATGATGCACGGTACGCCGTGCCGGATTCCATTTGGCTGCCGCACACATATTCGGAGTCTATATGCGCCGTTTTCTCACACATGTGACGGTTCCCGAACCATTCTATCCGGTAGGCTATATCGTGTCAACCAAATCTTTGGGCGGGCGCGCCGCGGCGCGCTTCAAATGTCAATTTTTTGTCACATTTTCGTCGAAAGGTCGAATTCTTTTATGATGTAAAGTGTAAAAATGGTAGTTTTGCACGAAAAAAAAGCGCTTTTCTATGGATTTCCCCTATTGAATTCAGGAAATGTTGGTAGTAATATGATAACTGGACGCAAAGGGCGTCCGGTAAGAGTAAAGAAATTGATGAAAGAGGTAAGAGAATGATTCAGAATGATTACCTGAAGCGTGTATACGCGGACGTAGAGAAGAACCACAGCCACGAGCCTGAGTTCCTGCAGGCCGTTGAAGAGGTTTTCGAGAGCCTGCAGCTCGTCGTCGATAAGCACCCCGAATGGGAAGCCAACGGTCTGGTCGAGCGCTTTGTCGAGCCGGAGCGTATCATCATCTTCCGCGTTCCCTGGGTGGACGACAATGGCAAGGTTCAGGTCAACCGTGGCTACCGCGTGCAGTTCAACTCCGCCATCGGCCCCTACAAGGGCGGCCTGCGCTTCCATCCCTCCGTCAACCTGTCCATCATCAAGTTCCTCGGCTTCGAGCAGATTCTGAAGAACTCCCTCACCACCCTCCCCATGGGCGGCGGCAAGGGCGGCTCCGACTTTGACCCGAAGGGCAAGTCCGACGCGGAAGTCATGCGCTTCTGCCAGAGCTTCATCACCGAGCTGTACCGTCACATCGGTCAGTTCACCGATACCCCGGCTGGCGACATCGGCGTCGGCGCGCGCGAGATCGGCTATATGTACGGCCAGTACAAGAAGATCGTTGACCGCTTCGAGGGCGGCGTGCTCACCGGCAAGGGTCTGACCTACGGCGGCTCTCTGGCTCGCACCCAGGCCACCGGCTTCGGCGTCTGCTACTACAGCGCAGAGGCGCTCAAGCACCTGAAGAACGACAGCTACGAGGGCAAGACCGTCGTCGTCTCCGGCTCCGGCAACGTGGCGCAGTACTGCGCGCAGAAGGTCAACGAGCTGGGCGGCAAGGTCGTCGCCATGTCCGACTCCAAGGGCTACATTTACGATCCCAACGGCGTGAATCTGGACGTGCTGTTCGACATCAAGCAGAAGCGCCGCGCCCGCATCAGCGTGTACGCGGACGAGGTTCCCGGCTCCCAGTACGTTGAGGGCTGCAAGAACATCTGGAACGTCAAGTGCGACATCGCGCACCCCTGCGCCAGCCAGAACG
>JABLYK010000034.1 GCA_018265835.1 Oscillospiraceae bacterium | reverse complement strand
TTCGAACCCCTGGCCTTCTGGTCCGTAGCCAGACGCTCTATCCAGCTGAGCTAACGGCGCTTAAGTGCTTTAGTATATTAGCATAGCTCCGCTGGAAATGCAAGGCCTTTTTCAAAAAAGTTGTGTGAAAATTTGCAGCGTTACCATCCCATGGTGTCGCAAATGGTTTCCGTGATGTCTCCCACGGCCTTCACCGCGTCGGAAATGACCTTTTTGCCGGACTTTTTCTTCGGCTTCATGACCATGCCCGCCGTCGCGCCGACGACGAGGCCGACGCCCATGCCCTTGGCAAACTGCATCTGGTTCATATGGTTCCCACTCATTCTGGTATCCTCCTGTCTGTAATTTCGGAAAAATTCCGTCTATAGTATGCGCAGGGCACGAAAACA
Source organism: Oscillospiraceae bacterium (assembly GCA_018265835.1). Classification (GTDB taxonomy): domain Bacteria; phylum Bacillota; class Clostridia; order Oscillospirales; family Oscillospiraceae; genus CAG-103. The sequence goes on along the minus strand of JABLYK010000034.1, from coordinate 21,695 downwards.
TATTATGGTTTGATTCGGATATGCAGAATGTGGTATACTATCAGCGATCCAATTTTCAACCGAAATTCAAAGCGAGAGGAGAATCGCTATGGGCATGCGGATTCTGGCAGTCGGCGACGTGGTCGGCGCGCCCGGACTTGGCTTTTTGACGCAGCGGCTGCGCGCCTACAAAGAGGAGCAGCACATTGATTTTACGGTCGTCAACGGGGAGAACGCAAACGTGGTCGGCGTAACGCCGAAGCAGGCGGACGCGATCTTCGCCGCCGGGGCGGACGTGATCACGCTCGGCAACCACACGTGGACGCGCTACGAGCTGCAGCCGTATCTCGACCAGAAGCGGCGCATCCTGCGCCCGGCGAACTACGCGCCGCAGTGTCCGGGGCGCGGCTGGGGCGTGTTTCAGACGAAGCTTGGCCCCGTGTGCGTCATCAACCTGCTGGGCAAATTCACGCTCGACCCGAACACGGACAATCCGTTTCTCGTCGTGGACGACATTCTGGAGGAAGCGGACGCAAAGATCGTGCTTGTGGATATGCACGCCGAGGGCACGAGTGAAAAGCGCGCCATGGGCTATTATCTCGACGGGCGCGTGAGCGCCGTGTGGGGCACGCATACGCACGTGCAGACCTCGGATGCGGACGTTCTGCCGGAGGGCACGGGCTACATCACCGATCTCGGCATGACCGGCCCCGCGCAGGCGGTGCTGGGCATCGCGCCGGAGCAGTCGATCGGCAAGTTTCTGGGCGACCCGCCGCGCCGGTACGAGGCGGCGATGGGCGCCTGCAAGCTGGAAGGCGCGATTTTTGACATCGACACGGAAACGGGCAAGTGCAGATCCGTGGAGGCTGTGCGGCTGAGATGAGCGGGGTGCGGATTCTCCACGCGGCGGATCTGCACCTGGATTCGCCGTTTGAGGCGCTCGGCGGCGCGCTCGCGGCGCAGCGCCGGCGGGAGCAGCGCGGTCTGCTGCGGTCGCTGCCGCAGCTTGCGGAGCAGTGCGGCGCGCAGCTTATCCTGCTGCCGGGCGACCTGCTCGACAGCGACAGCGCCTATCCCGAAACGGCGAAATTGCTCGCCGAGACCTTCGCGCAGACGAAGGCACAGGTGTTCATCTCCCCCGGCAACCACGATTTTTACTCTGCGCACGCGCCATACGCGCGCATCGCGTTTCCCGAGAACGTACATATCTTCCGCACGCCGCAGCTCGAAGCCGTCGAGCTGCCGGAGCTGCGCGTGCGCGTCTGGGGCGCGGCGTTCACGGACAGCCGCTGCCCCGGCCTGCTGCACGGGTTTTCGCTCCAAAAGCGGCCGGGCGTGACCGACCTGCTGTGCGTCCACGGCGAGGTGGGCAATCCCGCCTCGCCATACAACCCCATTGCGGAGGAGGATTTGGCCGCAAGCGGGTTCGACTACGCCGCGCTCGGCCACGTGCACCGGTGCAGCGGCGCGCGCCGCGCCGGACGCACGACCTATGCGTGGCCGGGCTGCGCCGAGGGGCGCGGCTTTGACGAGACCGGCGAAAAGGGCGTTCTGCTGGCCGAGGTGCAGCCCGGCGAGGCGCGGGCAGAATTTCTGCCCCTCGGCGGGCGGCGCTACGAGATTTTGCGCGTCGCCGCCGGAGACGACGCCGTGCAGGCGGTGCTGGACGCGCTGCCGGAGGGCGCGCAGCGGCACATTTTCCGCATCGTGCTCACCGGCGAATGCGAGCGCGCGCCGAACCTGGCCGCGATCCGCGCCGCGCTGGAGGGGCGCGTGTTCGCTGCGCAGCTGCGCGATGAGACGCGGCTAAAGCAGGATATCTGGGCGAAAGCGGGCCAGGGCACGCTGCGCGGGCTGTTTTTGTCCGAACTGCGCGCGCAGTATGACGCCGCCGAGACCCCCGCAGCGCGCGAGCGCGTGACCATGGCGGCGCGGTGGGGGCTTGCGGCGCTCGATCATGACGAGGAGGTGTTTGCGCTGTGATCATTCGACGGATGAAGGGCACGTTCGGCACGCTCGCCGGCGAGGAGCTGAAGCTCGGCGAGGGGCTGAACATCATCTATGCCCCGAACGAGAGCGGCAAGAGCACGTGGTGCGCGTTTCTGCGCGCGATGCTCTATGGCGTGGATACGGCGCAGCGCGCCAAGGGCGGCCAGCTCCCGGACAAAACAAAATACGCCCCGTGGAGCGGCGCGCCCATGGAGGGTGAGCTGGAGCTGGAGCACGGCGGCAAGCGCATCACGCTCCGCCGCTGGACAGCGGCGCCGAACGCGCCGATGCGCGAATTTTCCGCCGTCTATACCGGCACGGACATCCCTGTGCCCGGCATGACGGCCTCCGACGTGGGCGAGCAGCTCACAGGCGTGTCGGCGGACGTGTTCTGCCGCAGCGCGTTCATCGGTCAGGGCGGCGTCGCCGTGACCGGGACGCCGGAGCTGGAAAAACGCATCTCCGCCATCGTCACCTCCGGCGAAGAGGAAAGCTCTTATACGGAGGCGGACGCGCAGCTGCGCGCGTGGCAGCGCAAGCGGCGCAGCGGGCAGCACGGCGCGATCCCGGCGCTGGACGGCCAGATTGCCGAGGTGGAGGGCAAGCTCCACACGCTCGAATCGGGCGTGCAGGAGCAAGCGCTGCTCGCGCAGGAGCTGGACGAAACGCAGCAGGAGATCGACCGTCTGACCGGCCAGATCAACGACGCGCGCAAACGCCAGCGGCGCGACGCGCTCTCCAGCATGGGCGCGGAGAAAACGCGCCTGCACACGCTGGAGCAGGAGCTGGAGACCGCCCGGCGCGATGCGGCGGTGAAGCGCACCGCGCTGGAGCAGACGAAGTTCGGCGTACTCTCGCCGGACGAGGCCGCGCAGCAGGCGGAGCGCGACGCGCAGCGCGCCGGTGCGCTCGGCCAGACGGCGGCGCATACGCGCAGTCCGTTTTTGTGGGCCGGCGCGCTTCTGCTCGCGGCACTGTGCGTGGTGCTGGGCTTTTTGGTCAGCAAGCCGCTGTTTTACGCGGCGGCAGCCTTCGCAGTGCTGGCCGTGGTGCTGCTGTTCGTCGTCATGGGCACGAACCGCCGCGCGGCGGACGCAGCCACACAGCGGCAGGCGCTGCTGGCGGGCTACGGCGCGCAGGACGAGGACGGCATCTTCTATCAGGCGGAGGTGCACCGCGCGGCCTACAAGGCGTGCCGCGCCGCCATGGCGGCGGAGCGCCGCGCAGCCGACGCGCTGGAGGACGCGCGCGAGCACCAGTGTGAGACGCACGAGCGTCTGCTGCAGGAGCTGGATTTTGAGCATGGCGACAGCGAAGCTGCGGTGCTCTTCCGGCAAAAATGTGCGCTGGAGCAGCTTGCCGAGCGCCTGCGCGCACAGCAGGCGCAGCGCACGGGCGCGGCGCTCGCAACCGGCGACCCCATGGCGCTCCAGAGCGAGCTGCAATCGCTCCGGGCGCAGCGCGCGGAGCTGGAGACGCAGTATGACGCCATCGCGCTTGCGATCGAGGCCATGTCGCACGCAGACGCGGAGATTCAGTCCCGTTTCTCGCCGCAGCTCGCGCAGAAGGCGGCGGAATACCTCGACTTTCTCACCGAGGGGCGCTACGACGGCGTGGCGCTCTCCAGGGATTTCTCCGCCAAGGCCAAGCGCAGCGGCGACCTGACGCCGCGCGACACGGCGTATCTCTCCGCCGGGGCGGCGGACTTGCTGTATCTCTCCGTGCGGCTGGCGATGTGCGAGCTGGCGCTGGAATCAAGCGAGCCGTGCCCCGTCGTGCTCGATGATACACTCGTGAATTTCGACGATATGCGCGCCCACCGCGCGCTGGAGCTGTTCCACGAGATTGCGCAGCACCGGCAGGTCATTCTGTTCACCTGCCACAGGCGGGATTATCCCACGGCAGAATGACACTGAAAGGTCGTCCCGTACCGCTTGCGGTACGGGATTGACCGGCACTGTCATTCTTCCTATTCCCAGCCGCAAGTCAAGCTCGCGGCTGGGGGATGCGGGGGTGTGAGACATAACGCGCCCAAAGCCTTCCCCTCTCAGGGGAAGGTGGCACGCGAAGCGTGACGGATGAGGTGGCGGGCATCCCGCTTCGCAGTGCGGCATTCCCCTCATCAGCCGGCTCCGCCGACAGCTTCCCCCCCGGCGGGGGAAGCCTTTCCACTGGCACATATCGCACGCTGTCACGTCATGCGCAGCAGCCCGTCACACCGTGACGGGCTGTTGCTTTTTCGTTTTGGGGATATTAATGGTGAGAATCAGTGCATCTTCCGTCTCCTGCCGCTGCATCCCGGCGTCGATGCCGCCCTGCTTCATCATATCCAGGCTGTGCGAGAGCGTATTGAGAAACACGCGCACGTCCTTGAGAATGAACGTCTTTTGCTTTTCCGGGTCGGGCGCCGCCTGCGCCTCCAGCAGCCGCTCGACGTAGGCGTCCGTCGCGGCGACGGTGAGATCGCGGCTGATGATGTACGCCAGCGCGTCGCGCTGCTCCTGCGGCGTGTTCAGCCGCAGCAGCGCCCGGCCATGCCGCTCGGTGAGTCCCGCGTTGCACAGCCCCTGCAAAACATCGTCCGGCAGGCGCAGCAGGCGCAGCTTGTTCGCCACGGCAGACTGCGACTTGCCCAGGCGCCGCGCGCACTCCTCCTGACTCATGCCGAACAGACGGATGAGCTGCGCGATGCCCCGCGCCTCTTCGATGAAGTCCAGATCGCGCCGCTGCAGATTCTCCACCAGCGCGATGAGACTCGCCTCCTCCATGTTCAGCTCCATGACGATGCATGGCACCTCCAGCAGCCCCGCGAGCTTGGCCGCCCGCAGCCGCCGCTCGCCCGCAACCAGCTCATAGCCTTCCGTCCGCTGCCGCACGGTCAGCGGGTTGAGAACGCCGTATTCGCCGATGCTGGCCGCCAGCTCCTCAAGCTGGGACGGGGAGAAGTTCTGGCGCGGCTGCACGGCACTGGAATGAATGTCGTCCACCGGCAGATAGGCGATGGTGCCGCGCGTGGCGCGGCTATGTCTGCTCAAAAATTGCATAGTATCTCCTCCTGTTCGATATCTTGTGGTGTATAACACAAAAATAAACGATATATTGTGCGAATTCCGCCGAAATCAGGAGGGCCGCCAAAAAAAAGCGGCGGACTGCGAGCAGTCCGCCAAACAGGGTTGTGGGATAAAGATATGAGCCGGGTCCTCCGGACAGATTGGAAGACCAATTGGATAAGCTGTGATCAGAGCATACCGCAATTCCCCCGACTTGTAAAGAGCGAAGCGCGTCGAAGCGGCACTAGTTTTGTCGTTTGGAAAATTTTAGAGCGTCATGCATGTATAACCGCCGCCATAGTGGGCAAGATAGCGGAGAAACCACCCGAAGCAAAGGAGATGGAACTCATGATGGTGATGGACAGGATTGCCCTGATCCTTACGATCATCGGCGGCCTCAACTGGGGCAGCATCGGGCTGTTCCGTTTTGACCTCGTCGCATGGATCTGCGGCGGGCAGACGGCGACGGTCAGCCGCGTGATCTACACACTGGTCGCGCTTGCGGCCATCTGGTGCATTTCGCTGCTTTTCCGAGGCCGTGACAGCGACAGCGAAACGGCATAATCAAAAAAAGACCGCCCATGGGCGGTCTTTTTTTGATGCAGAGCGGTACATGGTTTGCGGGTTTGCCTACAGTCTCAATTGCGCACCGCGCGGCAGTGTGGTAAAATAATTTTTATATGACTTCTCAAAGGGAGGGGGCAAAACCATGCTGCACATCCTCTACGGCCGCGCGGGCACGGGCAAGACGGCGGCGCTGATGGAGCAGCTTCGCGCGGCAGCGGCTGCCCGGCAGGGCGGGCAGATTCTGCTCGTGCCGGAGCAATACAGCCACGAGGCCGAGCGGGAGCTGTGCCGCGTCTGCGGCGACGGCGTGAGTCTCTATGCCGAGGTGCTCAGCTTCACGGGGCTTGCGCGCCATGTTGCCGACGAGCTGGGCGGCAGCCGCGCGCCGCTGCTCGATCAGGGCGGACGACTGCTGTGCATGGCGCGGGCGCTCTCGCAGATTGCGCCGCGGCTGAAGCTCTTCGGCGGCGCAGCGAACCGCGCGCAGATGCAGCAGACGCTACTGAGCACGGTGGACGAGCTGAAGACCGCCTGCGTCACGCCGGAGACGCTCGAAACGGCAGCCGCGCAGTGCGGCGGGTATCTGGGCGAAAAGCTCTCCGACCTGGCGCTGATCCTCGCGGCGTACGATGCCGTGGCTGCAAACGGGCACGCCGACCCCTCCGACCGGCTGACCCGGCTTTCCGGGCAGATCGCGGAAAGCGCCGTTTCCAGAAGCCACGTCTACCTCGACGGGTTTTCGGACTTTACGCGGCAGGAGCTGCTGGTGCTGCGCGCGCTGCTCGCGTGCGGCGCAGAGGTGACCGTGTGCCTGACGCTGGACACGCTCGACGGCGGCAACGAGGTGTTCGGTGCGGAGCGGCGCACAGCGCGCACGCTGCTCGCCATGGCGCAGGAGCTGGGCGTGGTGCACGAAGCCGCCGCCCTGCCCGCGCGCGACGTGGGCAAGGCGCAGCCGCTGCGCATTCTGGAGCAGCAGCTCTTTTCGTATACATCGCAGACGTTTGACGACCCCGCGCCCGCCATTTCCCTGTTCCGGGCGGACAGCGCGGCGGCAGAGTGCGAGCTTGCGGCGGCGCACGCGCTGGAACTCGTGCGCGACACTGGCTGCCGCTGGCGGGACATTGCCGTGGCTGTGCGCGGGTTTGACGATTACCGCAGCGCGCTGGAGCGCATGTGCGCGCACTACGGCGTGCCGCTGTATTTTGCGCAGCGCACCGACCTGATGCAAAAGCCGCTGCCCGCGCTGATCGCCGCGGCCTACGACGTCATCACCGGCGGGTGGGACGGCGACGATGTGATCGCCTGCCTGCGCACCGGCCTTGCGGGGCTGACGGCGGCGGAAACCGACCTGCTGGAAAATTACGCGCTGCTGTGGTCGGTGCGCGGCACGATGTGGACGCGCACTGAGCCGTGGCGGCAGCACCCCGACGGCTACGGCGAGCCGTACACCGACGAGGTGAACGCCCGCCTTGCGGAGATTGACCGCCTGCGGCGCGAGGCCGTGCGTCCGCTGCTGGCGCTGGAGGCCACTGCGTCCGAGGCCACAACCGCCGCCGGGCAGGCGATGGCGATGGCCGATTTTCTGGAAGCGCTGCAGCTTGCCGCGCGGCTGGACACGCTGGCGCAGCAGCTTCGCGCGGACGGCCGCGCCGCGCTCGCCGCCGAATACGAGCAGATCTGGGATATTCTTGTGCGCTCGCTGGAGCAGTTTGCAGCCATCCTCGGCGACACGGAGATGGACGCAGAGGGCTTCTCGCGCCTGTTTTTGCTGATGCTCTCGCGCTACGACATCGGCACCATCCCCGTGGCGCTCGACCGCGTCACCGCCGGGGACTTTGACCGGATGCGGCGGCGCGGCGTCCGCCACCTCATCGTGCTCGGCGCGTCGGACGACCGGATCCCGCGTGCGGGCGAGCCGGGCGGCGTGTTCTCCGCCGACGAGCGGCGCGCGCTCCTGGAGCTGGATCTTGATCTCGGCGGCGGGCACGACGACGATCTCTGGCGGGAATACAGTCTGGTGGGAAGCTGCATCTCCCTCCCGTCGGACACGCTGACGGTGGTCTGTCCCGCGTTCGACCGCGCGGGCGAGACGGTGCGAGCGTCGTTTCTCATGACGCGCATTACGCAGCTGTTCGGCACGCCGGTGCAGGGCGTCGATCCCGCTGCGCTGAAATGCAGCGCCCCCGCGCCCGCGCTAGAGCTGGCGGCGCGCTGTCTCCACGGCGCCGGGGATGCACGCGCCGCAGCAGCCAACGCCTATTTCCGCGAAACGCAGCCCGAAACGCTCGCGTACCTGCAAAAAAGCGCGACGCTGCTGCGCGGCAGTCTCTCGCCGGAGTCGGTAAACCGTCTGTATGGGCAGAAGCTGCGCCTCTCGGCGTCGCGGGCAGACCGGTTTGCGTCCTGCCGCTATGCGTACTTCCTGCAATACGGCCTGAAGGCCAAGGCGCGCCAGCCGGCGGCGTTCTCGCCGCCGGAGATCGGCACCTTCTTTCACTTCATCCTGCAGCATGTGGCGGACGATGTAACCGCCGCCGGGGGCTTTGCCGCCGTGACGGACGAACGGCTCGGCGCGATCACTGACCGGTACGTGCAGCAATACATACACGAAACACTCAACGATTTTCAGGAGAAGACGCAGCGCTTCATCTACCTGTTCCGGCGGCTGAGCCGCAGCGTGCAGCAGGTCGTCGCCGACATGGCGCAGGAGCTGCGCGCGTCCGATTTCCAGCCGCTCGACTTCGAGCTGGACTTCTCCGACCCGGACGCGATCGCGCCGGTGACGCTCTCCGACGGGGAGACGACGCTCACGATGAGCGGCGTGGCCGACCGCGTGGACGGCTGGCTGCACGACGGCAAGCTGTATCTGCGCGTGATCGACTACAAAACGGGCAAAAAGGCATTTTCCCTCTCCGACGTGTGGTACGGGATGGGGCTGCAGATGCTGCTGTACCTCTTCGCGCTCGAGCACACGGGGCAGGCGCGCTACGGGCACGAGATCGTGCCTGCCGGGGTGCTGTACGTTCCCGCACGGGACGTGCTGGTGTCCGCGCCGGGCGACCTCTCCGACGGGGAGATCGCGCAAAAGCGCGCCGCGCAGGTGCGCCGGTCGGGACTCATCCTCAGCGATCCGGACGTGCTGAACGCGATGGAGCACGGCGACGCCAAGCGCTACCTCCCCGTGAGGTTCAACCGCAGCGGTGAGGCGGCGGGCGACGCGCTTGCAAGCGCCGAGCAGCTCGGGGCGCTCTCCCGCCACATCCAGCAGACGCTGCTGGAGCTGGCGCGCGAGCTGCGCGGCGGCAGCATCACCGCCGACCCCTATTACCGCAGCCAGCAGGACACCGCCTGCACCTACTGCGACTATCTGGACATCTGTCACTTTGCGCCGGGGGCGGACGGCGACCGCCACCGCGTGCTGGAAAAGCTCCCGGCCACGAAGGTGTGGCACGCGCTGGAAGGAGGAGAAAGCCATGGCTGAGCCAAAGCTGAACTTTACCCCGGCGCAGCAGTGCGCCATCGAATCGCGCGGCAGCACGGTGCTCGTCTCCGCCGCTGCGGGCAGCGGCAAAACCCGCGTGCTCACAGAGCGGCTCATGGTCTGGCTCACCGGCGCAGAGCAGCCGGTGGATCTCGACCGGTTCCTCATCATCACCTATACCCGCGCCGCCGCGTCCGAGCTGCGCGCGCGCATTCTCGACAGCATCTCCGCGCGCATCGCGGCCGACCCGGAAAACCGGTGGCTGCGCCGCCAGAGCGCGCTGTGCGCCCGCGCGCAGATCGGCACCATTCACAGCTTCTGCGGCGACATCCTGCGCGAAAACTGCGCCGCCGTGGGGCTCGCGCCGGACTTCAAGGTGGCCGACGCCGAGCGCACCGACGCGCTCAAGGCCACAGCGCTCGACAAGCTGCTGGAGCACGCCTATGCCTCCATTGACGGGGACGCCGCCTTCCGCCTGCTGGCGGACACTGCCGGCGCCGGGCGGGACGACGCGCGGCTCAGCGCGCTCATTTTGAATCTCTACGATAAAATGCAGTGCCACGCCCGGCCCGACCGCTGGGCGCAGGCGCAGATCGACCGGCTGCGCCTGGAGGGCGTGACCGATGCGGGCCAGACCGTCTGGGGGCAGGAGCTGCTCACACAGGCGCGCCAGACCGCCGCCTACTGGGCAGGCGAGCTGGAGCGGCTGCTGCAATGCATGGCGCAGCCCGGCGCCGAGTGGCTCATGACCGCCTACGGCGAAAGCGTTTCGGAGTCCGCCGCCGGACTGCGCGCCGTCGCGCGCGCGGCCCTGCAGGGCTGGGACGAAACCCGGCAGGCGCTGGCAGCCGTCGCGTTCCTGCGCCTGAAATCCGTCCGCAATCCGCCCGATCCGGATCTGAAAGACCAGATTCAGGCGCGGCGCGACCTGTGCAAAAAGGCCGTGGAGGAGCTGCGGACGCAGTACGCGGAATCGTCCGAAACCGTGCTTTCCGACCTGCGCGCCACCGCGCCCGCAATGGAGCGCCTGCTGCGGCTGACGCTGGAGTTCGGCGCGCGCTACGCCGCCGAAAAGCGCCGCCGCGCACTCGTGGACTTTTCCGACCTGGAGCACTTCGCGGCGCAGCTCCTCACGGATGACGACGGCAATCCGACGCCGCTCGCGTGTGAGATCTCCAAGCGCTACACGGAAATTCTGGTCGATGAGTATCAGGACGTGAGCGAGGTGCAGGAGCTGATTTTCCACGCCGTGTCGCAAAACGGGCAAAACCTCTTTTTCGTCGGGGACGTGAAGCAGTCCATCTACCGCTTCCGCCTTGCCGACCCCGGCATCTTCCTCGACAAATATAACCGATACGCCGACGCTTCGGACGCGGCCGACGGCGCGCCGCGCCGCATCCTGCTGCAGGAGAATTTCCGCTCCCGCCGCGAGGTGCTTGACGCTGCGAATCTCGTATTCGAAAACATCATGTCAACCGAATTGGGCGAGCTGGACTACGACGAGAACGCCCGGCTCAAGTGCGGCGCGGACTACCCCGGCAGCGGCGAACTGCCGGAGCTGTGCCTGCTCGCGCTGCCGGACGATGCGGACGGCCCCGCGCCCGAAAAGGCCGCGCTGGAGGCGGACTACGTCGCGCGGCGCATCCGGGCGCTTGTGGATTCCGGCACGCCGGTGACGGATCACGGCGTGACCCGTCCGGCGGACTGGGGCGACGTCGTCATCCTCCTGCGCAGTGCGAACGCGGTCGGCCCCGTGTACCGCCGGGCACTGACGGCGCATGGCATTCCCGTGTTCTCCGAGCAGGGCGGCGGCTTTTTTGAGTCGCTGGAGGTGTCCGTGCTGCTCTCCCTGCTCGCGGTGATCGACAATCCGCATCAGGACGTGCCGCTCATCGCGGTGCTGCGCTCGCCGCTGTTCGGCTTCACGGCGGACGATCTCGCCGCCGTGCGCGCGTGCGACAAGGCGCACGATTTTTACACCGCGCTCACCGCCGCGGCGGAGACGCGCGCGGACTGCCGTGCCTTTCTCGACACGCTGTCCGACTATCGCCGTCTCGCGCCCGATCTGGAGCTGGGCGCGCTGCTCTGGCACATTTACGACGACCGGAACCTCATGGCGCTCTGCTGCGCGATGGCGGACGGCGACGCGCGCCGGCGCAACCTGATGCTGCTGTTCGATCTCGCGCAGCAGTTCGAGGAGACGGGCTACCGCGGGCTGCACCGTTTCGTCGTGTGGCTGCGCCATCAGGCGGAAGAGGGGCGCGAGCCTGCCGTCTCCGGCGGCGAGCGGCGCGCCGTGCGCATCATGAGCATCCACAAGTCCAAGGGGCTGGAGTTCCCCATCGTCTTTCTCTCTGACCTCTCGCGCGCGTTCAACAAGATGGACACGCGCAGCACCGTGCTCGTGCACCCGCAGCTCGGTCTCGGCCCGAAGCGGACGGACACGCAGCGCGGCATCGAGTACCCGACCTTCGCCCGCAGCGCGGTCGCCGCGCGCCTGCTGCGCGAGATGCTCTCCGAGGAGATGCGCCTGCTCTACGTCGCCATGACGCGCGCAAAAGAACGGCTCATCCTCACCGGCACGCTCGCCGACCCCGAAAAAACCGTGGCGCAGCTGCGGGCGGGGCTGTCCTCCCCCATCGCGCCGGAGGTGCTGCGCCGCGAGAGCACGCCCCTGCAGTGGGTGCTGCAATGCGCCCTGCTGGACGAAGACGGGCGCGTGTTCCGCGTGCAGACCGTGCCGCTCTCTGCCGCGCCGGACGGCAACGTGCCGGAAACGGCGGAGGCCGCCGGAGAAACCGCCGCCGCAGACCCGGCGCTGGTGCAGACGCTCTCGGACAATCTCGCGTTCGTCTATCCGCACGCGGCGGCGGAGACGCTGCCGTCCAAGGTCACGGCGACGGAGCTGAAGCGGCTCGACGCACAGCCGGAGGATGCGGAGGCCGCGCCGCTCGTCGCTGCGCCGTGGCGCACGTTCCGCAAGCCGGATTTCCAGACGCGCGAGCGCGCGCTCACCGGCGCGGAGCGCGGCACGGCGACGCACCGGATCTTGCAGTATCTCCGCTTTGCCGACGCATCGGACGAAGCGGCCGTCGCACGGCAGATCGAACAGCTCTGCGCAAAGGGCTTTCTCACCGAGCGGGAGGCGCAGGCCGTGCGCGTGCCATCCATTTTGCAGCTCATGCACTCGGAACTGGGCGCGCGGCTCGTCCGCGCCGAGCGTGACGGAAACCTGATGCGCGAGTTCCGGTTTTCGCTGCTCTACCCGGCTGAGGCGCTCTTCCCCGGCGCAGCGGGCGAGCAGGTGCTCCTGCAGGGCGTTGTGGACTGCTGCATGGAGGAGGACGGCGCGCTCACGATTGTGGACTACAAGACCGACCGCATCGAGCCCGGCGCTGTGCCGGAGCGCACCGCGTACTATGCGAGCCAGCTGCGCGCCTATGCCGCCGCCATGACGCGCATCACCGGAAAGCCCGTTCGGCAGCGGCTGCTGTTTTTCCTGCACAATGGTGTCATCTCCGAAGTCGAAGCATAAAAATGCCGGAACCACAAAAATGCGGTTCCGGCATTTTTGACATCTGAAAAAGGCGCAGATTCCCGTCTGTTTTTCCCGTTCTTTCGACTGTTTTGCACAAAATAGCCGTTCTGTTTTTTCGTTGATTTCGTAATAAATGCCGTAAACTCCTGTTTTCAAAGTTGTTATCATATTAACATAAACGACATCCCTGCAGGTATTTGTCTATCAAATTGCCGGAGAGTCAACAAGAGAATTCCGGCGAAGCACCGAAAATTGGTTTCCACGTCGGCAAGCAATGAACCAAACCTCCCGACGCGGCTGGCGTGTCAGGAGGTTTTTCCATCATAGAGGAGGTATCTTGAAATGAAACTGTCGCTTGAGCTTGTCGCTGAATCTCTGAATCCTTTTGGCGCTAAAATCAATTTGATCCGGGAGGAGTCCTTTGTCTTCTCCGGTGTTCAGCTCCTGTCTCTCAGCATGACCGAACTTCAGGAGGACATTCTGTATATCTGTGAGCCGAGTCTGCTGTTCAAGCTCAAGCGGAGCCTGACCGGCAACATCTGCTTCGTGTTCCGGGCGCGGCCGCAAAAGCTGGAACGCTACCAGAAGCAGGTGAACGCCATTGTTCTGGACGAAGACGTCTCGACCAGCGACGTCGCCAACCGGCTGTTCAATCTTTTCAGCACCATGAACGCCTACGAAGTCCGCCTGCATACCGCCGTTTTGCAGCGCAGCGGCTACCAGCCGCTTTTCGACATTGCGCGGGAGATGTTCCCCGGCAACATCACGCTGATGGTGGACTCCGCCTACAACGTCGTCTGCTCGACCGACACCCATACGGACAAAAATCCGGTTGTCGCAAAAATTCTGGAAAACGGATTCTATGACAAAGAGCATCTCGATCTGATGGCCATACACGGGTATTATAATCAGGGCGACAAATTCCTCAACCCCCAGGTTTCCCTGCCGCCGAACGTCTGCGGCTCCCCGCTGATCGTGCGCTCCTACCATGAAAGCGGCATCTTCTTTGCGTTCATCACGTGTTACTTCTTTTCCGGCCCGCCGTCGCTCATCGAGCAGGCGCTGTTCAAGTGTCTCGCGGATGCGCTGGACGAATTTTTTGAGCTGACGGATTATTATGAGCAGGTGAAGCCGTTCCATCAGCAGTTCATCACCGACCTGATCAATCATACAAACGGGAACGAAGAGTTCTACCATGACCGCTGTCTCAGGCTTCACATCCCGCAGCAGGGCGAGTTCCGGATGGGACTGATCCACATAGACCCGGCCAACGCCCTCCGGGCCAGCCACTTCGCGCTGCAGTTCAAGGCGTGGTGCAACGTTCCAAACTATGGCGTGTTTCAGTACGGTTCGGATATCATCATTCTGTTCCGAAACTGGCAGCGAAACTCCGAGATCGAGAACGCCGATCTGGAGAAGAACTGGGCTGCCCTGATCGAAACGCTGCAGACGAGCAACGCCTATATGGGCTGCAGTCTGCCCTTCAAGCACATCTCCGGATTCAGCGCCGCCTACCGGCAGGCGATGTCCGCCGCCAGCTACGGGCGCACGTATGCGCCAAACGAGACCGCGTATTTCTTTTCCAAATATTATATCTACGCACTTTTCGACAGCTACAAAGCGCAGGCGCCGCTGGAGGATCTCTTTGTATCCTATCTGACCGACCTGTCCTCCACCGACCGCTGCGGATACAGCGATATTCAGGTGCTGTATCATTACCTGTGCTCAGAGCGCAACATTTCCCAGACCGGTAAGAAAATTCACATGCACAGAAACAGCGTCATTTACCGGGTGCAGCGCATCACCGATGCGCTCGGTGTGGATCTGGACGATCCGGACGTCCGGCTGCGCCTGTTGATTTCTTTCAAAATTCTGGAGTTTGAAAACAGCATTGCCTTCGATACCAATGCGGAAAAGCCCCCCACTTCCATCGCTATGATTGAATAGCCGCAGGATCCTCTCTCAGCCGACGCCCGGCAACTGGGCGCCGGCTTGAAGCTGTCGAAAAACCAGTTTTTCGACAGAGGGAGAATGCAGCCCGCTGCAGCGCACGCGCTGCGCTCGCACGTTTGCGGGCTGAGCAGTATTTTTTCCACCGCACATGTCGCTGGAAAAAATCATTGGATTTCCTTTCGCCGCTCCGGCGGCGAAACTCTGCGAGGCTTTTGGGACAAGATGCAGCCGGGCCCGGCAACTGGGCGCCGGCTGCTTTTTGGTTTCAGCGCCCGGTTTGCGCGAACCAAATTTTTCTCTGCACAAATAACGAAAAGTCTTTTCAAAAAAGTGCGTTCAGTTCGTCGTTTTCACAGATGAACCTCCGGCGGCCTTAATGTCATAATAATAACAATCCGAGAAATTTATGCGGAACAACCGGAGGTGTTTCCTATGAATCAATCATCCTACGTCGTCGGAATTGACAGCGGCAGTCAGAACACAAAGGCTGTCCTCCTAAAAGACGGCGCGATCCTGAAAACCGCCATCGTTTCCACGGATTTTGACGCCCTTGCCGCAGCCGAGAAGGTCTATGCCTCTCTTCTGGAGCAGGCCGGGATCCCGGAAACGGAAGTCGGCGCCATCGTATCCACCGGAGCCAGCCGGAACCTGATTTCGTTTGCGACGGGCACCGTCAACGAAATCATTGCAGCAGCAATCGGTACACATGATGCGGTTCCCGAAGCGCGCATGCTGCTGGACATGGGCGCCGAAGCGTCCCGCGCGATTTTGCTGGACGAAAACGGTGCGGCCAAAAGCTACGAGGTAAACGACCGCTGCGCGTCGGGCGCAGGCACGTTCATCGAGACCGTGGCGCGCGCGCTGCAGCTGACCCCGGAGGAAATGGGCGAGTACTCCCAGCGTGCCGACAAGGACATTGCCATGCAGGCGCAGTGCGTCGTGTTTGTCGAGTCCGAGGTCATCTCGCTGATCCACCAGCGCGAAAGCCGGGAAAACATCGCCAGAGGCGTACACCTCAGCATCTGCAACCGGCTGCACTCCATGTTTCTGCGTCTTGGCATTGAGCAGGGCGTCGCTTTCATTGGCGGCCCGAGCAGGAACGCCGGGCTGGTCGACTGCCTGAGTCTCGCGCTGAATCAGCCGGTCATCGTGCCGGAGCATTCCGCCTATATCAGCGCGGTTGGCGCTGCGCTGTCTGCCAGAAAGGATGTGGAAGCCAAATGAACGAAAAGAAGCCTGAATTCTGGAGATGGGAGGAATCCCGCTGGACCAACCCCGACATTTCCGACCCCCGGCAGGGTCTGATCACCGCCGGCGTGGACATCGGCTCGACGAGCACGCAGGCCGTCGTCCTGGTGGACGGCGAGCTGTACGCCTACTCCAACATGCGCACAGGCTCCGATTCCCCGGAATCCGCCAATCAGGCCATGCGCTGGGCGCTGGAAGGTACCGGACTGACGCTGGAGGACATTTCGTATTCCATCGGCACCGGTTACGGCCGCGTCAACGTTCCGTTCGCGGACAAGTGCATCACCGAGATCACCTGCCACGCGAGAGGCGCGAACGTGATCTACGGGCCGACCGTGCGCACCATCCTCGACATGGGCGGGCAGGACTGCAAAGCCATCCACTGTGACGAAAAGGGCCGCGTCACCTCGTTCATGATGAACGACAAATGCGCCGCCGGCACGGGCCGCGGCATGGAGGCGATTGCGAACCTGCTGGGCGTCAACATCGGGGACATCGGCGATCTCTCCTTCGACGTGGAGGAAGAGCCGAAGCCGGTTTCCAGCATGTGCGTCGTGTTCGCCAAGGTGGAGGTCGCAAACCTCATGCGCCGCGGCTGGACGAAGCAGACGGTGCTCGCCGCCTACTGCCGGGCCATGGCCATCCGCGTCTGCAAGCTGCTGGTGCGCAACAAGATGGAGCCGGAATTCGCCATCACCGGCGGTATTGCGAAAAACAAAGGCGTGGTACGGCGCATTGAGGAAATCATGGGTGTAAAAGCCATGGAGCCGAAGGGATATGACACGCAGATCGCCGGCGCGCTGGGCGCGGCGCTGATCGCGCGCGACATGTATCTGAAAAAGCTCCGCCGCAGCAACGGATAAGGGGGCGCGTCATGCTCGCAAACTATGGATATGAGGACGCTTCCGGCAATTACTACATCCGGATCGACACGTCCATCTGCGCGGAATGCGCGGAGCACGGCTGTGTTCCGGCCTGCCCTGGACACGCATTTTTCGTTGAGCCGGACGATTGGGACGACGATGTCGCCGTCATCCGGCCGGAAGTGCGCAACACGCTCAAGGCGCTCTGCGCGGCGTGCAAGCCCCTGGAAAACCGGCCGGAGCTTCTGCCGTGTCAGGCAGCCTGCGGCCGCGGCGTCATTGTGCATTCCTGGTAGTTTTCAAATGCTCACAGTATAACAGGGAAATCAAACGATACAAATTGGAGGCGATCAAGATGAATACCCAAAGACTCTTTGACACCGCGCATCTGGATTCCTTTGCAAGGGAATGGAAAGCGCAGTCCAAAAACAACAAGGTGCTCGGATACTACTGCAGCCATCTGCCGGAAGAAATTCTCTACGCGGCAGGCGTGCTGCCCTACCGGATCCGCGGCACCGGCATCACCAGCGACAGCAACGCGGAAAGCTATCTCAGCCCCTTCTCCTGCAGCTTCTGCCGCGGCTGCTTCGAGCAGTTCCTGGACGGGAACTATGACTTCTTCAACGGCTTCATTGCCTCGGACGGATGTCTGCAGCCGCAGCGCGTTTACGACAACTGGAAGAACTATCTCAAGCAGGAGGACAACTTCTGCTATCAGTTCAACACCCCGCGCGTATATGACGAGGCGGCGCTGGACATGTACCGCCGCGAGCTGCTGGATCTGAAAAACGCGGTGGAGCGCTACGCCAGCTATGTGACCAACGAGAAGCTGATCGACGCCATCCGTGTCTACAACCAGACGCGCGCACTGCTGCGTGAGCTGTACGGCCTGCGCAAATCCGACCGTCCTCTGGTGACCGGCGAGGAATGCCTGCGCATCACGCTGGCCTCCATGTCCATGCGCAAGGATCAGTTCAACGCGCTGCTGGAGGCGTTCCTGGAGGAGGCTAAGGCGCGCGAGCCGATCACGGACTACCGCGCCCGCCTGATGCTGATCGGAAGCTCCTGCGACAACCCGGATTATCTGAAGATTTTCGAGGACAAGGGCGGATTGTTCGTGGCCGACGTCAACTGCTATGGCAGCCGTTACCTGTACGACGATGTGGAGATCGACGAAGCGGATCCTCTGATGGGTCTGGCGCGCTCCTATCTGGCGCGTCCCGTGTGCGGCCGTATGTGCAATCTGCACCATGAGCTGCGGGACACGATTCTGGACATGGCGAAGGAGTATAACGTCGAGGGCATCGTATACACAAAGATGAAGAATTGCGACATGTGGGGCGGCGAATCCTTCTTCCTGGACGATAAGATTCGGGAAGCCGGTCTGGCGCTGCTGATCCTCGACCGCGAAGAAATCACCACCAACGCCGGTCAGGTCGGCATCCGTGCAGAAGCCTTTGTGGAAATGATTGAGACTGGAGGAATCGAATAATGGCTACGATCGAAACTGGAAAGATTGATCTGCTCAAGCAGCTTTCTGATCAGAGTGATGCAATTATCAAGCATTCCGATGCGAAAAATCCCGAAAAGACCTGGATGTACCGCGTCACGCAGGGCTTCTGGAACGAAGTCTATCAGGCCCGTGAAACCGGCAAGCCCATCATCCTGTGCAGCCCCAACGTACCGCAGGAAATGATCTATGCGCTCGGCGCCGTGCCCCTGCCGGTCGATTCCCTGCCCACCCGTCTGGCCTCCAGCGAGCGCGCGTTTCGCTATATCGACATCTCCGAGCAGTACGTGCCGAATACGGTGTGCACCATCAACAAGGTAAACTTCGGCACCGTGTTCTCCGGCGACCTCGGCTTCGTGCCCGCCGCCATGGTGTACTGCTCGCTCCCGTGCGATTCTTCGCGCAGCACCTATCCTGCCATGGCCGACTATCTCAACCGCACCTACGGCGTGCCCGTTTTTGTGGTTGACACCCCCTACCGCAAGGACGAGACCGGATACAAATACATCGCCGGCAACCTGAAGCGCGCCTATCAGTTCCTGCTGAACGTGCTGCACAAGGAGCACGACCCGGACGTGCTGGCGCACTACCTGAAAAACTCCAACCGCGTGGAAGAGCTCATGTGCCTGATCGGCGACATGCGCAAGGCCGTTCCCTGCCCGCAGGGCGGACGCCTGCTGACGCTCAACGGCATGGTCACCTGCTGCATGGGCAGCCAGTATATGCTCGACTACGTGGAAAAGCAGTACGTGGAAACCAAGAAGCTTTACGACGCCAAAAAGAGCGTGCTCAAGAGCGGCGTGGAGCGCTACCGCGTGCTGTGGATGCAGAACATGATGTGGAACTACGGCAGCATCATGGACTGGATGGAGCGCGAATTTGACGCCTGCTCCGTGCTCAACGGCTTCCCGTTCCTCGGCCGCGAGCAGATCGAGGATGTGTACGACGATGAGCAGATCTGGATGGGTCTGGCCAAGCGCTGCATGGGTTCGCCCATGGTGCACTCCGTCTGCGGCCCCGGCGATGCGTACACGAAGGGCATTGAGCACATCATGCAGGACTTCACCATCGACGTCGGCATCTTCGCCGGCCACGTGGGCTGCAAGCACGCTTGGGCAGCCGGCCGTATGGTCACCGACATCGTGGAGAAAAAGTATGGCGTTCCCGTGCTGACGTACGATCTGGACGCCGGCGATATCCGCTATAAGTCCGAGCAGGAGGTCAAGGATACCATTTCCGATTTCTTTGACACGCTGGCGGCCCGCGGCTATGAGCCTGGTCTGGAGCGCATGAAACATCTGAAATAACAACCGCATACCCGGTTCGGAAAGCGGCGATGTTCCGCTTTCCGAACCACGCTGAAAAAGGAGGTTTCCGTATGGGTACGATCAAAACGATCGCAATCACCGGAAAAGGCGGAACCGGCAAGACCATGATTGCTACGCTGCTGATCAAGCAGCTCGTGGAGCATTACAAGGACAAGCGCGTGCTGGCAATCGACGCGGATTCCGCAATGAGCTTGCCGTATACATTAAATATTGACGTAAAAAAGACTGTGAGCCAGCTCCGCAAGGAGTTGGTGGGTCCCGCGCAGGGAAAGCGCATGAAGCAGGACGGCAGTCTGAAAGAATGGATTGGGGAAATCGTCACCCATGCGGATGGCTTTGACCTGCTGGTAATGGGCCGCCCCGAGGAGCCCGGCTGCTTCTGCGCCGTCAACGAGCTGCTGAAGTATTCCATCAGCACGCTGGTCGATGATTACGATGTGGTCATCATCGACGGGGAAGCCGGACCCGAGCAGCTCAATCGCCGGGTTCTGGCCAGCATCGACGAGCTGCTGGTGGTGTCGGACATGTCCGCCAGAAGTCTGGCGACCGCAGGCGGCATCGTGGACGTGGCCCGCACCGGCGACAACGGCATCCGGATCGGCAGTGCAGAGCTGCTGCTCAACCGCGTGCGGGATGACAGCCCCGATCAGGCGTTTCTGGATCGGGCCGGTCTTCAGGCCGTTGGCTGGTTCCCGGAGGACAGGCTGCTCAACCAGTACGACCGCAGCGGCCGCTCACTGCTGGAGCTTCCGGAAGAGTCCGCTTGCGTGCAGGCTGCGCGCGTGCTGCTCAGGCGACTGCTCGAAGGCAGCGCCGGCTGATCTGCAAACCAAACCACGGGCGCCTTGGCGCCCGTGGTTTTCACTTTTATTTTCTTCTATTGACCTTTGTGTTACACAAAGGTGTATGCTATCTTTGTTATCGTATGAGATGTTGCAAAAAGCAATGGCGAAAACGATACCCCTGTATAAAGGAAGTCATGAGGGCAGAGAAAAATGAGCACTACAACAAAGAGAAACATTTTATTGATAGCAATATGCATACTACTTGCATGTGCGGCTATGTTAACGGGCTGTGTTGGCAATGATCGTACAGAAGAAAAACAAGCGCCCGCAGAAGCTCCGGCGATCGGCAATTCTATGGGGGAAGAAACGGATCATTCTGCTGAAACCATAAAAACAGTGCCGGAAATCGTGGAAGCAGACTGGTCAAGCTATTTTAATGGACTAAATGGAACAGCTGTTGTTTATGATGCCGCAAATCAGAACTATACAATTTACAACCGTGATCTTGCCGTTACAAGAAGCTCTCCATGCTCCACATTTAAGATTATTTCTTCCTTGATTGCGTTAGAAAACGGGATCATTGAACCGGAGAACTCCACGCGGACATGGAGCGGCGAAATATTCTGGAATGCGGATTGGAATAAAGATATTGATTTCCAGGAGGCGTTTCGCACTTCTTGCGTATGGTATTACAGACAGGTCATAGACGATATTGGAGAAGATTTGATGCAAAAAGAATTAGATCGGCTCCAATATGGCAATTGCGATCTTTCTGATTGGGAGGGGAAATTAAATACCAACAATAGCAATCGAGCTTTAACCGGCTTTTGGATTGAATCCTCTCTATTAATTTCTCCTAAAGAACAGGTGGAAGTCATGGAACGTATCTTTGGGGCAAAGTCAAGTTATTTGGATAAAACACAGAATGAATTACGGCAGGTTATGCTGGTACCAGAGCTTGATCGCACCGATATTTCCATATATGGAAAAACGGGAATGGGAAAAGCCCATGGTATTGTTGTGGACGCATGGTTTACAGGGTTTGCAGAGAGCACAGCCGGTAACAACATTTATTTTTGTGTGCGGCTCGGAAGAACAGACGGCATGAACGTATCCAGTACGTTAGCAAAAGAAATCGCCATCAAAATTATATCAGATCACTGTTCCTCGTCACTTTTGTAATGAAACGTGATTCCTATTTTAAAACGCTGCAAGCCGTTTTTTGACGGCTTGCAGCGTTGTTTCTGGCACCCCCGGCGCGACTCGAACGCACTACATTCCGCTTAGGAGTACGGCGTACCATTTCGTAAATTGTTCATATCATATCTTCCCGTGTTGTTTCTTCGCAAATTGTGCTGCCTGGAGGCAGGTCAATTTGCACAAATTCCCCTGAAATATGCT
>JABLYK010000005.1 GCA_018265835.1 Oscillospiraceae bacterium | reverse complement strand
GGGGCACGGCGCTGCTGCGCGCTTTCCTGGCGTGGCTGCGCTCCCTGCTGCGGGGTGGACTGCGGCGCCGGATCCTGTGAATCAAGACGCAATGGTTTTGAGCTGAAGAGTTTCAATGCGCACAACGCTCCTTTGTGGGATTTCGTTCCACCATTTTTGACGGGCAGCGGCAAAAAAAGTTCCGCTGTGCAAAAAACGGCTCGAACACGGCCAAAGAGCCTGCCTTTTTTGGTCGAAAAAGGCAGGTTCTTTCATTTTTCAGGTTTTTTCGGGTTTCAGCAGAGCTGGGCGCCGACCGGTACCTCGTCGCTCAGAATGGTCAGGTGCACCTGATCTCCCTTCTCGGCGCACAGGAGCATGCCGTTGGAATCCTGCCCGGCCATCTTGCGGGAGGGCAGGTTCAGGATGGCAACCACCTTCTTGCCGACCAGCGTCTCCGGCTTATAGTAGTGCGCAAGGCCGGAGAGAATCTGACGCGGCGTGCCGCTGCCATCGTCCAGCATAAACTTCAGGAGCTTGTCCGACTTCTTCACCGGCTCGCAGGAAAGCACCTGGCACACGCGCATGTCGCACTTGGCAAACTCGTCGATCGTCACGGGAGGCAGCACCGGCGCGCTCTGCGGTGCGCTCTGTGCTGCAGCGTGGAGCTTCTACAGCTCCGCAAGCTCCTTCGCCATGTCGATGCGCGGGAAGAGCGTTGCGCCCTTCGTGACCGTCACGTCTGCGGGCAGGACGCCCCAGACGGCGGCATTGTCCCAGCTCGTCTGCTCCGCCGTCGCGCCGATTTGTGCAAAGGCCTTTTCGCAGCTTTCCGGAATGAACGGCACCAGCAGGCTCACGGTGATGCGCAGGGTCTCAAGCAGATTGTACATCACGGTCGCAAGACGCGCGCGCTTGCTCTCGTCCTTTGCGAGCACCCACGGCGTGGTCTCGTCAATATACTTGTTTGCACGGGAGATGACCTTGAACACCTCGATGAGCGCCTGCTGCGTGCCGAAGTGCTCCATATTCTCCTCGTAGACGCCGCGCAGCGCCTTGGCCATGGCAATCAGTTCCTCGTCCACAGGCGCCGTCTCGCGCTCCGCCGGGAGCTGGCCGCCGAAATACTTCACAACCATCGCCACGGTGCGGGACAGGAGGTTGCCGAGGTCGTTTGCCAGGTCGGAGTTGATGCGCGCAATGAGCAGTTCGTTGGAGAAGTTGCCGTCGCTGCCGAGCGGGAACTCGCGCAGCAGGAAATAGCGCAGCGCATCCACACCATAGCGCTCGGCGAGCACCACGGGATCGACCACATTGCCCTTGGACTTGGACATCTTTCCGCCGCCCAGCAGCAGCCAGCCGTGGCCGAACACTTTCTTCGGCAGCGGCATCTCCATGCTCATGAGCATAGCCGGCCAGATGATGGAGTGGAAGCGGACGATCTCCTTGCCCACCATGTGGATGTTCGCGGGCCAGTATTTGTCGTAATCGTCGTACTTGTCGTTGAACAGGCCGAGCGCCGTGCAGTAGTTGAACAGCGCATCCACCCAGACGTATACCACGTGGCCAGGGTCAAAATCGACCGGGATACCCCAGGTAAAGCTCGTGCGGGAAACGCACAGATCTTCCAGACCGGGGTCAATGAAGTTTTTGATCATCTCGTTCACGCGGGAGGCAGGCTCCAGAAACGTGCCGGACTCCAGCAGCTCGCGCACGGGCTTGGCGTACTTGGACAGGCGGAAGAAGTAGGCCTCCTCCTCGGCGTACTTGACCTCGCGCCCGCAGTCGGGGCACTTTCCGTCCACGAGCTGGCTCTCGGTCCAGAAGCTCTCGCACGGCGTGCAGTACATGCCGGAATACTTGCCCTTGTAGATGTCGCCCTTATCGTACATCTTCCTGAAAATCCGCTGGATGGCCTCGACATGGTAATCGTCCGTCGTGCGGATGAAGCGGTCGTTCGAGATGTTCATAAGCTTCCACAGGTCGCAGATGCCGCCCTTGCCGGCGACGATGTTGTCCACAAACTGCTGCGGCGTGATGCCGGCCTCCTTGGCCTTCTCCTCGATCTTCTGTCCGTGTTCATCCGTACCGGTCAGGAACATCACATCATAACCGCACATTCGCTTATACCGGGCGATTGCGTCCGTCGCCACAGTGCAGTAGGTGTGCCCGATGTGCAGCTTGTCGGAGGGATAGTAAATTGGCGTCGTGATGTAGAATGTTCCTTTACTCATGGTGCTTTTCTCCTGTTCTGTCATTTATTCTTCCGTCATCGGCTCCGGGCTTGTGCCGGGGTCGGTGGCAGGTGGGGTGCTGGGTGTCGGATCCGGCGTCGGCGTCGGAACCGGGCTGGGTGTGGGCGTCGGCGTTGCACTGGGCGACGGAGACGGGGTCGGCTTCGGCGTTTCGTGCGTATGGTAGACGCTTGTGGCCTCCTGCGTCTTGCTGAGGAGGTTGCCGTTCTTGTCATATACGCTGCGGTAAGTTGTGGCCGTCAGTCCGCTGACGGTGTAGTCCATTTTGGCGTAGCTGCCGTCCACGTCCGTTCCCCAGATCTCCACGGTCAGGGAGCCGTTGCTCACATAGGCGCGGATCTTGATCGGGAACGTGCGGTTGTTCTTGAACTGGAAATCCGGCCCGCCCCAGCTCACGGTGGCATCCATGCCGGGCTCAATATAGCCGACGGTGAAATAGTGGTTCGTGCGGGACGTGATCTTCAGATTGGAGACCAGCGTGCAGTAATACAGCGTGGACGACACCTGACAGATGCCGCCGCCGACCTCCT
Organism: Oscillospiraceae bacterium; assembly: GCA_018265835.1. GTDB lineage: Bacteria > Bacillota > Clostridia > Oscillospirales > Oscillospiraceae > CAG-103. Next base: position 76,830 of record JABLYK010000005.1, on the reverse strand, counting down.
GCACAACCTGCCCGTTGGCGTAAGCGCCCGCCTCGAGGAAGCCGTTGGCCTTCGTGCGCTGGCCGACGGTCTGGTTATACGAAAAGCTGTCGCCCGGCTCCAGAATCACGCCGTCGATGTGCTGGGCTGCAAGCTTGACGTTGTTGATACGGTTATAGTTGCTGCCGGAGAGCGAGGTGGTCTTGGTGGCGAGCTTGTCGCCAAAGAGACCGTCCACCGACTCCAGATCCGGCTCCGTCAGCGTCACGGGGATGCGCACCGTGTCACCCACGGCTGCAGCGTCCCAGAGGCGCTGCGCCTCGTCCACGTTGAACTCAACGCCGGGCTTGCCCTCGATGAGCTCTTTGGTCTCGGTGTCGTACCCGGCGCTGATCGGGCCGGTGCACACCGCATCATACAGCTCCTGCATACTGACCTGATCGGCCTCATCCTGGCTCTGCATCCGGAAGGTCACTTCGCCATACTGGTGCTGCTGCAGCGCGTCGAGGATGGTGCTGAGCACTTCCTCCGGGTCAATCGTGATGAGGCTTGCGCCCTTGACGATCTTGAGGATGCTCTCCTCCTCGTCGATTTCAATGTTGCCCTCCGAGAGGTCGAGATTCAATTCGCCGATCTCCGCTTCGACGCGCGCGCGCAGCGCGGCTTCGTCCACGCCGGTGCTCAGCTCGTCGCGCATCTCCTTGCCGGAGACCGCGCAGCGGAGGTAGGTGAAGAAATTGGAAAGGATGTTGCCGCTGCGGCCGTATTCCCACGCGGCCTGCGCCGCTTCATCCGCCGTGGCGGTAAAGCCCGTTTCCCGCGCGGAGACTGCAAACGTCTCCTCTCCGGGAAAAACGATCGTGAGCACCGCGGCGTCCGGATCGTCCCACCCGGCGGTTCGGATGGCCTCCGCCGCCTGCTCCTGCGTCATTCCGGCCACGTCCGTACCGTTGACGGTCACCTTCGGGAAGATCGTGTCCCGGTTGGCCACGATCAAAGACCCGGCCAAAAGCACAACGCACAGCGCCGCCACAACGACCGCCACGATGATCCACGCCTTCCGGCTGCGGTTTCCGCGGGGCTTTTTCGGCGGTTTTCCCGTGCGCTCACGCGGCAGGTCGCTGTTCGGTGCGGCATTCTGCGCGCGGCGCGGCGCGGCTGCAGCGCCCTGCTTTGGCTGCTGCGGCTTGCCCGCCGGGGCAGCTGCTTTGCGGGGCTGCGCGCTTTTCGCCTGCACTGCGCCCTGCGCGCTTTTCGCCGCGCCGGGTGCGGATTTGGGCTGCGCAGGTTTTGTTCGGGCGCTCCCGGCGGGCTGCTGCGCAGCCCGCGGCTGCGCGGGCTTTGCCGTCTTGCTCTGGGCGGCTTTCGCCTGTGCAGGCTTTGCAGAGCGGGGCTGGGCGGAGGCCCGGCGCACCGCCGCGTCGCTCTGTTCCGCGGCGCGCTGGCTGGAAGAAACGCGTCTGGCTTCCCGCTCTGCGCGTGCGAAGTCCAGCGCCTCCTGCCGGGCCGCCTGCTCGTTTCTGGGGCTGTTTTCGTTTTTCATGCTCATTTGTCCCTGTCTCTCCCTGCCAATATCGGATTATTGCGATACGTATCCTGAAACGCTTCCATCTCTCCGGGCGGAAGCTCTTTGCGTTCGGTTTTTTCGATCTGCGGCTTCATCCACGGGTTGCCCTCGGCCTTGCGGTCGGTCTGTGCCTCCAGAAGCTTTCCAATCAGCACGTTCGAGAGCAGAAAGCCCGACGGCGTAAACCGCCAGCGGCCATCCTGCTCCACGGCCCAGCCGCGGGTCTGAAACTCCCGCAGCGTCTGCTCGATGCCGGAAAAGTCGCTGCGGTAAATGGCGTAATACTCCTGCTGCGAAATGCCGTACACCGTGCGCATACCGAGCATGAGATACTCCGCGCCGCGCTCAAAGTCGCCGATCTGCTCATATTCGTCGATCATGTTCCCATCGCCGGACACGCCGGAAATGTACCGATCCAGATCGCGGACGTAGCTGTAGCGCAAACGGCCCATACACGAGTGGGCGCCGGGGCCGAAGCCCATGTAATCCTCCAGCCGCCAATACTTCAGATTGTGTCTGGATTCGTAGCCTTTGATGCAGAAATTTGAAATCTCGTACTGTGCATAGCCGTAGCGCTCCAGCGTTTCCACCATGCACAGGTACATATCCGCCTGCTCATCGTCATCCGGAAGAATCGGCGAGCCGTTGTAGGCATACATCGGCGTGCCCGGCTCCAGCTTGAGTCCGTAGCCGGAGATATGCTCCGGGTGCAGCTCCAGCGCTTTGGCGAGGGTATCCGCCCACTCGCTCCGGGTCTGGCTCGGCAGGCCGTAGATGAGGTCGAGGCTGATGTTGTCAAACCCGGCGGCGCGGGCGTTTTTCACCGCCATCTCCACCTGTTTGAAATTGTGCCGCCGGCCGATCATCTTGAGGATGTCGTTGTTGGCCGACTGCATCCCGATGGACAGGCGATTGACCCCCGCTTTGCGAAGCTGCCGCAGCTCGGCGCTCTTCATGCTGTCGGGGTTGGCCTCCACGGTGATCTCCGCGCTTTTGAGCAGGCGGCCCGTGCATTTGACCGCCTCCAGAATTTCGCACAGGCGCTTTGCGCCGTAATAGCTCGGCGTACCGCCGCCGAAATACACGGTGTCGATGTATGCCGGCGCGATGCGCGGCGCGGCCTCCTGGATGTGGGCGAGCAGCGCCTGCTGATAGAGCGGCATCTGCCCGGCGCAGCCAGCCTTGGAATAGAAGTCACAATAGCCGCACTTGCTCGCGCAGAACGGGATATGGATGTAAATGCCGAGTCGTGCGTCCATAGACAGCTCCTTTCCTTTTTTCGCACATCGCACTCCGGCAGATGTGGTATCGAAAAATGGCGTCGTCGATCCATGGGGCGGCGAAGGCGCCGCCCCATGACCTCACGGCGACATTATGAAATCAGTCCGCAGACCAGATCGGCGTAGGCCGCCGGATCGTCCAGCGGTTCGCCTGCGATCAGCAGCGCCTGCGCGTGCAGGATCTTGGCGATGGTCGCCGCCTTGTCCTTGTCGCCAGCCTCAAAGGCCGCCTGCATGGTCTGGAAAGCAGGGTGATCGCCGTTGAATTCAAGCACGCGGATTGCGCGGAGGTTCTCCGGCGCGCCGGGCATCCCGCGGAAATAGCGCTCCATTTCCAGCGTCACGCCGCCTTCGGTGCTCAGGCACACCGCGCCGCTGACGAGCTTGTGCGAAAGCTTCGCGGAGCTTACCGCGTCGCCCAATGTCTCCTTCACAAAGTCAAGCAGCTCCTTGGCCTCGGCCTCCTTCTGCTCGGTCTCCTGCTTCTCCTCCTCGCTTTCGAGTCCCAGATCCTCGGTGGCGATGTTGCAGAACGGCTTTTCCGCATAGGACTTCATCGTATCCACGAAGTACTCGTCGAGCTGGGAGATCATGCAGAGGATCTCATAGCCCTTGTTGTGCAGCCGCTCTGCCTGCGGCAGGCTGAGCAGACGGCGGACGTTCTCGCCGCAGGCATAGTAAATCTTCTCCTGCTCGACGGGCATCGCGTCCACATATTCCTTGAGCGAAACCAGCTTGGTCTCACTGACGTTGTAAAGCAGCAGATCCTTGATCTCGTCAACCTTGTCGCCGTATTCGGAGATGACGCCGGCGCGCAGCATCATGCCGAAGCTGCGGTAGAACATCTCGTACTTCTCGCGGTCGTTTTTCATGAGCTTTTGCAGCTCCGCCTTCACCTTTTTGCCGAGGTTCGAGGCGATGAGCTTGAGCTGGCGGTCATGCTGCAGCATCTCGCGCGAGATGTTCAGCGACAGGTCGGGCGAATCCACCACGCCGCGCGCGAACGCGTAGCAGTCCGGCAGCAGGTCGGCACATTTGTCCATAATCATCACGCCGGAGCTGTACAGCTCCAGACCCGGCTCGCTCTCGCGGGTGTACAGGTTCGCCGGCGCCTTGGCCGGGATGAACAGCAGCGCCCGATAGGAGATCAGCCCTTCCGCGTTCACACGGATCACGGCAAGCGGATCTTCGGTATCGTGATACTTTTCTTTATAGAAGGCAATGCATTCCTCGTCAGTCGCCTCCTGACGGCTGCGCTGCCAGATGGGCACCATGCTGTTGATGGTCTGCTCCTCCACGGTGCTGACCATTTCCATCTTCGGCTCGCCGTTTTCATCCTTCTCGCCGGAATCGACCCAGTCATTTTTCTCCACGTCCATGACGATCGGCCAGCGGACGTAGTCGGAGTACTTGCGCACGAGCATCATGATCTTCCACGTCTCCAGATAGGTGGCGTATTTCTCGCCGTCGGCGTCCTCCTTCAGGTGCATGATGACGTCGGTGCCGACGGTCTCCTTTTCCGCATCGGTGATCGTGTAGCCGTCCGCACCGGTGGATTCCCACTTGTACGCAGCGTCAGATCCGTAGGCGCGGGAGATGACCGTAACCTTGTCGGCCACCATGAACGAAGAATAGAAACCGACGCCGAACTGGCCGATGATATCGATGGCGGCGTTCTCCTGCTCTTCCTCGCCAAGCCCGTCCTTGAAGTTCAGCGAACCGCTGCGCGCGATGACGCCGAGGTTGCTCTCCAGCTCCTCCTTCGTCATGCCGATGCCATTGTCAGACACGGTGATTTCGCGCGCGTCCTTGTCCGTGGTGATGCGGATTTTGAAGTCGCTGCGCTCCATGCCGACGTTTTCATCCGTCAGCGACCGGTAGCACAGCTTGTCGATCGCGTCGGACGCGTTGGAGATGATCTCACGCAGGAAAATTTCCTTGTGCGTGTAAATGGAGTTGATCATCATGTCCAGCAGCTTTTTCGATTCTGCCTTAAACTGTTTCTTTGCCATTCTATATAAGCCTCCAAAAATAAATTACATAAGGAAAAAGTTTTTCAGAATATTATATCATATATCGTGGATTTTTCAACACTTCAGATCTGAATAATCGCTATTGTGCAAAGATATTTTATGGTATATAATGAGGGCGCATTTTCACTTTCAAACGTGCAAATTTCCGGCCGCATGGCCGACAGGAGGAGCCTTATGACCAATCTCAAACAACTGACCGACTGCCGCCTGTTTTTGCTGGACATGGACGGGACGCTCTATCTCGGCGACGAGGTGTTCCCCGGCGCCGTGGACTTCATCCACACGCTCGCGCAGACCGGTCGGCAATACATCTACCTCACCAACAATTCCTCCCGCGCGGGGACGGATTATATCACCCGCCTGCAGCGGCTGGGCTTTCCGTGCGAGGCGGAAAACGTCTTCACCTCCGGCATGGCCACGGCGCTGTATCTGCAGCAGCACCATCCCGGCGCACCGGTGTATCTCGTCGGCACGCGCGCATTCCGCGAGGAGCTTCTGCGCTACGGCATCCGTCTGGTGGAGGAGGGCGCCGAGGTCGTCGTCGCCGGGTTCGACACGGAGCTCGTGTATGAAAAGCTGGACAAGGCCGTGCATTTCCTGCGGCGCGGCGCGGCGTTCATCGCCGCAAACCCCGACTGGGTCTGCCCCATGCCCGCCGGCGAGGTTCTGCCCGACTGCGGCAGCATCTGCGCGCTGCTGACCGCCGCCTCCGGCGCGAAGCCGACCTACATCGGCAAACCGAACCGCAACATGGTGGACATCATCTCCGGTCAGACCGGCGTACCCAACGCACAGATCGCCTGCGTAGGCGACCGGCTGTACACCGATATTGCCGTTGCCAAGAACGCCGGCGCCGTGGCCGTGTGCGTTCTTTCGGGCGAGAGCAGCATGGAGGACATCCAAACTTCTGACGTTCAGCCGGACTTTGTGTTCCAAGATGTTGCAGAAATCGCCGGAATTTTGCGCGGTTGTTAATCCGAAACAGGAAATATACACCGAAAATGGGAATCCGCCCTATTTTCGGTGTATATTTTTGTTTATTTCAAAATTTAAAAATATTTTTTGCAAAAATGGGTTGACACTCATCGACAAATGTGGTATGTTTTGTTTAGAACAAGACAGGCAATTCAGAATTGTCTTCTTTTGTTTCAAGTTCTCTCTTCTCTTCCCCCCTTTTTTTGAACCGGGCTTTCTCCAGCCCGATTCATTTCGCTGATGCAAAACGCGAATAGCGGCGGCTCCCGTTTGGGAGCCGCCGCTAGAACTTTTTAAACTCTGTTTGATTTGCTGTTCGCCCGGAACCAGACGCCGGGGCGGTAGTACTCAAAAATGACCATGTCGTTTTTGCTCTCCTGATCCCACGCATGGCTGGTCCACGCAGCGCGGACGGCGCCCATGCGCTCGCAGAGACGTACCGTCACCGGCTTTTTGCCGATCTGATATGCGATGAACTGCGGACGGCAGAGCACGTTCGTAAGCAGGTTGCCCGCAAGGAATGCGTTGAGCTTCGTGGTCGAGTCGCCATAGTCCTTCGGCGGCAGGCTGAGCTGGCCGCGCAGCAGCTCCGGCGCATGCAGCCGGAACCAGCGCACGATGAACGGGTCAAAGCTCTCGATGCACACCGGCCCGGCATAGGTGCGCAGCAGCGCATAGGTTTTTTCGCACAGCTCGCGGTTATGGCCGCCGCGCTTGATTTCCAGAATCAGCGGCACACGGCCGCCCAGCACCGTGAGCGCCTCGGCCAGCGTGGGGATGCCGCAGTCGGTGCCGCACAGGCGGAGCTGGCGCAGCTCTTCGAGCGTCTTGTCCTCGACCCGGCCGGGTACGCCGCAGACGCGGTCAAGCGTATCGTCATGAAACACGACGAGCGCGCCGTCTGCCGACAGATGCACGTCCATCTCCACGCCGTAGCCGTGCTCCACGGCGGCGCGGAACGCTTCCAGCGAATTTTCCGGCACAGACTTATCCTGCCGGTGCAGCCCGCGGTGGGCATAGTTGCGGTCGACAAACGGTGCCTTCTGCGCGCTCGTCGCATGTCCCGGCGCGACAAGATATGCCACCATGCCCGCGGCTGTGAGCGCCGGAGCCGCCGCTTTCAACAAGGATTTCATTTTCATCAGAAGCGCCTCCTTTTTTGCTTTTATTAAACATCATTTTTCCCTGCGCGTCAATTCGATATTGAATTGACGCGCAAGCTATTGTACAATATATCCAACATAACAATCACTTCGGAGGTGCCGCGTGAAACTCAATTACAAACGCACAATCCTCGTCGGCTTCGCCTTTTTCCTCATCTGCGCGTTCTGGCAGGCCTACGACAACACGATTCCCCTGATTCTGACCAACAAATTCGGCATGTCGCAGACATGGTCCGGCGCAATCATGGCGCTTGACAACATCCTTGCGCTGTTCATGCTGCCGCTGTTCGGCGCAATTTCCGACCGGCACAGCGGCCGCCGTGGCAAGCGCACACCGTTCATCTTCATCGGCACCATTGTGGCCGCTGTCGCGTTCGTCGGGCTGTCGCTCGTGGACGGGGCGCAGCTGCGCAACATCGAGTCGGTCGCCGCGATCGACGATCCCGTCGCTTTGGAGACGATCTATGACCAGCAGGCCGACGCCACGCTGCAGACGCCGGACGGCGAGACCTTTGTGCTCTCCGAGGAATTTACCAAAGAGGAATTTTCTGAAATCTCCAGTCAGGTTCAGCGCGCGGACGGCAAGACCGTCACGAACCCGGACTATACCAACTACGTCGTGCCCGCCCGGCAGGCCTGCGCGCACCAGACCACCCGTTCCCATCCCGGAACCCTGATTCTGTTCGTGGGGCTGCTGCTGGTGGTGCTGCTCTCGATGGCGACGTTCCGCTCCCCTGCCGTTGCGCTCATGCCCGATGTTACCATAAAGCCGCTGCGCAGTAAGGCGAATGCAGTCATCAACCTCATGGGTTCCGCCGGCGGCATTCTGGTGCTGATCCTCGGCATGGTGTTCGCCACGAGCGCGGTGAAAAATTCGCTCATGAGCTACACGCTGTATTTCAGCGTCATCGCGGGCATCATGCTCGTGTCCCTCGCCATCTTCATGCTCACGGTGAACGAGCCGAAGCTTGTACAGCAGATGCAGGCCGACAGCAAAAAGTTCGGCATCGAGGAGTCGGACACGGACGAGCAGACCGGCGAAAAGCGCAAGCTCTCCGGCGGCGAAAAGCGCTCGCTGTGCTTCATCCTGCTGTCCATTGTGCTGTGGTTCATGGGCTACAACGCCGTGACCTCGAAATACTCGGTGTACGCCAGCAACATCCTGCATAAGGACTATAACCTCACGCTGATTCTTGCGCAGGCGGCAGCCATCGTGGCGTATCTGCCGGTGGGCGCCGTGGCGTCGAAGATCGGCCGGAAAAAGACGATTCTCGCCGGCGTCGTCATGCTCGCCGTGGCGTTTGGCTCCGCCGCATTCATGCACGCGGAAAGCCCCACGCTGCTGATGAACTGCATGTTCGTCCTCGCGGGTGTCGGCTGGGCGACGATCAACGTCAACTCCTTCCCGATGGTCGTGGAGCTGTGCTCCGGCGGCGATGTGGGCAAATACACCGGCTTCTATTACACCGCCAGCATGGCGGCGCAGGTCGTCACACCGATGTTTTCGGGCTTTTTGATGGACAAGCTCGGCATGACGGTCCTGTTCCCCTACGCGGCCATCTTCGTGGCGCTCGCGTTTGTGACCATGCTTTTCGTCCGGCATGGCGACAGCAAGCCCGTTCCCGTCAAGGGGCTGGACGCGCTGGATGTGGACGACTGATACAAAAACAATAAAATTGGAGGATAAAAGAATCATGGATCGCCTCACGAAAAAGCTGAAAAAGGGCGGATACTCCGCCAACAAACACACCGACGAGGAAATCGCCGAACGGCTGGAGCAGCTCAAGGGCGTGCACCAGCACTGGGTTGAGACCTGCTCGGACATGATCGAGGGCATGAAGGAGTGCCAGGCAGCCGGAGATGCGGGCCTGATGAATCTCTCCATGCTGCAGGACGCCTATAACTCCATTGCGCGCGTCGGAAAGCGGTTCGAGGCCGCCTGCCCCATGGAAAACAACACGGACGAACCGCTCGTCTCGCTCGGCAGGCTGGAGGATCTGTACGAACAGTGCGTGATGGAGCAGCTGGATCTGCAAGAGGCCATCGAGGAGTGCCGCGACAACGGCAAAACCGGCGATCTCGCGTACAACGAGATGATGACGCAGAAGCTCGGCGTAAACGAGCTGATCAAGCGCTTTGACAGCGCCACCGGCAACGCCGAAGCCGACGCCTGAAGCGCCGATTGCATCCATCATCCACGCAAAAATCACCGGAACGGTCAATCCGTTCCGGTGATTCAGTTTGTCAAAAAACCTCGTAGAGTTTCGCCGCCGGAGCGGCGAAAGAAAATCCAATCATTTTCTCCGGCGACATGTGCGGCGGAGAAAATACTGCTCGGCCTGCAAACGTGCGAGCTGTCCGCCTTTGGCGGACAGCGAGTGCGCTGCAGTCAGGCCGCAATCCCCTCTGTCAAAAAAGCTTTGCTTTTTTGACAGTCTCAATCACCGGAACGGTCAATCCGTTCCGGTGATTTTGATTTTCTGACACGCGCCCGCGCCGAACGCCGCATCCATCTCCGCCTGATAGGCCGGAAACGCCGCGTCCGGCAGCAGCGCCTGCACGCATCCGGCAAAGCCACCGCCGTGGACGCGCCACGCGCCAATCCCCTCCAGATGCTGCGCGGACAACGCAAGCCCCCGCGCCAGCCGGTCGTCTCCCAGCGGCGCGCGGATGTTGCGCAGCAGCGTCTCGGACGAGCGGCCGGAGGCGTTCATCAGGCGCAGGTATGCCGGTGCATCGCGGCGCAGCAGCGCGTCGCGCATCTGCGGCACCCGCTCGTTTTCCGCGAAAAAGTGCGCCGCGCGGTCAAACGCGCAACCCGGCTCCCGGCGGGCTAAGAACGTCTCCGGCGGCACATCGGCCAGTCGCTCTGCGCCGAACCGTGCCGCTACGGCGCGCATATCCGCCGGGATCCCGGCATAGGCCGCCGTCAGTCCCGCATGGCTGCCGCCCGTGTCGGTCAGGCACAGCGTCAGCCCCATGGCGGCAAAGTCTGCATCCATACGCTGCACCTCGCCGGTCTGAAAGTCGAGATACACCGCGCCGCCCATAGCGCACGCAAGCTGATCCATCAGGCCGGAGGGTTTTCCAAAATGCCGGTTTTCCGCCTGCCGGCCAAGCTCCGCGAGCGTGCGCGCATCCAGCGCGCCGCCGTTGCAGAGCGCGTTGAAAATGCGGCCGATCAGGATCTCAAACGCCGCCGAGGACGACAGGCCGCCGCCCGGCTTCAGCTGCGACACAACATGCGCATCAAACCCGCAGACCACACCGCCCGCTTCCCGCAGCGCCGCCGCCACGCCACGCACCAGCGCCTGCGGCGTGCCGAATTCCGTCTCGCGCGGCGCAAGATCGTCGATTGCGACGGAAAAGGACGCGAACCCGTCCGACGCAATGCAGATGACGCCGTCCGCATTGCGGATGACCTCCGCCGCAATACCGCGATCGACCGGCGCTGCGAGCACGCGGCCGTTCTGGTGATCGGTATGATTTCCGGCCAGCTCCGTGCGGCCGGGCGCAAAAAACCGCTGCTTCATGCTGCCTCCAAAAACGGGCAGGCCATTCCGGCCTGCCCGTCTTTCCTTTTATTTTCTCGCAAGCACCTTTTCAATGCCGGCGACAACGCCGTTCGCGTCCACGCCGTACTTCGCCAGAAGCTCCGCATACGGGCCGGACTCGGTGAAGGTGTCCTGAATGCCGACAAACTCCGTCGGCGCGGCCGCGCCGCCCCACGCAAGCACCTCAGCCACAGCGCCGCCGAGGCCGCCGCAGATGTTGTGCTCCTCCGCCGTGACGATTGCGCCGGTTTCGCGCGCGCACTGCAAAATCAGTTCCCTGTCGATCGGCTTGATGGAGTACATGTCCACCACGCGCACGGAAACGCCCTTCTGCGCCAGAAGCTCCGCCGCCTCCATGGCCTTGTGCACCATCAGGCCGCAGGCGATCACGGTCACATCCGTGCCGTCGCGCACAATCGCGCCCTTGCCGCACTCGAACTTCGTGCCCGCGGGGTACAGGTCGGGGTACACGTCGCGCGACAGGCGCAGGTACATCGGGCCATAGGTTTCGACCGCGTACTGCGTCGCCCAGCGGGTGCTCGTCTCGTCGGACGGCACAAGCACCGTCATGTTCGGCAGCGAACGCATGACCGCGATGTCCTCGGTGGCGTGGTGCGTCGCGCCGTCAAGCGCGTCGGACATGCCGCAGTACGCGCCGCCGAACTTCACGTTCAGGTTGCCGTAGCAGACCTGCGCGCGCGCGGAGATCAGCCCCAGCGTCGTGAGAAACACGGTGAACGTGTTCACAAACGGAATCTTCCCGGTTGTGGACAGGCCCGCCGCCGTGGCGACCATGTCGGACTCGGCGATGCCCATGTTGAAAAACCGCTCCGGATGCGCCTTTTTGAAAATGGCCGTCTTGGTGGAGCCGGAAAGGTCGGCGTCGAGCACGACGATATTTTCATTCGTATCGCCCAGCTCGGCCAGAACGGTACCATATACTTCACGAATGGATTTTGCCATCAGTCCGCACCTCCCAGTTCCTGCATTGCCTGCTTGAATTCCGCTTCCGGAATGGCCTTGCCGTGCCAGGCCGCCTTGCCCTCCATAAAGGACACGCCCTTGCCCTTGACGGTGTCCGCCAGAATGACGGTCGGCACGCCCTTGCAGGCCTCCGCCGCATCCAGCGCCGCGTCGAGCGCCTTGAGATCGTGCCCGTCGCAGCGCAGCACGTTCCAGCCGAAAGCCTTCCACTTGCCGGGCAGGTCACGCAGCGGCATAATCTCATCGGTCGTGCCGTCGAGCTGTACCTTGTTCCAGTCCACAATGGCGGTGAGGTTGTCCAGCTCAAACTTCACTGCGGAGGCCGCCGCCTCCCAGACCGCGCCCTCGTCCAGCTCGCCGTCTCCGAGCACGGCGTACACGCGCGCGCCGGAACCGTTCAGCTTCAGGCCGAGCGCCATGCCCTGCGCAGCGGCCAGCCCGATGCCCAGCGGGCCGGACGGCATCTCCACGCCCGGCGTGTGCACGGACGGGTGCCCCTGCAGCAGACTGTTGGCGCGGCGCAGCGTGCTCATGGCGTCCTCCGGCAGAAAGCCCTTTCCAATGAGGTTGCGGTACAGCATCGGAGCCGCGTGCCCCTTGCAGAGCACGAGCCGGTCGCGGTCCGGATCGTCCGGCTGCTGCGCGTCGAGATGCATACGCTGCTGGTAGAGCAGCGTCAGGATTTCACAAACGGAAAGACTTCCGCCCGGATGGCCGGACTGTGCGCCGTGGATTGCGGTGAGCACGTCGATCCGGTACTGCCGGCACAGCGCCCGGAGTTCCGCCTCCCGCTCAGGTGTCAGAGACATGATGGTATTCCTCCTACGAATTCTTGTCTCCACAAAGATATAACAACCGCTCCCCGATGTCAACGTCCCCATGGCACAGTTCGGCCGATTTTCTTTGTTAAATTTATAATGGTTGCTTTGCTCTGCGGGTGTGGCTATAATGAAAAGTAATCTTTTTTGAAAAAACTCAGGAGGCGAAATCATGGACCCGAATGCAAAGCTGAACATGACGATGCTCTGCGATTTTTATGAGCTGACCATGGGCAACGGCTACTTCGACCACGGTCTGAAGGATCGCATCACCTATTTCGACGTGTTTTTCCGCGAGGTGCCGGACGGCGGCGGCGTCGCCATCGCGGCGGGACTGGAGCAGGTCATTGATTACGTGGAAACCCTGCACTTCTCCGACGAGGACATTGCCTATCTCCGCGGGCGGAACCTGTTCTCGGAGGACTTTCTCACATATTTAAAAAACTTCCATTTCACGGGCGACATCTGGGCCGTGCCGGAGGGCACGCCCATCTTCCCGCGCGAGCCGATCATGACGGTGCGCGCCCCCGCGATTCAGGCACAGCTCATCGAGACCTATGTGCTGCTGCAGCTCAACCACCAGAGCCTGATCGCCACGAAGGCCAACCGCGTCTGCCGAGCAGCCGGCGGGCGGACGGTGCTGGAGTTCGGCTCCCGCCGCGCGCAGGGGGCAGACGGCGCGATTCTCGGCGCGCGGGCAGCCTACATCGGCGGCTGCGCCGGGACGGCCTGCACCATCTCCGACCAGCTCTACGGCGTGCGCGCCGGCGGCACAATGGCGCACTCGTGGGTGCAGATGTTTGACTCCGAGCTGGACGCCTTCCGCGCCTACTGCAAGACCTATCCCACCAACGCCACGCTGCTGGTGGATACCTATAACAGCCTGCAGTCCGGCGTGCCGAACGCCATCCGCGCATTCGACGAGGTGCTTCGTCCGCTCGGCATCACAAACTGCGGCATCCGCTTCGACTCCGGCGACATCGCATATCTGACCAAGCGCGCGCGCAAAATGCTCGACGACGCCGGCTGGCCGGACTGCAAAATCACCGTGTCCAACGCGCTCGACGAGCGGCTGATCCTCGGCCTGCTGCGGCAGGGCGCGCAGATCGACGCGTTCGGCGTGGGCGAACGTCTCATCACCGCGCGCAGCGAGCCGGTATTCGGCGGGGTGTACAAGCTTGCCGCCGTGGAGGACGATGCCGGCAACATCATCCCAAAGATCAAGATCAGCGAAAACGTGGGCAAGATCACGAACCCGCATTTCAAAAAGGTCTACCGCTTTTACGGCCGCGACAGCGGCATGGCCGAGGCCGATTACATCTGCCTGCACGACGAGGCCGTGGACGATACGCAGCCACTGGAGATCTGCGACCCCGACGCCACATGGAAGAAGAAGATCATGACCGACTTCGTCGCAAAGGAGCTGCTCGTGCCGATCTTCCGGGACGGCAAGCTCGTGTATGAGAAGCCGTCGCTCGACGCAATCAAGGCATACTGCGCCAAGCAGATCGAAACGCTCTGGCCGGAGGTGCTGCGTTTTGACAATCCGCACAATTACTATGTGGATTTGTCGGACAAGCTGCTGAAGATCAAGCTCGACCTGCTCAACGCCCGCGGCTGAAACGGAGGTACGGCATGGAAGCATCTGCACGGCGCAAGGCCATCTCCGCCGCGCTTGCTGCGGCGGAAGCTCCGGTAAGCGCGTCCGCACTCGCCGCCCGCTTCTCCGTCAGCCGTCAGGTCATCGTGGGCGACATTGCGCTGCTGCGCGCCGCCGGGGCGGACATTTCCGCCACGCCGCGCGGCTATGTCCTGTCCCGGAAGGAGCCGGGCGTGATCCGCACCGTCGCCTGCCGCCACGCGCTCGACGGCACGGAGCAGGAGCTGCTCATCATGGTGGACAACGGCTGCACCGTGCTGGACGTGGTGGTGGAGCACGCGGTCTATGGCCAGCTCACCGGCCAGCTCCAGCTCTCCAGCCGCTACGACGTGGCGCAGTTCATGGAGCGGCTGACGCAGGAGGGCGCCACGCCCCTGAGCGCACTGACCGGCGGCATCCACCTGCACACGCTCCGCTGCCCGGATGAGGCCGCCTACCGCCGCACCTGCGCGGCGCTGCGCGAGGTGGGCTTCCTGCTGGAGGAATAAACGGCCGCGGCAAACGCAGAAAAACATTGTCAGAAGGTAAACTTGCATTGACAAGTCGGGGCAAGGCGATTATAGTAGGCCTTACAGGTGTCATGACACCTGTAAGGCCTACTTTTTGTATCACATCATGGAGGGTTCCTCATGAGCAAATTCAAAGCGTTTCTCAAGCGCAAGGACATTGAGATCTCGCTGCGCCGCTACGGGATCGACGCGCTCGGTGCGATGGCGCAGGGTCTGTTTTGCTCCCTGCTCATCGGCACGATTCTGAACACGCTGGGACAGCAGTTCCACATCGGGTTCCTGAATCAAATCATCTTTGAACTCGGCGCCACGCCGAACAAGGTCGGCTATACGATCGGCGGTTGCGCTTCGCTCATGGTCGGCCCGGCCATGGCCGTCGCCATCGGGTATGCGCTGCACGCACCGGCAATGGTGCTGTTCTCGCTTGTGCCGGTCGGCTTCGCCACGAACGCCATGGGCGGTGCGGGCGGCCCGCTGGCCGTGCTCGTCACTGCGTGCATCGCCGCCGAGTTCGGCAAGGCCGTCTCAAAAGAGACGAAGATCGACATTCTTGTCACCCCAATCGTCACGATTCTGGTCGGCATCGGGCTTGCCATGCTCGTGGCCGCGCCCATCGGCAAAGCGGCAAGCTGGGTCGGCAATCTCATCATGTGGGCGACGCAGCAGCAGCCGTTCATCATGGGCATCATCGTGTCCGTCGTGGTCGGCATTGCGCTGACGCTGCCGATCTCCTCCGCCGCCATCTGCGCCGCGCTTTCCCTCACCGGGCTTGCCGGTGGCGCTGCAGTCGCCGGGTGCTGCGCGAACATGGTGGGCTTCGCCGTGATGAGTTTTCGGGAAAACCGCTGGGGCGGTCTCGTCAGTCAGGGTCTTGGCACCTCCATGCTCCAGATGGGCAACATCGTGCGCAACCCGAAGATCTGGCTCCCCGCCATCGTTACTTCCGCCATCACCGGCCCCATTTCCACGTGCATCTTCAAGCTGGAGATGAACGGCGCAGCCGTCAACTCCGGCATGGGCACCTGCGGCCTGTGCGGTCCCATCGGCGTCTGGACCGGCTGGGTCGCGCCCAGCGAGGCCGCCGTCGCCAACGGCGCCGTGGCCATCGCGCCGGGCTTTATGGACTGGCTGGGTCTTGTTCTCGTCTGCCTCGTGCTCCCCGGCATCATCTGCTGGGCGCTCGGCCTGCTCTGCCGCAAGATCGGCTGGATCAAAGAGGGCGACCTGAAGTTGGATTAACGCACCACAGCAGCAAAAAACACCTGCACAACTGTGCAGGTGTTTTTTTATTTGGATTGCGATTAGCCCTTCGCGCGCTCCAGATACTCGCCCACGCGGGTATCGACGCGGATGCGGTCGCCCGTGCTGATGAACAGGGGAACCTTGATTTCAGCGCCGGTTTCAAGCGTTGCAGGCTTGGTGGCGTTCGTGGCGGTGTTGCCGGCGAAGCCCGGATCGGTATCGGTAACTTCCAGCTCGACAAACGTGGGCGGCTCGACCATAAAGGTCTTGCCCTTGTAGGAGCTGACCGTGCAGACCATATTCTCCTTCACGAAGCGGAAATTGTCGCCCAGAACGCTCTCGTCGATCGGGATCAGCTCAAAGGTCTCAGGATCCATGAAGTAGTACAGGTTGCCGTCGTTATAGCTGTATTCCATGCTCTTGCGCTCGATGGTCGCTTCCTCGAACTTCGCGGTGGGGTTGAAGGAAGTTTCGGTCACAGCGCCGGTGATGACGTTCTTCATCTTGGTGCGGACGAACGCAGCGCCCTTACCGGGCTTGACGTGCTGGAACTCCACGACCTGCATGACCTGCCCGTCCATTTCAAAGGTAACGCCGTTTCTGAAATCGCCTGCAGTAATCATATATAAATCCTCCTCAAGAATAATTATAAAAAATGACTTTAAGTATTTTACACGATTCGGTACTGTTTGGCAAGCCGTATTTCTTATTTTTCTGCCGTCAAACAGAAAATACACGTCTGCCGCCGTATTTTTTCAGAGAATCATCAGTTCTTTCGGGGATTTTGTGAAATCCTCCGCGCCGTCTGCGGTCAGATGCAGCACATCCTCGATGCGCACGCCGAAGCGCCCCGACAGGTAAATGCCCGGCTCGGCGGAAACGACTGCGTGCTCGGGCATGGGCCGGCCATTGTTCGGCGCGGCGTTCGGCGCCTCGTGGATCTCCAGACCGAGACTGTGACCAAAGCTGTGGCCGAAATACGCGCCATACCCCGCGTTTGCAATGACGCTGCGGGCTGCGCCGTCGAGCTCCGCGCCGGTGACGCCCGCGCGCGCCGCGGCGATGCCGGCAAGCTGCGCGCGCAGCACGGTGTCATACACCTTGCGCATCTCCTCGCTCACGTGGCCGACCGCCACGGTTCGCGTCATGTCCGAGCAGTAGCCGCCCTTCAGGCAGCCGAAGTCCATCGTCACAAAATCGCCGTTCTGAATGGCCACGTCGCCGGGGACACCGTGCGGCATGCTCGTTTTCCGGCCGGTGATCACAATGGGGTCAAAGGAGTTGCCCTCCGCGCCGTGCTTCAGCATCCGGTACACCAGCTCTGCCGCAAGCTCCCGCTCCGTCACGCCGGGCCGGATGAGCGGCAGCACCTCCGCGAAGGCGCGGTCGGTGATCTCCTGCGCCTGCCGCATGAAGGCCAGCTCGTGCGGCTGCTTGCTCTGGCGCAGGTTCAAGATCAGCTCCTGCGCGGGAATCAGGCGCAGGCCCAGCAGCCGCTCCAGATTCAGATAGTCCGCATAGGTGAGCGTGCCGTCCTCCGCGCCAAGCTTCTGCACGCCGCAGTCGGAGATGATCGTCTGCAGGCACAGGCGCATGGGGCGCTCGCGGTCGCACAGCAGCACTTCCGCCCGGTCGCCGATCGTTTCGCACGCGGCCTCGATATAACGCGAGTCCGTAATAAAAAACGCCTTATCCGCCGTGACGACCACGGCACCGTCCGTCGAATGAAAGCCGGTGGCGTAATAGCGGTTGCGCGCGTCCATCAGCAGCAGCGCGTCCAGCTCCGCCGCACGGATGGCGGCCTGCAGTCTGAGAAGATTGTCCATCCTTTGTTCCTCCCTTCAATTCAACCGTCGGTGCTCGTGTCCGTCAGAACCAGACCGTCCGGCGTCATGGCGCTGCACAGCACCCGGTCGCCGGAGCGCACCGTTACACGCGCCACGCCCGGCAGTGCCGAGAACGTGAGCACCACGCAGGCGTTCGCCTGCGTCAGCTCCATGCCGGTGAGCGCACAGTAGCCCGATTTTGCCTCCAGCGTCAGCGTTCCGTCCTCAAACGTACCGCTGATCAGCGCGGCGGAGGCAGACAGCGGGTTTTCCAGATCCTGCGCCCGCGCCGGAGCGTTAAACGCGTCGATGACCGCCTGAATCAGGTCGGCATCGGCCGGAATTTCCACGGTTTCGGCGCGCACCAGCTCGCCGTTCGTGCGGCTCTGCCTGGTACGCACGCGGTAGATTTCAACCGTCTCGCCCGGCGTCTGTGTGCAGGCGGCGCACAGCAGGAAGACCAGCGCGAGCAGCAGCGGCAGCATTCGCTTCATGACTCCGCCTCCTGTTCTGCTGCGGCGCGCGGGAAGCACACCACAAAGCGCGTTCCGTGCGGCTCCACACCGCTGACCTCCACCGTCCCGCCGTAAAGCTCCACAGCGTCGTGCACGATGGAGAGGCCAAGGCCGCTGCCGCCGTGCTCGCGCGAGCGCGCCTTGTCCACGCGGTAGAACCGGCCGAAGATCTGCTCGCGGTCCGCCTCCGGGATGCCGATGCCGGTATCCTCCACGGAGAGGAAGCACTGCTCGCCCCGTGAATAGACCTTTACAAAAACGCTGCCGCAGGCAAGATTATATTTGATTGCGTTCTCCACAAGGTTGAACACGATATGATACACGTCGTCCTCCGTCGCGCGGATGGTGCAGCCGTCGGACAGCACGCAGGAGATCGTGACGTTGCTGGCCTCCGCCAGCGGACGCAGCAGGTGCAGCGTGCCGCGCACAGCCTCTTTCAGATCAACGATCGCCGTCTCGCCGTTCACACCGTCGTCCCGGCGCGAGAGGTTTAAGAGCTTTTCGGTCGTGCGCTGCAGGCGCTCCGCTTCGGAGCCAATGTCCGTCACAAATTCGCGCATGGTGGCCGGATCCATGCCCTCGCTCTGCACGATGCTGTCCGCCAGCAGGCGGATGGACGCAAGCGGCGTTTTCAGCTCGTGCGACGCGTCGGACACGAACCGCCGGCGCTGCGCCTCAGTGGTCTCCAACCGCTCCGTGAGATTGTTGATCTCGTCGCCCAGCTCGGTCAGCTCGTCGCGCCCCTTCGACTCCAGCCGGAAGCTGTAGTCGCCCGACTGCACGATGCGCACGCCGTCAGCCAGACGGGTGATGCGCCGGGTCATGATCCGGATGGAAAACAGGATCAGCACCATCGCAACGACGCCGACCACCACCGTGATCGTCCCCAGCCGGTGCTGGATGCCGACGATCAGGTCTGCTTGCTCCCGGTCATATTCGCACAGATACACCGCGCCGATGGTCCGGTTGCTGCTGCGCACCGGCATGGCCGCACGGCTGACGAAGGCCTCCATATGAAAGCGGGAATAGAACACCGTCTCCCCGCCGAGGGCACGGCTGATCTCGGAAAAAAGCGCATAGCGCCCGACGGCGTTCTCTTCCTCCGCCGTGTCGTACAGCACGAGCCCGGCGTCGTCCGTGACCATGATGCGCGTCAGATCGTTCACATCGAGCAGGCCCATGACCTGCCGCGTATTGTCCGGCGTGAGCGACTCCAGCAGCGACAGAGACGATGACACGACCGCCGCACGGTTGACCAGCGCGCTCTCCTTTTCGGAAAAGACGATGTCACGCGAGGACTGCAGCGGGTACGTGTTGAGCACCACGAGCAGCACCGCGATCAGAACCGCGAAATACCCGGCAAACTTGAGCTGGACGCTGTTTTTCAGTTTTCGCTTGCTTGCCTGTTCCATGTCTTACTGCTCGGCGAAGTAGTACCCGACGCCCCATTTTGTGATGATATATTCCGGCTCGGCCGGCTGTTTTTCCAGCTTCTCGCGCAGGCGGCGGATGTGCACGTCCACCGTGCGGATGTCGCCCTGATAATCGTAGCCCCAGACGAGATCAAGCAGGTTTTCGCGGCTGTACACCTTGCCGGGGTTGCGCATGAGCAGTTCGATGAGATCAAACTCCTTCACGGTGAGATCCACCGGACGGCCGAAGCGCTTGGCGCTGCGGCGCTCAGGGTCGATCTCGATCTGCCCGCAGACCAGCTTGCCGTTTTTGGCTCCGCCGCCGGAGGCCGGCATGGTGGAGCGGCGGATGAGCGCGCGGATGCGCGCTTTCAGCTCCAGAATGTTGAAGGGCTTTGTGATATAATCGTCCGCGCCGGACTCGAAGCCAATGAGCTTATCCGCGTCCTCGCTGCGCGCCGTAAGCATGATGATCGGCACGGTGGAAAACTGCCGGATCTTCTGGCAGGCTTCCAGTCCATCCAGCTTCGGCATCATCAGATCCAGCAGGATCACGGCGTAGTCGCCCGTGCGCGCCATCTCCACGGCGGCTTCGCCGTCGTAGCAGGCGTCCACCTGATATCCCTCGTTTTCCAGATTGAATTTAATGCCCTTGACGAGCAGCTTTTCATCGTCTACGACCAGTATTTTCATTCGGTTCCCTCCTGATTTGCCGTGCCGGCGATGATCTGCTCCGCCAGCCCGGCATACGTCTTCTCGCCGATTCCGCTGACATTCATCAGCTCCTCCGGCGACTGAAACGGCCCGTTCGCCGCGCGGTAATCCACAATCCGCGCCGCGAGCTTGGGGCCAATGCCGGGCAGCGACTCCAGCTCCGCCGCAGTCGCAGTGTTGATATTGATTCGTTCCGGCTCCGCCGCGGCGGTCTGCGCGGAAATATCGTCCGACGGCGTGGGTTCCGCCGCCGTCACGGTCAGCGGCGCAAACGCCACGCTGGTGCTTCGGTTTCCAACAGCCGTCACAGCCACGGCAGCGGCCAGAAACACGACGCTCAGCACAATTGCCGCCCATTCTGTCCGATTTTGTTTCATATCAGTTTTGTAATTTCACGAATTTCATTTGCTTTTCGCCGCATAACCTTTTATAATGTCATATTTAGGGGGGACTTGACAGCGCAGACCCTGCAAACCACAGTATGGCCGTCCGCCTGCACCGGAAACCCGGTTTTTGCGGAAAGTCGGTTCCGGTACACTTCCCTTCGTACTATATCACAGATCATCGGAGAATGACATGAAAAAAATCAAGATCATTCCTTTTCTTTTGCTCATCGCCATGCTCGCGTCCGTCCTTGTGCCGGGCGCGCTCGCCGTGGATGCCGGCGCCCCGGAGCTGACCGCCGGATCGGCGATTCTGGCCGATATGGACACCGGTGCGTTCTACGTCTCGAAAAACACCGAGTCCAAGGCCTACCCCGCAAGCCTGACGAAGATTCTGACCGTGCTGCTCGCCGTGGAAGCGATCGAGCGCGGCGATGTGACGCTCAAGGATGAGATCACGGCGTACGACGATTGTCTGACCGGTATGGATGAGGACTCCAGCTCTGCCGACATTGTGCCGGGTGAAGTGATGACGCTGGAAAACTATCTCTACTGCGCCATGGTCGCCTCGGCGAACGAGGCGTGCAACGTCATCGGCGAATACATCAGCGGCAGCATCTCCGCGTTTGTAGCGCTGATGAACCAGCGAGCGACGGAGCTTGGCTGCACCGGCACGCATTTTGCCAATCCGACCGGTATGCCGGACGAGGAGCACTATACCACGGCGATGGATCTCTACCGCATTACGACGGAAGCGCTCAAGCACGATCTTTTCGTCACGCTCTGCAACACGCCGGCGCGCACCATTCCCGCCACGAACAAATCCGAGACCCGCGAGCTGAAAAACACGAACGGTCTCATCAACGCCGATTCCCCGTACAAGGGATATTTTTACGAATATGCCAAAGGCGTCAAAACCGGGCACACGAACGCTGCGGGCTACTGCCTGATCTCCACCGCGGAAAAAGACGGCATCCGCCTGATGTGCATTGTGCTCGGCTGTACGGCAAAAACGCGCGGCAACGGCACCACGGACTTCGGCAGCTTTTCCGACACGCTCGCGCTCTACCGCTGGGTGTTCAGCAGCTTCAGCGTGCGTGACATTGTCGGCACCACGGAGCTGATCTGCGAGGTGCCCGTCTCCCTCGCCCGCAACACGGACGGCGTGACCGTCCGCGCGCAGAGCAGCATTTCCGCCGTGCTGCCGAACGAGGCCGACCTCTCGACGTACCAGCGCGATATCGTCATTTACAGCGAGCGCGACGGCGAGCCGCTCAAGGCGCCGGTCTCCGCAGGCGATGTGCTCGGCGAGATCACCGTCAGCAAAGACGGCGTTACATACGGCACCGTGCCGCTCGTCGCCACCGTGGATGTGGAGCTTTCGCGCGGCGAATTTCTGCGTTCGAGCGTGCGGGCATTCTTCCGCAGCCCGGTCGTCATCATCATCACGCTGCTGATTGTGGCTGCGCTGGTGGGCTACTTCGTGCTCCTGATCCGCTACAGCAACCGCCAGAAAGCGAAAAAACGCGCCGCCATGGCGGCACGTCACGCCGCCGCGCAGCAGCGCGACCGGCAGGCCCGGCAGCAGGTGCTCGACGAATTCCGCACCCCGTCGCGGGAGCGGGAAAAAGACCCCGTCTCGTCCTCCCGCAAGTGACAGAATGGAAAAACTGCCGCCTCCCCGGCCGGGGAGGCGGCAGTTTCGTTTTATGCTTCCGTGTCAAAAGCGGTCTGGTAACGCATCAGGATCACGGCGACCTGCGCGCGGCTGGCGCCGCTGCCGGGGGCAAGCTCCGTGTCCGAGACGCCGTTGATAATCTCATTCTCCACCGCCCAGCGCATCGCGTCCTGCGCCCAGTCCGAAATCTGTCCGGCGTCGGTATAGCCGTCCAGCTCCGGCCACGTCTGCTCCTCCAGCTCCAGGAAGCGGTAGAGCATCGTGACCATCTGCTCACGCGTGACGACGGCGTCGGGCAGGTAGCGCGCTTCGTCCACACCGTTGACAACGCCCTGATCATACGCCCACGCGATCGCGTCCCGATACCAGTCGGCCGTCAGGTCAGTGAAGGGCGTGGTGCAGTCCGTCACCTCCGGCTCGCCCGCAACGCGGTAGAGCACGCACGCCAGCATTGCGCGGGTCGTGTTCAGCTCCGGCTCAAACTTGCCGTTGCCGGTGCCGTTCATCAGCGCCTGCTCCGTGCAGTAGTCAATGCCCGCATGGGACCAGTCCGCCTCTTTGGGCATGTCGGAGAAAATCTTGCCCGGGCAGTCCGAGCCGTCCTTATGGACACCGGCACCCCCATAGGGATTATAGTACTGCGTCGCGTCTTCCAGCGCGCGCTCCACACCGTGCGGGTGCGTGGCGGAGTTCCCGCTGATCGTAATGTTCCACGTATACGTACTGGCCGCCGGGTCGAGCACTACATACACCGTGTCCGACACCTTGCCCACGACGACGACATAGTGCCCACGCGCGGAATAGTTGGGCAGGTGGATGATCGGCGGGCTGTATTTACCGTTGCCGTTCAGATAGTTGTCCATCGCCTGCGCAAACGAAAGCTTGAGACACTGCGCGCCAAAGGCGTCCACGTCCTCCGGCTTGGTGGCAAACGGCGTGCCGCCCGTATAGCCCTTGCTGAGCCAGTATTCACCCAGCGCCAGCGGCGTCGCGTTGACGCCGGTGTACGACAGAGCCATGGAGATGTCCGCCGTGTAGCACTCGCCTCTGGCATAGCTCTCAAAGCGGCCCCAATACGCCGAATAGAAGCCGTTGTATCCCTCATCCGGAATCTGCGACACGTAGCGGATCGTGCCGGACGGCGTATCGTCCGTCTGCGCGTATTCGATCTTCGGATAGGGGGCGGAAGACAGCGTGCCCGCCGCTTGCGCATGGAGAGAAAGCTGCGGGAGGATCCCCGCCAGCACACACAGCGCCAGCAGCAGCCCGAGAATTCGTTTCTTCATAAGTAACCTCTCAAAATGGTGTCAAAAAGTTTCAACCTGTGCATTATACTACGGTCTTGGTATTATGACAACCGAATGAGCGGCTTTTTGGAAGAACTGTGCAGGTTTCTTTCTCTCACGGCGAAATTTTTGTGGAAATCCTATATGGTTACGGGACAACATGTCCTGTAATATCCGGAAATTGAACGGTTACAGACAAGCGCCCGGCGACAGAATCCGCCGAAATACGACCGCCCATCCGCTCGGTCAGGAGCTTTGCGATCGAAAGGCCGAGGCCGGTGGAATCGCAGGCGGTCTCCACGGTGTAAAACCGGTCGAACAGCCGCCCTGCCTGCACGGGCGAGAGTGCCGCCGCCGCGTTGGAAAACACGACGGTGCCGCGCGCATCCATCGTAACGGCAAGGTCACCGTCGCTGTATTTGATGGCGTTTGAAAGGATGTTGCCAAAGATGCGCAGCAGCGCGGAGCGGTTCAATGTGCGCAGCACGGGCGCTTCCGGAATGGAAAGCGCCGGCGTGATGCCCCGCCCCTGCAGCGCGCCGTAAAACGACGCGATGCTCTCCTCCAGCACGCGGTTGACCGCGAGTTCCTCGCGGCTGTCGTCCGGCGCGGAGAGCAGCACGGAATAGCGAAACAGCTCCTCCGTGAGCTGGCGCATCGCCTCGGTGCGGTTTTCGATCATGGCGAGATACCGCGCCGCAGCCGGTGATTTTTCCTCCTGCTCCAGCAGGTCGAGATAGCCGCAGATGGCCGTCAGCGGCGTGCGCAGGTCGTGCGAAATGTTTGTGACGGCGTCCTTCAGCTCCTGGTCTCCCTGCTGGAAGCGCTGCCGCTCCCGCCGGAGCTGCCGGAGCTGGACGTTGACCGCATTTGCAAGGCCGCGCATGGCGCTGTCCCGGCTGGAGATGTCGATGAGCGTATTCGTATCGGCTGCGAGCCGGTCGGCAAATGCCGTCTCGATCTCACGCGCGGATTTTCGCAGCAGAGCGATCTTTCCCGCCAGCAGCAAAACCGCAAGCGCCAGCGCGCCGCACGCGACCCACAGCCAAATTTCCATACGAAGAAGCTCCTTCTTTTATTTGATGTCTTTTTTGCGAAAGATCACGAGTCCAACCAGCGTCGAAGCCAGCACCAGCGCCAATGAATACAGCGCCGCCTGCCACGTGTGCGCCACGCCGCCCAGCATGGCAATCTGTACCGCCTGCCCCGTTGGCAGGAAGTCCAGCAGGAACGCATAGGCCAGGCGCGCATTGCCGCGCAGATACTGCGGATTCGGCTCCGGCGGCATTTCTACAACCTCTCCCGCCTCGTTCAGGGCATATCCGGTATACGCCTCCGGCGCCATCAGCCGGCTGCTTATAAAAGATGCCGCGAACAGCAGCACGAGGACCAGCAGAATGCAAAGGACCGATGCCCCTGCCTTGCTCTGGCACAGCATTCCGATCAGCGTGAGCAGCGCGGCCGTCGCTATGACCATCAGAGCGCCAACACCGATCTGGATGAGGTTCTCCTGTGCGCCGCCCTGAAACCCACCCAGCAGCGGAACGCCGAGCGCGCAGACTGCCGCGAAATACGCCGCACACATCAGCAGCGCCGCCGCTGCGCAGACAATCAGGTTGGCAAAATAAATTGCGCTTCTGGTGTGACCCACGATGAGCTTGTTGCGCACGGTGCCGTCGCTGTACTCTGTGCCCAGAAATAGCCCGCACACGACCGCCGCAGCCGTGCCAATGAAGATTGCGTAGGTGCGCAGCGTACTGTCCAGAACCGGCTCCAGCCCATATTTCTGCCAATCGTGATACTGTCCGCAGACCAGCACGATCCCAAGCCCAAACATAAAAATCATGCCGAGCCAGAACACCTTGTTTTTCCACAGTCGCGAAAAGTTCGCCGAAAGCAGCTTAGACATGTGCGCCACCTCCCACCAGACTGATGAAGTAGCTCTCCAGACTCTCGTCCCGCTCGTGCATGGCGTAGACCACGCAGCCCTCCTTTGCGAGCGCCATCGTCAGCTGCGTGACGCTGACCGCGCCGAACACGTCTGCCTCCTGCGCGGAGCGAATCGCGTATTCCAGCTTCATGCCATCCAGCACATGCGCGAGAATCTTCGTGTCGGAGACCTCCATCCGCACGCACTTGCGGCACGCAGCCTCCAGCGCTTCGGCACTCAGCTCCTTGATGATGCGGCCACCGTCGATAAAGCCGTAATGCGTGGCAAGGCGGGACAGCTCGTCGAGGATGTGGCTGGAGATGAGCACCGTGATCTGCCGCTCGCGGTTGAGCTTCAAAATCAGCTCGCGCATCTCGACGATGCCCTGCGGGTCAAGGCCGTTCACCGGCTCGTCCAGCAGCAGAAAATCCGGGTCGCCCGCGAGCGCCACGGCGATTCCGAGCCGCTGCCGCATGCCGAGGGAGAAGTTTTTCGCCTTCTTTTTCCCCGTGTTCTCCAGCCCCACCAGCCGCAGCAGATCGCCGATCCCGTCAAACGACGGCAGGCCGAGCACGCGGTATTGCGCCTTGAGATTGTCCTCCGCCGTCATGTCCAGATAGATCGACGGCGTCTCGATCACCGCGCCGACGCGGCGGCGCATTTTCGCAATGTCCGGCGACGTGTTCGGCACGCCGTAGAGCGTGTATGTCCCCGCCGTCGGCTCCTGCAGGCCGCAGATCAGGCGCAGCAGCGTCGTCTTGCCCGCGCCGTTTTTGCCGACAAAGCCATAGATCGCGCCCTTCGGGATGTGCATGTTCAGCCCGTCGATCGCCCGAAACTGCCGGTATCGCTTTTGCAGGCCGTCCGTCGTCAAAACATATTCCATGAATCCAATGCCTCCTTACGGTTGGAATGCTGCAAGCATACAGCGCGCCGGTAAAGAAAGCGGTAAAGGAAATGGGTAAGATTTCGTAAAGATTGAAGTCAAAAAAGTGCACGCACTTTTTGCACGGCGTTTACGCCTCTGAAAGCTTAAAGCCGATGCCCCAGACAGCCTCAATGTAGTCCCTGCCTCCGGCGTCGCGCAGCTTCCTGCGCAAATGGCTCATATGCACCTTGAGCGAGCTTTCCACGCAGTCGGGTGTGTCCGCGCTGATGCGGTCAAGCATGACGGATTTCGTAATCACCTGAGCCGGGTTTTCCAGCAGCAGCTTCAAAATGGCGTACTCCGTCTTGGTGAGATGCACCGGCTCGCCGTGTACGCGCACGGTATACATCGCCGTGTCCATCTCCACGTCGGCAAACGTCAGCACCGTCGCGCTGCGCTGCGCGCGGCGCAGCTGCACCGTGATGCGGGCAAGCAGCTCCTGCGTATCAAACGGCTTGGTCAGATAGTCCGCCGCGCCGCCGAGCAGAAGCTCGACCCGATCCCGCACGTCCACCTTGGCGCTGACCACAATGACCGGAATGTCCCGAATCTTCGGCAGCACCTCCTCCCCGGTCAGGCCGGGGAGCATCAAATCCAGCAGGATCAGATCCGGCCTCTGGTGCTCCAGGAGCAGCAGCGCCTCTGTCCCGGAATAGGCGCGCAGCGTCGCATAGCCCGCGCGCCCCAAAACTTCTTCGAGCATATCGCCGATGGCGACATCATCGTCAATAATTGCAATCGTCTGCATCCGATTCCTCCTTCTTGCAGCGCGGCATCTATAAAACAATATAAGCATGACCGGCCGCCTGTCAAGTGCGGATTTTGCAAGCCTCGCAGAGTTTCGCCGCTCAGAAGCGGCGGCGGACTGCGAACCCCTTTGGCGAAAAAACTGTTTTTCGCCAGACGCAAAAAATCAGGGTTACCGATTCGTAACCCTGATTTTTTGTTTTGCAAACTCTTATGCCTCGCAGAAGCGGGTGAGGAACGCAGCCGCTTGCGCGCGGGTGCTCGTACCCTGCGGCACAAGCGTCGTATCCGTCATGCCGACGAGGATGCCGTTCGACACCGCCCAGCGCATCGCCGGCAGCGCCCAGTCGGAAACCTGCCCGGCGTCCGTGTAGCGCTCCAGGGTACCGGTCGTCTCCAGCGCGCCGCCGCGCCCGGCATAGCGGCAGAGCATCGTAACCATCTGCTCGCGCGTGATGCGCTCATCCGGCGCGAAAACTGTATCGCTCATGCCTTCCACCACGCCGGACTGATACGCCCACGCCACCGCGTCGCGGTACCAATCAGCCGTCAGATCCACAAACGGGCTGCCGCCCGTCACCGCGGGCTCACCCTCCAGACGGTAGAGCACAGCGGCAAACATCGCGCGGGTCATCGGCGTCTCCGGCTCGAACCTGCCGCCGCCAACGCCGTTCATCAGGCCGCCGACCGTTGTATAGTCCGCGTACTGCGCATACCACGCGTCCGCCGCCACGTCCGCATACGCGCCGCTGTAGGCATACGTCTGCTGGCCGGCCATGAATTCCTCCGGCAGGGTACGCAGCCACGACAGGCAAAGCTCCGGGAAGTGCGCGGAGAGGATGGTCATCAGGTTCACCACCAGCGTCGCCGCAAGATCCGGGTGCTTCATGGCGAACTTCGTGACGGTCACGGCAAGGTTTCCGGCCAGCTTGCGCACCTGCTGCGCGTCATAGCCGGTCACGCCCGCCTCGTTGAGGCTCTCGAACAAATACTGCTCCAGCAGCTTCACCAGCGTTCCGTTTTCAATCGCGCCGGAGATCGTGAGCGAATCGAGCAGCTTCCCGGCATTTTCGGACACCTTGGCGGCAAACAGCGTCATGGCCGTGCCCATACTGCCGCCGTCGAACCCAAAGAGCGTCGTCGTCAGCTCAATGAGATCGTCCTGCAGGTTTTTCACATAGTCCGCGCGGCTGGGGATCATGTCCTGCAGCGCAGCGGCAACGAGCTGGTCGTAAAACTCGCGCTGCGTCATGGTTTTTCCGGTCTCGCGCAGGGCATTGCCGGTACCGAGCTTGGTCAGATCCAGGCTGACCGTGCGGAAGTTGTCAATCAGGTACGGCCCGGTGACATCAAACGTCTTGAATTCCTGCAGCATCGTGTCGCGCAGCGCCGTGTAATCGGCATCGGTCACATAAGGCACGACGTGATCCACGCCATAGCGCGTAAAGCTCCACTGCGCAGGCAGCACCTGCGGCACGACGTCGGCATCGTTGACGATGTTGTGGATATTGCCATAGACGGGCGCGGACGCGTCCTCCGCCACCGTGCCCATCGGCGGCTCGAAGCAGTAGCAATACAGATCATGCGGCGACAGACGCACGCCTTCGCCAAGCGATGCGCCATCATCCAGCGCGGCGCCCACCAGATTCGCCGTGGCGGCACTGCGGCTATAGCCCACCATCCACAGCTTGATGCGGCCGGTAATGCCCGCATCCGCCAGATATGCGCGCAGGAAATCCAGCACCTGATCGCGGCACAGGACAAACCCCGCGTGGTCGCCAGTTTCGTCTACGCGGAAGTTGCCGCCCCACTCGCCGTAGTAATTGTGGCCGCGCAGGCCGAGGGCGACGAGCGTGTAAGTCCCGCCATTGTCGCGGATGGTCTTATACGCCGCTCCCACGCCGATGGAATCGGAGGTGGGGCGGGTACAGAAGCCCTCGTTCGCCGCGAAGCCGTCGAAGCCGCACTGCTCGAGCAGCGCCTGCAGGTTCCGGCTCGCGTCTTCATATCCGGCGTCGCCGGAGCTGGAGAATGCCGCCATCGTCAGCTCCATGGACGACACCGCCAACCCCTTGCGGTAGCGATAACCGGACTGCGTGAAGTTCGCGTCGCTGTAGGTAAACGTCTGCTCCTGGTCGGGTACGCCGACCATGCCCAGCGCGGGGCAGTAGGTGAACGTGCCGGCGATCTCCCCTGCATCCGCGGCCAGCGCCCCCGGCGCAAGCGACAGCAGCAGCACCAGACACAGCGCCAGACTGATCCATCTTTTTTTCAAATGTTCTCCCTCTTTTCTTTTAAAAATATCGTTTCCTGTGATTCATTATAATCTGCTTTGCGGCCAAACACAATATTCGTTAAAAACAGAACTCTGTTTTCAGCAAACATCCCCGCCTGCGCTTTGCGCAAACGGGGATGGATGGTTATTTACCGGGAATCTCGGCGATGAGACGCCCCTGCACGAGGAAGCGCTGGTGATTGTCGCCGCGATAGCAGGTCGAGAGCGTCAGGACACGGTGCTCGTCAAAGTCGGGCATACCGCCGTCCAGGAACTGCGCTTCCATGCTGCGGGTGGAAAACACCTCCGCAAAGAACGCCTGATACTGCGCGCGGTTCGAGAAATCGTAGGTTGCGAGCAGGTGCTCGTTCGAGTGCGGATAGGCCGCAAAGATCTCGTACACCAGCACCCTGTCCGGCAGATACACATAGATGCTGCGGTGCTCGTCGAACACCGTCGCATCGGAAAAGTCGTTGAGCTGAGCGAACATGTGCCCGGACTTCAGGTTGTGGCCGTAGAGCACGGTCATCCGGTCGGAAAAGTCCGCCGCGTTATAGTCCTCGCTGTAAATGCTGCCGCCGGAATAATAGGCGCCGTCCTCGCTGTGGTTCGTATAAAACGCATTGTCGCCCGCCCGGTGGAGCACGGCGTAGCTGATGTCGGTGCCGGGGATCTCGATCCAGGCATAGATGTCCGGGTTGATTTCGCGCAGTTTGTCAAAATCCACGGGGATCCGGATGCTTTTCGCGTCCAGCGGAACCTCCGTACCGGATTGTGGCCCCATGTCCCGGATGTTTTTCCCGAACGACTGCCCCTGATAATACTGCACGATATACCACACGCACCACGCGCAGGCGCACAGCGCGGCCAGTGCAATGACGATCAGCAGACCGCGCACAAACACTTTCTTTTTCATTCGTACCTCCGAAACAGCAAAAGCTCCATGATCGCGCCGAAGCCGCATTCATGGAGCCTTACTCATTTTTTCACAGAGCTTCGTTACTTTGCCGCAACGAATTTCTTCCCGCAGAAGAACGCGACGCCGAGCATCAGCACAGCTGCGAGCACTACCCACAGAACAGAGAAAGACTCGCCCGTCTGCGGAGAGGTCGTGCCGGGATCGCTGTTCACAGGAACTTTCGTATTATCCTTTTCCGGGCTGACAACGTCGGTTGCGAACGCGACGCTGGACATTGCAAAGACCAGAACCACAACGAGAAGAATCGCCATGAACTTTTTCATGAGGTTGTCCTCCATTCGTAAGAATCGCTATACCCAATGGTATGAGCTTATATTACACCCATTTATGCAAGATTGCAATATGTTTTTTTCTGAATTTCCCAAACCATTTGGATTTTCATCTGTGCAATCCGCCCGCGCGGATCACACATCCGCCGGCAGCGCCAGCAGCCGCTCGCCCAGTGCCCGCTCGCGCGCAGTGTCCAGACTGTTTTCCAGCGACACGGTGCCCGGTGCCGGGGCCGTGCTGCGCAGCCCGCGCGCCAGAAGCTGGCGCTCCGTCTCCCGGGCGGTGCCCGGGCCGCCGTCGTACAGCGTCACCGTTTCGCCCAGCGCCGCGCGGATCGCGCCGCGCAGGAACGGGAAATGCGTGCAGCCAAGTACCGCCGCGTCCGCCCGGCCGCGATACGGCTTCAGCCGCTCGTGCAGGTAGGCGCGCAGCTCCGGCGTGTCCACCGCGCCGGCCTCGACAAACTCCACCAGCTCCGGACACGGCAGACGGACAATCTCCGCCCGGCTACTGTAATGCTCCAGCAGGTGGGCAAACTTCTCCTCCCGCAGCGTCAGCGGCGTCGCCAGAACCAGCACGCACGCATGCTCATGCTCCAGCACCGCGGGCTTGAGCGCAGGCTCCATGCCGATCACGGGGATGTCCGCAAACCGTTCGCGCAACGGCACAATCGCCGCGCTCGTCGCCGTATTGCAGGCGATCACCGCCGCCTTGATCCCCCGGTCGTACAGCCGCTGGATGCACGACAGGGTCAGGCTGCGCACCGCTTCCACAGAGCGCGTGCCGTAAGGCGCGTTGGCCGAGTCGCCAAAGTAAAGATAGCGCTCGTTCGGCATCCGCCGCACCAGCTCCCGCAGCACGCTGATGCCGCCAAGGCCGGAGTCAAACACCGCAATGGGCAGCGCCGCTTCTTTCTTTCGTGTATCCATTGCGATTACTCCGTCACAGGATCGTAGAACACGTCCAGAATCAGCTCGTACAGCGCCTGCTCGTCCACTTGATACTCCGCGTGATTTTCCGCGCCGAGGACAGACGTGCCCGCCACGTTGCGGATCTCGCCGTCAAAGCTCAGCCGTGCCGCCTGCTGCGCTAGATAGAGAATTTTCGAGGTGTTCAAATTTGTCGTCACGTTCCGGCTCACGTTGTTGTACAGGGTCAGCGCCGAAGCCGGGTTCTGCTTCACCGATGTGAGCATCTGGCGCACCAGCGCGACCAGGACCTGATTCTGCCGTTGCATACGCTGGTTGTTGCCCTCTGTGGTGTATTCCCGGTAGCGGATGTACTGCTCGGTTCTGCTCCCGGTCAGCAGCGTTTGCTGCCCGGCCGTAAACACCCCAAAGCTCACGTCCGGCGTCACGGTTACACCGCCGACCGCATCCACAAGCTCCGTGATTCCATTCATGTAGATGGACGCATAGACCGGAATCTCCAACCCATAAAGCAGGCGGGAGACCGCAGCCGCTGACAGCGCGCAGCTCGTATCGCCGCCGTCGCCATACGTATAGGCCAGCGCAAGCTGCGCATTTGCCGTGCCGATGTGACTGCCCGCGTCATCCAGCACGTCCAGCTCACACATCGTGTCGCGCGAGATGGAGATCATCGTGATCTTGCCGTTTTTCGGATCCAGCGCCGCCAGAACGTTCACGTCCGCCTGATTCGCCACACCGAACTCCCCCTCCTGCACATTCTTCTCGTGCTCATCCACACCGAGCAGCAGAATGGGGATGATCTCGTCATTGTATTGATAGAGCTGCCCGTGGTAGCGCACCGTGCCGGAGCCGAGCGCTTCCGCATCGCCCTCGTATTCCCCCATGGTCATGCCGCTGCCGTCGTCCGTCAGCGCGCTGCGGCCTACGGCGGACAAAATCAGCACCGTGCCCACCAGCAGCACCGCAATCGCCACAATGACGCACACGACGATCAGCAGCGTCTTCGTGCCCTTGCTCATTTTTTTCTGTTTTTGCGCTTTCTCTTGCCGCATCGTGGGTTCTCCTTTGGTCAGTCATTCTTGCGGACGTCCGCGAATCCCGAATCGCAGTTTGCAGCGCGCGGTTGCGCCGCCGGCGGCGCTGTGCGCGGTTGTCCCAATTATAATCGCCCAGCGTGGCAAAAGTCAACCGCTGGGCGAAGCATATCCTTATGTATGACCGGAGGCGTCCGCGCCGCGCCGAAGCAAATGCGCCGTCATCCGGCAGCGCAGCAAAAAAATACAGCTCCCCAGCAGCCCGCCCAGAGCATTGGCCAGACAATCGTCCGTCTCCGCCTGTCCAAGCTGCCAGCGCCATTGCGCCAGCTCCACGCCCGCCGACAGCAGCAGTGCCGACAGCGCCGCCGTCAGCACACGCCGTTTCCGGCTCCACGTCCGCGGCAGCAGCTCCGGCAACGCCATGCCGCACGGTACGAACAGCAGCACGTTCATCCACCAGGAGCGCAAAATCTCCGGATTGTCTCCCCGCAGCACCGCGCGCAGCTGCGAAAACGGGGCGAGATGCACCGCGTAGTGCCCCGCCGTCCGATCCAGCAGCGTACTGTAAAGCGCAGCGCACAGCCAGACTGCCAGCACCGTCGCACAGCCCACGCGCCAGCGGCGGTGCATCCGGTCCCCCCGTGCGCACAGCCAGCCGCCCAGCGCCGTCCACGCCGCACCGACCAGCAGCAGATATCCAATTGTCGCGCCGATCGGCAGACAGTAGATGTCGTGCAGCATGCCTATCGCTCCCGTGCCGTCATTGGAACTTCATATTCGCATAGATGCGCTCCATGCGCTCGTCGGGAAAGCGCTCGTCCATCAGCTGCGCAAACTGCGTCGTCGCTTCCGCGCCGTGTACCCGCTGCGCCCAGCGCGCCATGGCGCAGCCGGACACCACCATATTGAACACCATAAACACCGTGAGCGCCCACGTAAGGATCTTCCCGATCCGGTCGGGAATCCGCAGGATCCACTGCGCCATCCGCGGATAGAGCTTCTTGATCCAGAGAACGCCCAAAATGCCCCAGAAGATCGCATACAGCAGGCAGATCCGGCCGTTGAGGTTGAAGGGCATGTTGCTGTAGTCCCACGAACGGGAGCCAAGCACCAGTTCCTGACCCCAGGAGCAAAAATACTCCAGCGCGCTGCCGACGAGCATGCTGCCCAGAAACGACAGCCACCGCCCGCGGTTTCGAACCCGGTAGAGCGTCACCGTCAGCAAAACCGCGCCCGCTCCGTACAGGATGTTGAACGGGCCGTACACCAAACCGGACCGGCTCTCCAGATAGCCGCGCGTCACCAGACACCAGAGCAGCTCCACCACCACGCCGGCAAAGCTGCCGACGAAGAAAATCAGAAACAGCTTGTAGTAGTTGGTGCCCTGCGCGAAATGCTTGGTCTCCTGCTCTTCCAGATCGATCTCCGCGTTCGTCGGCGGCGGCGGAATGATCCGCCGTTTCCGGCTCGATTCGACGTCGTGCAGGCGTCCGTCCAGCTCGTCCGTAATGCTCAGTGTGTCGGAATACGCCTTGCGCAGATTGGTCGCCGAGCGTCGCAGGCTCTCCACCTCTTCGCGCACGCCGGCGTGCAGCGCCTCCACGCCTGCCTCGTCCAACCGCTCCTCGGTCGCCAGCGCCGTGTGGTATTGCTGTAGCGCCGTCCCCGTTTCCTCCACGGAGGCGAGCAGTTCCGTGCTCTTTTGTTCCATCGCATCCGCGAGCGGACGCGCCGTTACCCGTTCCATACGCTATCCCCTTTGCAGGCCCGGAGGCCATATCTGTGCGAATGAGTATAGCACGCTTTCCGGACTCTGGCAACCGGTGCGCGGCGTTGCGGCGATAAGGTGCAATAAATTGCGCAAATGATACCCGAGCAGGTGTTTCAAAATTCAAGGAGTTCAAGCTGCACCCGTTCGGGTATTCTATTTCCAATTTCAATCGTCAGCATCGGTATTGTCTCGGACAAACTGTTCAAATTCCCATTCGGGAAGCGCATCAATGAGTTGCAAAATCAGTTCGCGCAGTTCGGCTTTTGTAAGGCCATTGACATACCGTTCGATCCTGTCCGGCAATTCTTCACGATACTGCGCCTCTTCTTGAATCGCCGCGTCGATAGCCGCTTTGTACGCCAGCGCCTCTTCAGGGAACGCTGCAAAGAAAAGCTCGACCATATGTTTGCAAATCTTGTGACCATTTGCAAAAGGCCCGTCACAGTTTGACCTTTTGGGGTGCTCCAAATCGAATGTTACAAGATACGGCTCTTTCGCACTCCCCGCAACCGCTCCGGTAAAATGCGTCTCGTCCAGTTTCTTGACGCATTGAACTCTGTCCTCAACAAAATATTTAAAGCGGATTGGCCTCTTGCAGCCGTTCGTATGCTCATATTCAAACATCCTTTTTGAGGCTTGATATGGTGCAACAGGGGGGTAGCTGATTTCCGCCGCATTCTATCTTGTTTCGGGGTATTTT
Source organism: Oscillospiraceae bacterium (assembly GCA_018265835.1). Taxonomy (GTDB): domain Bacteria; phylum Bacillota; class Clostridia; order Oscillospirales; family Oscillospiraceae; genus CAG-103. The sequence goes on along the minus strand of JABLYK010000005.1, from coordinate 41,686 downwards.
CTTTCTTGGAAGAAGTGTCTATATTATAGCTCGTTTTTGAACCCACTCCTATATATCCAATCTAGGCAATACGGTGGAATTATTAAAGAATAGTAAGATCAATACCAGCTGCTGTGCAAAGATTTTTCGCTTTATGGTGGATATCGAAATTTACATGAGCCAATAAGGCCTTAAACACGATTCTGGAGGTCTCCTGGATACAGCTGCAGGTCAAGCGCGAAGACGATGAGACTGTCCATTGAAAGCGCCATCATGGACGAGGACGAGTCTTGCAGCTACACCGCAGCAAGACGGCAAGGGGAATTGGCAAGAAAAAGAAGTAATGCATCTCCTGCATGTCAACGAAATGAGCTACAAAAGGGTTCCCTGTCTTATAACATCAGATAGTGCAACTAGAACGGTGACCGTCTTATCAAAACAATATTTCAAATTTTACTAAAACGCAGATTATATGCGCCAACTTGCTCTAAACGCTTTTTAAGCTCCGGCCAAGTCTGCCGAATCCTTTCCGCTTCTTTCCCTGCACGTTTGGAGAAAGAAGTCATCATGAATGGGATTTCCTGTGGCGTCTTCGGAATACTTTTCTTCTCCATACGCCAGCTTTGCACAGTCTTTTCCTCTATTGACCGGTTGTCGGTATATGTCATTCGAAAACTTGCTTCAAAGGAATTGAGCATATCCATAGTTTCGTCAATCGTTTGACGAACTACTGTTTCATCTATTGGATAACCTTCAACGGTTATCAGATATTGCTCCTTATTCTGAACCAGATCATTTAAACGGTTGAAAGCACAGTTTATTACATTAAAGGTACGGAACTGATAGATAGGATGTTTCGCATCACGTTTTGCAATATAATCATCTACCGTCTTTTCGCTCCAGACACGATCATCTTCCCGATAAATCCAGCTAAGAGCAAGGTAACTTGCAAATATCCGAACGGACCATTTATGGATTAGCTCTTTCCTTGTATACTTCAACCGCTGACTACCGGGATTTCCATCCGCCGTATTAAATAACAATTCGCACACCATGAGCCGAATTGCGAAGTCATCTGCATTTTGTTCTGCGCATACCGCGATATCTTTCCTTTTTGTATACGCTTCATCTGAACGTGAGAGTAGCCCGTGGCCATTTGCTATGTGGGAAAACTCATGGTAAACAATCATGCGGATCGATTCGATAAACAATTCTGAAATTAATGTGTTTCTGCGGCCAAAGTAGTCATAAAAGCCAGAAGTATTATAAATTTTTTTCCGAAGAGGCAGTTTGATAAGCTGACGCTCCGCATCGACATAAGCAAATCCGCAGAGTTTTTCTTTTCCATCTCCTTCCTCGTCAAGGAACAGAAGTGTCGGTAATGGTACTTTTTCTGCTTCATCTAAGGAAGCTGCATATCGAAGAAGAATATCTCCGGCATCCCAAAGCCCACTTTTAAACAAACCCTGTGCATCTTCGAATAGCTTGTCTCGTGTAACTAATGGAAATTGTGCCAATGCTTCTTTTGCAGTTCCTTTTTCCCCATTACAAAAAGTGACTTGGCTTTCGCTTATGTCCATAATAAGTTCTTCATTTTTATCGAAAATCTGCTGAAGAAAGATGATATAGCGCTGGAGTATGTAACGATTGAACTGTAGCACATAGTATTCCTTATCATCACTTAAAAAAGGTCCACAGATACCAGCGTTCAACCCTTTATCGTCAGGAATATAGCTGCCATTTGTATCTTTCACCAGATTCCCATCTGCATCTTCAAGCAAAACAGGCTTTTCCTGCAAAAATACAACAGTGTAGGGAATCGCTTTACATCCTTCAGACCATTTTCCTGTCCGAGGATCGCAACCTAAAATGTGATATATGCTGTAAGCTCTTCTCAGTAAAAATGCGATAAACAGATAATCGTCGTTGCTATAGCAATGTAAGTCAATTCCAAACGATTGGTCCATTGCTTGAACCCATTTACTCATTTCATTATGAAGATCTGAAGGCAACTGAATGATTGTCCCGGAAGTATCATAATCCAGCCGAACTACAAAATCTTCTGTTTGCTCGCGGTGATTGTTATTCATAATTATTCCTCTAGAGGCAGGCTCTATTAAACAAATTGTACTAAAATATCCGCTATTTGCTTGCAGACGAAACTATCTCCAGCAGATTATGCTTGGAAAGTTCTGTGGGGGCAAAATTGTACTGGCTGATGATACTAACTGCCTGACGGTTAAACTCCTTTGGATAGGGAGAATAGATGTTGTATGCCCACAGGCCTGCCTCTACGTGGCCCACAGGGACTTGCAGATAGAAGCGTTCCGTTGCAGTAGTAGAGATATCCCAGTGGATCAGTACCACATCAGGCTTAACTTCTTCCAGTACCGTCTTGATGCAATTCAGAATGTTTGTAATGATGTCAAACAATGTCTGCTTGTCCTTCATAAAAAGGCAGGTCATAGTCTGGCACCACATGAAATGCCTCCAGCTCTTGGTCCAATGTCTTCCAACGCCGATCAGTGACGCAGACAATGGTCTCAATACTTTCTCTGGTCTTCAGCTCATTGACCAGGGGACACATTTTAATTGCTTCGAGCCTTGTGCCAAAGACAAGCATTACCTTTTTCATGCGCATTTCCTCACTTGATCTTCCGCTTAATATAATGGTAACAGCGTTTCATAATGCTAACCGCAGGGCTAGGCTTTTTATTATCGTTTCGGATCTGCTTTTGAAGTTCAGTAGGATTGATATCATATTTTGCTCCAGCCCGAAGTTTTTTCAATCCGGTTTTCAGGGGCTGCTTAAATGGCGCAACTTCTTTTTCTCTTGGAACGCCACTATTGAGCTCCAGATTGTTACCAATTTGTCCTGCTTTCAAATCGCCAAAATACAGGTTATTCAGCCGCCAGTCGATTGCCTGCGCCTGCTGAATTTCCGCAATACTAATATTGCGGATCTCAAGTTGGTCCCTAGCGGCATTCCAAGCGCTTTCACCAATCTTGGTTCGGATAATGACCGAATTGCTGCCCAGTTTGGAGTCGTCTTTTCCGGTGTAATTATCCCCAAGAGAAATATCTGCATAGGTATTCAGCTTATCTACACAGTAAAGGCAGCGCTCTGGCATAAAATAAGCCTTTGCTTTCATGCGGTCTGCTAAGGGGCGATAAAAAGGTTTCCTACCTTTTGGGAAGAACTTCATATCGCCGGGCCAGCCGCCGCTTTCCTTATTCTTGAAATGCAGAGCTTCCAGTGGCGCGTCCGGGGAATAGGTATCTTCAAAATACGGAATGACATTATAGTTGAAAACCTTGTCGCAGAACAGGCCGATAAGCAGATATTGCTTGCGCTCCAAGGTCAATTTTTTTATGGCCGCCTGTAGACCCCGGATAGCACAGGAGGTTCCCACAAAAATCAGCCGGGCATTTCGATGTGCTTTTATGTACGCAACCGCATTTTCGTGAGAAACCGGAAGATACCGAGATTTGGGCGTATTGGACTCGTTCCAGCAGGTGGCGACCTCTTCCGCAGTATATAGCCTGGTTTTTAGCTGATCGCGGTAGTCGTATGACCCCAAGCAGAACGCACCATCATAGACACCGCTGACAAGTAACTCCCGAATGATTGTGGAAACCACGCCGCCGGAAGCGCCAACATGACGCAGTTCCGGGTCTTTGCTCCAAGCATTATAGCAGCGCAGAACAGGACCGGTTACTGTACCTGCTGCAGTCTCGGCAGTCTCAAAATTGTGCCCTAAACCGGGGCATACCGAGGCGCACATACTACAATGAATACATACCTGTTCATCAATTTGGGGAACATACAGACCATCTTTTTTGCTCCAGGAAATACATCCTTTTGGACAAATTCCCTTGCAGACCCCGCAACTACAGCACAGTCCTGCCTGTACAGTAGTGAATATAGTTTTCTGTCCCATACATACCCCTTTCGTTGCTCGTCAGAACTGTCTTTTCAGAATTCGCTGCACCATGGTCATCATCTCCCTAAATTCTGGACGTTTGCAATTGCACAAGGCAAAGATGACATTTGGTACAATCACGCAAATGCACATCCGTAGCAAGAATGTCGGAATTCCATCTTCAAACATGGTGCAAATCCAGAAGGTTACCGCACCTGCCAGCAGCATTGTTACAGCGCTGAAAAGCATTTTTCCGTAATAGGGTTTACTGCTACAATGAAATACATATTTGAATATTGTATAATTTTCCCAGGGAATCGAAATAAAGAGAGAAAACACCGTCGAAAGAATAATACCGGAGATACCAATGATTTGAACCAGAACAATATTCAGCACTACATTTGCAACCATACAGACGTAAGGCCGGAAACGGTCCTCCCACCAGATACCAGCAGCGTCCTTATACACTACCGGAATTTTGCGGATCTGGTAGATATAGAAATACAGTCCCATTTCCAAAACAACATAGAATGGGAACATTAAATCTTCCCCAACCCAAATCTGCATGAAGGGCTGATACAGGCATACCAGACAGACAGTGCACCAACCTACCAGCCATGAGTTGATAAACGAGAATTTTTCAAAATTGCGGTAGTTAATGTCCGGTGAATCTGTCTGCAGACTGTTGCCCAGTCCAGCGGTCATGGAGGAGTATATGATGCCAGTAAAGCCAGTGATTGCCGTTATAACGTAGTAGTAGTTTCCATACATTGCAATCACAGTTAGGCCCAGAAAAGCAGACATCACCAGATTATCGGCAGCATTTAACACCACGGTATTCAATTTAGTGCCGATCAAGGCCGATGTCTTTTTGAAAATCGAATGCTTTAATTCAGCAGAAATCTCACCTTCCGGCTCTAAACCAGGGAAATCATGATTGACAAGGAAAAGACGTAGAATGTTAGTCAAAACGGTAAAGACCGGAAGCCAGATGACATAGGCATAATAGTTCTTCGTTAAGAAGAGGCAAAGCAGCATAATGGCGTATGATGCCGGCGTAATAATCGAGGCAATTTTACTGTTAATGTCATCGCGCTGGTATGCCTGCAACAGCGCATTCTTATAGGCGAAGAGCCAATAGCTCAGAACCGCATTGAACAAATAGATAAAGTACAGCAAATAAAGATTAATGTCCGGAGGCAATTCCTCTTTGACTAGAATCTTGAGAAACGGCATCAGGAGCAAGCCGACTGCCAAAATGACTGTACCAATGATTTGATATAGTTTTCGATATAGGTTCAGCAAAGCCTTGATTGTCGCCCGGTCGTTTTCCGCAATGGGCTTGTACATGCTGTACACCATTGCTGCGCCGATTCCCAGTTCTGTCAGGCTTAAAAAACTAAGAATTGAGGTGAACAGACTGCTTAAGCCCAGGTATTGTGTACCCATGACATAGAGAATCACTGTTCTGGAGACAAATGGCAGAACAATGTTGATGATACGGTTCACGGAGCCGAAAGCAATATTGCGCAAGGTGTTTTTTGTTCGTGCGAATCTCATTATGACTCCTTCTGGTGCTGAGTTAGTATGTCGAACACATTCTGTTCCTGAACAGCTGCCAGCCCATCCTGGATTTTTGCAGACTCCTCAAGATAATGGCAATCCATCTTTTCGATTGTCGCAAGAACTTGCGCTGCTCCAATTTTTGTGCGAACATCCAAGACGTATTGCTCCTGATTAAACAGCTTCAGCAAGTCATGGTATTTTGCTGCCCATCCCAAGGCAATGCAAGGTATTCCGTTTTTGAAGGCATGGACAATGGAATGGAAACGGGATGCGACCATATACTGGAATTCCTTTACCAGCTCATTGAATTCCAGACAACTGAAATCCTGCCCCAACAGAATCACGTTCTCATTGGACTTGAACGGTTCTTTCAGTTTCCCGCATAGAGCGGAATCCATCGCGGAATGGCTTAGCAAATAAACTGTCTTTCCGCGATCCAGTAAAGCCTTGATTGCGTTGGTATATATCGCAAACACAGTATCTTGGTCAGTGACACTCGAATTCATGGAATTGGGAATGACCGCAACGCTGTTCGGTTTGATCTCCGGCAAATCAAGGGGAGGTACAGAAACAAATACATCGGCGAGATCAATTCCTTTATTGCTAAGTACCAAGTCATGGGCCAACCGTACATTTTTTAGCCCGTAGGTATTTACAAGAGCATCATACCCCTCTTGCTCCCGCGCAAAGATTATTTTTGCGGTAGGAAGCAGTTTATGAATGCGAGCGTTCAGGGCTTGGCGACCTTCTCCAAAGTCAAAGGGGCCAAAAGACTGGGGCATCAGGTAAACTGGAATATCAAAAGCCAAAGCAAATTCCAAATGATCCAAATAGCGATTACACGTTGCATCACTCCAAGTAGAACCAAGTGCATATCCGCTGACATCTACCATTGCATCGCAATGCTTGTATATTTCTTCCGCTTCGCTTAATTCTTTGCCGTTTCGCACTTTGCAGGCGAAACGCAGCAACGGGTTGGCTTGGCACCGTGCAAACTTGAGCGGATACCATCCCATAAAATCAAAGGAATATTGAGCCCTCTCCGCCATCGAACGTTTTAAGTCTAACTCAGACAGCAGATAAATCTGATGATTAGGGAATCTGCGGCGAATCTCATCAACAGCAATAAAGGTCATTGCCTGAGCGCCTTTATTGAATAATTCTCCTCCAGTAATTATTATATTCCTCATTTTTTACCCAACAGCTTCTTAATTCCACTTGGCCCTTGATGAATTATTGCTGCGCCCCAAATCATAGGCAAAGGAGCGCCAATATAATCGGCACACTGCTTTATAGTTAAACGGCACTGATTGTCACAACTGGTATGATCGCAGTAAAAGGTATACCACATTTTCATTTTTTCGATTAACGGATAATTCAGAAACTCTGCTTTTTCGCGCAAACACAACCCAGCCCCTGCAGGATTTTTGATGAATCGCATATTTCCTTGCATAGTAAGGCCGTCTTCTAGATATTTGCAAACCCAGATAATATCATCAAAAATCCTGATCTTATATCCATCATGAGCCATTCTATTCCATGTAATGCAGGGGGTTAGGAAGTTTTCACCCTCAAACTCAGGGTATTTATATTTTCTATGAATTTCGGTATACCAGACGCCAGCTCGTTCTCCATCAATGACTTTATCGGTATATTCCGGATAGCGGCAGTACGCATATTCATCAATATACTGACAGCCCTCTCCATACATCTGCCACAGACGGGTATTCGGTGTTTCCGTGGGGCTGGAGCCACGATTACCGGCGACACCACAGTATCCAGGCTTTCCGGCAATTGTTGCTTCCCATTTCACAACTGTCTCCATCGCATCATCCGTCAGGTAATCGTCTGAATCCATGATGAAGAATAGCTCACCTTCGGCAAGGTCTAGCCCTCGATTGATAGCCCGACACTTCCCACCATTAGGGACTTTGTAAAATCGGATAGGAAAATCATTGATATCCTGCATCCATCCCTTAACCAATTCTTCAGTATTGTCGGTGGAGCCGTCGTCCATAATGATCCATTCAAAATTCCGGAAAGTCTGCCGTTGGACGGAACGATACAAAGTATCCAGAATATAAGAACGGTTATAGGTTGGTGTAAATAATGTTATTTTGTACTTAAATGCCATAGGGCACTCTCCTTACAAGTAACCAAATGTTTCTTTGAGCTTCTCACGCATAGCTTCTCTTTCCTCTATTGGAGCTTCGGACCATTCTTGCCAGGTATGTTCACGGAATATTGGATGATTATTTTGATTTTCTTTATGCTTTTTCTGATATTCTTGAAACGTACAGATTAATCTCGCCGGATTACCTGCATACACACTATCTGATGGAACATCGCCAGTTACAACTGAGCCTGCGCCAATGATTACATTATCTCCAATTCGTGTATTGCACAGCACAATAGTATCAGCACCAATAAAGACATTATTGCCAATCAATATAATGCCAATCTTTGTGTGTACTCCGGTCTTTGCTGTGCTGGCATCATGGGCTAAAAGCCTTACATTTGATGATAAAGTCACATCATCGCCAACAGAAATAAGCCACGGCCAATTTGCATCAATCGGATAGCCACTGTTATATTGAAAATTCTTTCCTGCCCTGAATCCGTGTGCAAAACAGTAATCCATAGTTGCTCTTTCAGGGGAGTGTTCCCCCCCCCGAGAACATTCTTCTCAAAATGTCCACCACACGCACAATCAATCCCTCCGATAAATATCTCTTGTATACACCTTACTCCAACACTCTTTAAGTTCCTCAGAGTAGCGGTTTGCGATAATCACATCGCACATATCCTTAAAATCATGAAGGTTCGGAACAACTCGGCTTCCAAAAAACAACTCATCATGAAGAGTTGGCTCATAGATCACAACTTCTGCTCCCTTAGCTTTGATTCGTTTCATAACACCCTGAATAGAGGACTGCCGGAAATTGTCAGAATTTGCTTTCATAGTGAGCCGATATACGCCGATAGTAACTTGGCGACCTGAGATTCCATCCCGTCCCCTGGTGTTATTATCATAGTACCCAGCCTTTTCCAGAACGCGTTCCGCGATAAAGTCCTTTCTGGTACGGTTGGATTCCACAATTGCGCCGATCAGATTTTCCGGAACGTCTTGATAGTTTGCTAAGAGCTGCTTCGTATCTTTTGGCAGGCAGTAGCCGCCATATCCAAAAGAGGGATTGTTATAGTGATTCCCAATTCTGGGATCCAGACACACACCGTCGATGATCTGCTTGGTATCAAGTTCACGAACCTCTGCATAGGTATCAAGCTCATTGAAGAAGCTCACACGCAGAGCAAGATAGGTATTTGCAAACAGCTTAACGGCCTCGGCTTCTGTGGTATGAGTAATTAAAACAGGGATGTCCTTTTTTAAAGAGCCTTCTTGCAGTAGATTTGCAAACTGCTGCGCCGTTTCCTTCATTTTCGGGGCTTCCTTGAGTGCGCCGACAATGATACGAGAGGGATACAGATTATCATATAGTGCACGACCTTCCCGAAGAAATTCCGGACTGAAAAGAATGCGGCTGGTTTGGTATCGCTTCTGTAGATTTTCCGTATATCCGACGGGAACAGTAGACTTAATTACAATTGTTCCGTGTTCATTACAGGAAAGGACCTGTTCAATCACTGATTCCACCGAGGAAGTATCAAAATAGTTCTTCACTGGATCGTAATTGGTGGGTGTCGCAATGACCACAAATTCAGCATCTGCGTATGCAGCGCATCCATCGGTTGTTGCAGTCAAATTCAATTGCTTTGTTTTTAGATACTCTTCAATTTCAGGATCTGCGATAGGGGAAATGCGGCGATTTAACATATTGACCTTCTCTGGAAGAATATCAACCGCCCAAACGTCATTATTTTGTGCAAGAAGAACTGCAATGGAGATACCAACATATCCTGTTCCTGCAATAGCGATTTTCATAATATAGCTCCTTTTTATAGGCCAATGCCAAGCGATCCTCTGAATCGGCACGCCAACACCAAATTTCGCTTCGCCAAACTCATCCAGAATTTGTGCTTGGCAGGCTTCATTCTATATACATTCCCCTGTGGCATAGGGCACTGGTTTACCGTTTCCTTTAAAATTGCGAGCGCCTGTTTCCGTTCCGGTTTTTCCAGATGCTTCATCGCCAGTTGCCCATGGTACATGCAGGTAAACAACAAGTCAATCTGTGCCAGTGGCTCTAGAGATGGAAAAAGCTCATGAACATAAAACATTCGTTGTTTCTTCGCTTCAATGGCATCCAGGCGTTTGAGCGAATATCCCTCTCCCATAATACTGCCGCTACGTTGGGAATAGAAATAACAAACCTTATCGGAAATAGATATCCCTTGAGCATTGCCGACCGCCTGATAGCTCCAGAAAACGTCCTCATGGTACTTACCAACCGGGAAGGGAATGTCCTGAATCAGCGCAGTCTTGTACAGCTTGTACCAAACGGGCTGCTTGAGCCAAGATTCTTCAATAATAGCCTGCATGGCTTCTTCTTGGTTCAGCACACAGCATCCAGATTTGGTAAGTATACGGGATGGTGTTCCGTCATCCCAAACCATCTCGACGCCGCAGGCGGCAATGTCGCTGTTACCAACCTCCATAAGATCGTGCAGATGCTGATACATATCCGGAGTAATCCAGTCATCGCTGTCTACAAATCCCATCAGCTCGCCGGAGGCAATGGCCATACCGGCATTCCTAGCATCGGACAGGCCACCATTCTTCTTGTGAATGACTTTAACCCGGTTATCTTTTGCTGCCCAAGCATCGCACATGGCGGGGCAATTATCAGGAGAACCATCATCAACTAGAATAATTTCCAAGTTCTGATATGTTTGATTTATGATAGACTGCACACAGCGGTTTAAATACTTTTCCACTTTATATACAGGAACAATTACGCTAATCAAAGGCTCTGAATACATGGCCATACCTCTCAAATAGCTAGGCTTTACTATATTTTTTAAGAATAAGCAGAGCGCGTATAAATATCAACTCCCTGCTTTTAAAATATTGTTGATTATAGTTTGAGGATTAAAATCGTTAAGCGGTTCATTATTAACAGACTTTAAATCGCCCATCTCAATCCGTTGAATAGCTTGGATAATGTCTTCTTTGTTATTTTCACAAAACACATAGCGGTGAAATTTTCCAAAAAATTCTTTTAGAACTTTTTGCTCTTCAGGTGTACCATCTAAGATAAAAAGAATTGTCTTGTTGGTAGCCGAATACTGATATATCTTTCCTGGGATTTGTCCACCTTTACGGTTACACAGAAAGACAAGAACATTCGTTTTGTTCTCAATAAGTTTCAATTTATTCAAAGGCATTCTGGAATAAATATGAATATTATTGGTATGTTCAAAAAGATTTGCTGGATTGCCACAGATATTTACTTCAATATTAGTATCAGTTGCTGCTTCATAAAAGGGAGTTAGATTTCGAGCAGATGGAGCATAATCACCAAAATAACCATAACAGTTGTGGTCAAAAGTATCTACAGTAACATCTTGGGATTTATAATAAAACGGTAAAGGCTGCCAATACATCTTATAGGCAGATTCAGGATATTTCGCTTGTTGGTATTTTAATGTCAGCGGACTGACATAGCAAATTTTCTCTGCAAAAAATAATAATCGTTTTTCTTCCAAACGGATGGAATTGGTTCCCTGAAAGCCATATACATCATCATGCCAGGGATCTTCCCAAATCTGAATCCAGTGCTTTCCCTTGATATGCTTGGCTTTCAAAAGATTATACGCAAGTAGATGGCTAGCAGGAGGTGTAGAAATAGATAAGATATAATCAAATTCTTCGCTGGATTTAAATTGTTGTGCTTTTCGTACAAATGTTGCATAGATGCCGTGAGGACCGTATAAAGAGCGCACAAATGCCTTCAGATTTTGCTTAAAACTAGATGCATCGGAAGTGCTATGGGGGGCGGTGTCGGACACCGAGATATTGGATTTAGTTGTAGATACAGCGGCCTTCTTTCGTAAAGACAATTTCTCATATACAGATACGCCATAATAGGTATATTGTTTGACTTCGGACGGAATTCTTATAAACTCATCCAAAACATAATCTCTTCCATCCGCACTAAGCAGTGTTACCTCATGACCAGCATCAATTAGACCCTGAATGTATGCAATATGGCATAAATTGGCAGAAGAATTGGTCTGAATACAGCCACCATTAATAACCAATATTTTCATTTTCTCTCCAATCTGCTCGGTAGATGTAAAATTGACACCATTGAATATAAATGAAAATGCTTTTCTTTTCATAAATTCATCAATAGATTCTCTACAGCCCTTACAGCATTTTCTGTGCTGAACGTCTTACCACGTTCTATGGCTTGCTTTTCATAGTAGGCAAGCCTACTAGGTGAATCTAACAAGCTCTTGATACCCTGATACAGCGCATCTTCGTCGTTCTCTGTGACAACGCCATACTCGTTGTTCTCTCCAAGCATTTCCTTCATGCCGGAGACTTCCACAGTGCAAATGGGGGTGCCGACAATTAGTGCTTCCGTGGCGGCAGTGGAAAAGCCCTCCGCAAAGCTGGCACAGACAAACAGATCGCATTTGCTTACATATTTGTAGGGGTTGGTCTGATAGCCTAATAGGGTAACAGCGTCTTTCAGTTCATTTTGACGGATATACTCTTCCATCTCCTGCTGCAAAGGGCCGATTCCCAGAATGTAAAGATGCACCGGATACTGCTCGTCCTGCAGGCGCTTAATAATCTGCAGCAAGCGCATGTAGCCTTTGGATTCTTTCAGTGTCCCCACTGCAATCAGCCGTATCCTTCCGTCATCCACCAACTCCAGTGCTTCATCATTGGCTTCGGCTAGAATCTTATCAGACTCAACTGTATTATATAGTACCTGACAAGGTTTTTGGAAGTCCAGCAGTTGACAGAAGTCGTCGTAGACATACTGGGAAACGCATACTGTCTGGTCGAACTTGTTATAGCACATACGGGCTTCATTTTCGCTGCGGAAAGAACCGGCCAGCTTATCCATTGTGTGCTGCTCCCTATGAATCCAGGATACCAGCTTGGTGTTTTTATCCGAGCATCCACTGATGACACGCGCGGAAGGCCCTTCCAAATAGGAAACCTCAATATCGTAACGTTCTTTCACACACAGCTTGTGAAGCTGTTTCGGTGTCAGGAGCTTCATTAGCTTGCTGTTTCCCGGTACTTCCTTGGGGAAAACTGCATGAAAGTGAATGTCAGGAGCCAGAAACTGCTCATTGACGCCGCCGCCGAACAGCACCGTCACAGAAATGTCAAATTTTGACCGGTCCATATTATTGACCAGATTCACCAGTACCTTTTCGGCACCACCCTGACCAAGGTCATGGATAAGAAACAGTATCTTTTTCATGGCATAGCCTCTTCGTCAAGTCCGATTACTGTGATTCAATTTCCATGCGTGGATTTTCTGATAGAAAAAAGTTGGAACAAAGGCCTTCAATACAATCAAATATGGCTTATAGCAAACGATTCCTCGAAAACCCATAAGTTTATAGCCTCTGCAACGGGTTCTGGCGCTGTTAAGGCGGGCTTCGAACGTTCTACGTTTGGCAGCATTCACATCTTCCAGAATTACATATAACTCATCAGGTAAATTATAGCCCCTAAATCCCTTTGCAAGAAATCTACACCACAGATCCACATCCTCCACCCGAAGCACAGTTGGATCCAGAGAGTAGCCTTCTAACGCATCATATACCCGCTTATAAGTCATAATCGTTGCGTGAGAAAATGCGTTTTGCTGAAGCATTGTTTCTTTCGTTGGACAGGGTGTTTTTATTATCGAAGCAATCTTCTTTTCTCCATCAAATACAGAAACACCGGTGCCCACTAAATCATATTCCGGATGCTCTTTCAAGAAAGAAACCTGCTTCTCAAAGCGGTCAGGAGTAGACCAGTCATCGCCGTCCATCCGCGCAACCAGATCGGTTTCAACATATTCGAGGCAATGGTTTAAAGAGTACGGAAGCTTCCGATTGGTTTCGTTCTGGATAATGACAAATTTGTCCGGATAGCGAGCCTTATAGCGGTTTAAGATTTCCAATGTGTTATCCGAGGAACCGTCATCGCAGATAATCATAACCCAGTTTTTATACGTTTGCGTCAGAATGGAGTCAATCGCTTTTTCAACGGTACCCGCACAGTTGTAGGTCGCCATGATAACTGAAACTTTATCGTTCATGGTAGAATCATCCCTCTCCTTCAACACTAACAACTGTGCTATTCAACAAGTTGGCTGTAAAAGAATAAGAAACCTTCTCTCCAACATCGCTCTCCGTCTTAAAGCCAATCTGCTCCAGCGTGTTGCGCAGAAGGGTGTTTTTCTTCGTTTTCTGGACGGTAAAGGAACCGCTTCTACAGCTCTTGCTCTCCAGCAGGTAGGCAAACAGCGCACTCTCCACAAACTTCCCGGCCACACGGCAGGACATAGCGAATTCGGTAAAGATCAGGACTTCACCTTCCACACGGTACTGACCAAATCCGACGACTCCATACTCACCAAAATCATCCGCACAGGAGAAAGCGAAATTCTTATGGGCCTGCCGGGCAAGCACTTGCTCAAATTCTTCAGGCGTGTACTTTTTACCGGACATATTCAGCTGGTTCGTGCGGACAATCAGTTCATAGCAGCGTAATTTTTCATCCTCTGTTGTCGGGGTGAAAATGTGCAGCTTCAGATTGCACTTGCGCAGGAAATCCACAATATCTGTGCGCCCGGCCTTCATCAGCGTGTTTCGCTGTTCCTCGGCACGGTACATTGCACGGCGGTTCCGGCTCTCTGCTGTTGCAGGTACGTCAAATTCAGGACGAGCCAGAAGCCCGTTGATTTCCGTCACATCATATGTACGTACCTGGGGCCATACGGATTGGACTTGCTGACACTCAAAGACGGTGTCATCAATCAAAGCCAGTGTATCAATGCCAATGTTCAAGCTTTTGGCAATTTGCTCCACAGAGCTGCTCTTAGGCTCCCAGGAAATCTGCGGATACAGGAAATACTCTGCAACGCCAAGATGCTCCAGAACTGCCATAGCAGGTTCAAAATCATTTTTGCTGGCTACAGACTGGATAATTCCTCGATGATCCAATTCCTCCACAACTCCCCGGACGCCAGGATTGAGGGGGAGCGACATCGTATCTTCCGTTTCAATCAATGTACCGTTCCAAAGGGTATTGTCCAAATCCCAGACAACACATTTCACTTTGGAAGCAGGCTGCTCCGCAGAAATGGGCTTTCCCTTGACAAAATCACACCAGAGAATGTCCAGCTCGGCTTCCAAATTGTTTTCGGGATATACCTTCACCAAATTGCCAGATTTAGAGCATTCCTCAGAGAGATTAGAAATTACAGCTATATTTTCACCGGGTTGGATTGCGATAGCAGTTTTCCAGACGGGCGCATGGTCATCGTAAATCTCTACGATCAGGCGATAGCTTTCCTCTGAATAGCTGTATCCTTGGAACAGGAACGCATCTGCCATGTTGTCCTGACCGGTCAGCTTCCGCAGGCGGCGGCGGCGCAGATACTCTGGAATTCGGATGCCCTGCCAACGCAGGGATTGGGGCAGCTTGCTTCCTTCAATCGCAGCCAAAAAATTACCAAGGGACGCGTTCTTTTTCTGCATAGCGGCATACTGCGCTTCGTCCAGCATGGCCGGGAACAGGATGGTCATCATGTTGCCCCACTTGCGGAACTTCACATGAGCTCCCTGACCGCAGCAGGCTTTTTCCTCCACAAAGGTCAGTAGGCCGTTGTCAAACCGCTTGCAACGGCCATCGCTGCGGGAAAGATAGTGGATGCAGCTTTCAAAGCAAGACGGTGCGGAACATTCCAGACAATGCTCCTCCCACATAGCGGGACGCACAGCAGTAATTTGAAACCGGTCACGAATATTCTCTTGGCATAACTTGCGATTCCAAGCTTTAGACTTATCCGCATAGTAAAACTGATACATGGATTTTCACCTGTTCAAAACTTCCAGTGCAGCCTCGCCCATATTTAGGCTGCGCATTCCGTATTTTTCTTTCAATTCTTCATAGTAGCCGAATATCTCTTCCAGCTGCTTCATATGGAAGTCTGTATAAACGCCTACATTGTGGGGATGCCACCAGAGATGGAAAGTCAAGCCGTTTCGTGCCGCATGAAGCATCTGCTTTTTGATGCGGTGAACCTTCAATCCTTCCAGAAAAGCCAACGGCTTGAAATATGGCTTATACATCCGGGATCCCACCAGATTGACGATGCCGTTTTCAACTTTCGGCACATAGCCGCCCTGGCCGGTCAAAGGAAGATACACATCGGCAAGGCGCAGGAGACGCATTAGCGGATGAAAGTTGACCTTCTCATGGATCCAGTCATTTTCCTCGTCCCGGTATGCGGTAAAACCCAGCTCATTCAGCACTTGAGTGTATTCCGGTTCACATTGGTTCCGTGGCAGAACTACGGATTTGAGGGCATATCCCTTATCGGCGGCAATGGCCTTGGCCGCCATCATGTCGGCCCGAAATTGCTCCACGGTCTGACCGGTTTCCCGGCAATAGTAGTGGGAGAAGGTATGGCTGCCGATCTCCTGGTTGGGGGTGGCCGCGACCTTCTCAATTAGGCTTGGAGCGTAGAAACAAGGTGCATCTTTTTCGTCCTGTCCGATTTGACCAAAGCAGCGGTAGCTTGACAGAGCCGGATTATCATAAGTGGGCTTTTGCGCAGGGGAATATTTCCGGACTTCGGTTTCACTTTCAGCGAATTGAAAGCCAACGGTCGCCCAGGTGGCATGGATGTTGTGCTTTTGGAATAGCTCTAAAAGTCTGGGAATCGCCTTCCGCCCTCCCAGAACGTGGTCTTCATATTCAGATAGCGCCCATCCGTCCTGCATACCCCAGAACAGTTCAAAGTCAAGGGAGACAATTAACGTAGGTTGGCTCATGGCTGGTCAGTCAGCTCCTCATAATTGTGTTCAAAATCGATCAGGATAGGGTGGTGTTTCCAAACCCGATCTTCTTCGGGTGGCAGCTGCATATAGTCTCCGTAATCCATGCGAAGAATGGTGTCAGGATCGGAAACGCACTGATATGTTTTCCCATTGAATGCAATCGTTCGCATATTTTCAAAAAGATCTGCGGGATAGTACTTCCGACTCCATTCAAGCGTGCTGGGGAAGACATACAGCGCCGATTTATTTCCATTCCAGCGTCGAATCCACTTCTCCGCCGCTTCTCGACGCAGAGCATATTTCTCCTTCGGCGCTTTCAGCAAAATCTGTTCCACTTTTCCAACAAGCCCACCGGAGCCACTGGCATGCCCCCGGTTATACAGCAGATTCACAGCGCAAGCAAAATACTGAAGATTTCTTCCCATTTCGCTTGATGCCACTCGATCGCCCGGAAAAATATCTACAAAAATACCCTTATGATAGCTTTTTCTCCGCTCTGTTTCTTCTTGAAGGAAGGTTGTGTGATCCTTTCGGATTTTGGTGAAGCTTTGCGTAAAATCCGGATTTGTTCGTACATTTTGCAGAAGATATCCATTCGGCACAGCTTGATCCCAAACTGTAATTAACTTTTCATAATCCTCCCGTGGCATCATGATGTCAATATCGTCATCCCAAGGGATAAAGCCACCATGCCGGACCGCTCCAAGCAATGTTCCATATGCCAAGGAATATCGCAAATGATATGCCTCACAGACATTGTGGATTACATCAAGTATTTCCTGCTCCACGTTCTGGATATCTTGAATATTCATTTTGTTTTGCTCCAGTTCCGCTCGGGCAAAGATATCAATCATTCACTTGCCCTTTTATATGATACTCCGAATAAACTGCCAGATGGTAATCGCGGTATATTCGCCTTCAAAACCTTTGGTGATTGCAAACTCATAGTAAAAATATCCGAAATACAATACAGCTGCCGTAATCGTAATTACTTTTGTCTGCTTTTGCGGGAAAATCTTTTTCAGCATCCACGGCAATGCAATCGCCGTTCCGATTTCAAAATACGCCGCCATGCGGGCATAGAGGTTTGCGCCTTCGACAAGGCCGATCGACAAAATGAACAGGCCGACAATACTCATATTGACGAACAGATTCTCCATCGGCGTTGAATCTGCGAACAATCTTTTGTTGTATATCAGCGCGATCAGTGGCGGAACCGCATACACAGCAACGCGCAGCACATTGACGCTATGCCCATCGAAGACCTCAATTTCCGCCACGTTTGCACCAAGCATCTGTGCATACTCCATAAAGGCGCCCAATGTGGAATCGTATGTCGCCATAGCAAACAGGGTTGCTCCCAACAGGACAAATGTAACCGTTCGCCACGGTTTTCCAAACAAGAGCGGAAGAATGGCAAACATAAACGCATGCGTGTGAAACAGCATCGCCAGAAAGACCAGTAGATAGAATCGAACGTATTTTTTATCCGCCGCATACGGAATGCTGAACAGCAAAATTGCAACCGCGAAGCTCTGCTTGAGCGCCGCAATAAACGTGACATACGTACCGATCGAAAGAAAGATCAGCAAGCTGAGTGCAAAATTGACAGAATACCGCTTACACAGTTTTACAACCGCAATGCTGCTGAGCAAGGCCGGGAATAGAAAATAGATATGATAATTATCCGTAAGCTCCCGCATAAAATCGCGGTACAGATTGGAAAGTGGGTTGCCTGTCCAATCCAAATAGTCCCCGGAAGAAAAAAACTCAGCTACGCTCGGCGAATCTTGAAACGCTGCAATGTAGTTGCCGGTATCGTTATATCCCGTGCGAAGAAATGACAATGCCGAAAGCCAAAAAATAATGATCACTACAAAAACATCCGTTCGCGCAAAGAAAAAATGCCGCGAACCTCTCATGTGGAGCGTTTCGCGCACAGGATGATACTTCTGCGACAGATATGCCAGCAGGATCGTTCCAAAATATAATGCCAGCAGGCTCTTCATATCTTACTCTCCCGGAATATGCTTTGATGATTCTCTCAAATAGAATGCAGCTCGTTTTCTGTCAAATCCCCATAGCCACAATCGTAGACGCAACGACTTTGTCCTTATCGAACCGCTCCTCCGCCAATTTGCGTCCTGCGGCGCCCATCGTCTGGCGTGCGGCAGGATCCAGCTCTAAAAACCGGCGCATGGCGGCGCACAGGCTGTCAGCATCCCGGACGCGGCACAGGTAGCCGCTGACGCCGTCATCGACCGCCTCGCGGCAGCCCGGGATGTCGCAGGTGATGACCGGCCTGCCGGTCGCCGCAGCCTCCAACAAAACGTTGGACATGCCCTCATGGTAGCTGGGCATCACAACGCAATCCGCCGCGGCATAGAAAGGCCGTGGTTCCGCCTGAAAGCCGTGGAACACTGCAATGCCATCCACTTGAAGCTGCTCGACCTGCGCCTTATATTCGTCTTCAAAGAATCCAACCAGATCGAGCACAAATGGATATCCCTCGCTGTGCAGCCGCCGTGCCGCCGCGAACAGCTCGTCCATGCCCTTTTCCTTCATGAGCCGGCCAAGATACAGGAAGTGCATAACATCGTTCGTGGGGTACGGCTGAAGCGCATAGTGCTCCAGATTGATCCCCGCGCCGTTGAGCACCCGCTGCTTTTCGACAGAAAGGATGTGCTTACTGCGAAAGACAGCGGCATCCGCTTCGTTTTCAAAAAACACGGTTTTGACCTTACGGAAAGCAGCCTTGTAAAGCGCGGTCACAAATTCGGCGAGACCCTTGCGCTCGAACGCAGTGCCCAAGCCCTGCACGTTCGCACAATATGGAATGTCAAGCGCGCTGCACGCAAGCCCCGCGTAAATGTTCGGTTTGATCGAATATGTAATGACAAGGTTTGGCCGTTCCCGCTTCAACAGACGGAAATAAAACGCCAACAGCTTCGCATCGGTTTGGGGATTGATGCCGCGGCGGTCAACCGCCGTTTCAATCAACCGGAAGCCCTGCGCCGCCAAGTCGTCCTCATGGCCGACAAACGGCGTGCTGATGACCACTTCGCTCGTTTTGGCCAGTTCCTCCAGCAGTTCCAGCCGGAAGCGATAGAGCATGTAAGAGTGATTCGTAATAATCAGGATCCTGCTCATCTCGCCATTGCTCCCGTGCCGCCCTCCACAACGCCTTCCTGTCGGAGAACCTTACCGATCGTGCCAAAAAAGCATTTGCAATCAAACGAAAAGCTGAGATGCTCCACATATTCGCCGTCCAGCCGGGCCTTTTCCGGAATTTCCAGCTCGTCCCGGCCATGAATCTGCGCCCACCCGGTCAAGCCAGGGCGGACATCGTTTGCGCCATATCGCTCGCGCTCCTGAAACAAGTCCTCCTGATTCCACAGTGCAGGCCGCGGACCGATCACGCTCATGTCTCCCGCCAAAATGTTCAAAAGCTGCGGCAGCTCGTCCAGCGAAGTTTTTCTCAAGAACCGCCCCGTGCGGGTTATACATGCGTCAGGATGCTGCAGCAGATGCGTTGGCATGTCCTTCGGCGTATCCGTGCGCATCGACCGGAACTTATACATCGTAAACGGCTCGCCGTGCAGACCGAGGCGCTGCTGGCAAAACAGCACCGGACCTTTCGAATCCAGCTTCACGGCCGCAGCCGTCGCCAGCATCAGTGGAGACAGCACCACCAGCGCCGCGCCGGACAGACTCACATCCAGCACGCGCTTGACGTATCTCTCATAAATTGTGGCTCGTTCCCTCATGCAAACACCTCTTCCAGTCTCGTCTGCTCGCAATAGGTTGGGACGATTTCGGCGATTTTGTCCCGCAGGGCGTCAGTATCCGTCTCGTCCATGGTCTTGAGAAGCATCAGGTTTTCCTCAAACGCCGCTTTGTCAAAGTCGATCTCGTGCCCAATGTAAATCAAATCGTTCCGCGTCTTTTTCATGCCCTCGCCGCTGAGCAGCAGCTCTTCATACAGCTTCTCGCCGGGGCGCAGGCCGGTATAGACAATCGGGATATCCACATCCGGCTCAAGCCCGGACAGGCGGATCATCTTGCGCGCCAGATCGTCAATGCGCACCGGATCGCCCATGTCGAGCACAAAAATCTCCCCGCCGCGCGCGTAGGCGCCGGCCTGGAAAATCAGCTGCACCGCCTCCGGAATCGTCATGAAATACCGGATCACGTTCCTGTCCGTGACCGTGACGGGGCCGCCCGCCTTGATCTGCTTGCGAAACAGCGGAATCACGCTGCCCGCAGAGCCGAGCACGTTGCCGAAGCGCACCGCGACATACTCCGTCGCCGAGCGCTCGTTCATCATCTGCACGATCATCTCGCAGATGCGCTTGGAGGCGCCCATCACATTCGTCGGGTTCACGGCCTTGTCCGTTGAAATCAGGATAAACCGCTGCGCACCAAACTCGTCCGCTGCGCGCGCGGCATTGTACGTGCCGAACACGTTGTTCTTGATCGCCTCGAACGGCGACGCCTCCATGAGCGGCACATGCTTGTGCGCCGCCGCGTGGCAGACCAGCTCCGGGCGATACTGGTCGAATACATTTCGAACGCGCTGCGCGTCGCGCACAGAGCCAATCAGCACGACCAGATCCAGCTCCGGATGCGTGCGCTGCAGCTCCATCTGAATATCATAAGCGTTGTTTTCGTAAATGTCAAAAATAATGAGCTGCTTCGGGTGCTGCGCCGCGGCCTGCCGGCAAAGCTCGCTGCCGATGCTGCCGCCGCCGCCCGTGACGAGCACAACCTTGCCCTCGATATACCCGGCGACCTCGTCCAGATCAATCCGCACCGTGTCGCGGCCGAGCAGGTCCTCAATATCGACCTCCCGGATCTGCTGAATGTTCACCTCGCCGTTGGCGATCTGATACAGGCCCGGCAGCGTCCGCAGGCGGCAGCCGGTCTGCTGGCAAATCTCCAGAATGCGCATCCGCTGCCGGCGCGTGGCGGAAGGGATGGCAAGTACAATTTCCTCTACGTTATACTTTTGAACCGCAGTCGGAATGTCCGTCATGCCGCCAACGATCCGCACGCCGCGCAGATAGCTGCCGTGCTTGGACTTATCGTCGTCAATGATGCAGACCACTTTGTTTTCCGAATGCGCGCTGTACAGAAATTCGCGCATGACCATCGCGCCGGCCTGACCGCCGCCGATGAGCATCGTGCGCTTGCCGCCGGAGCTGTGCAGCCCGGCGCGGCGGCGGCGCAGCGTCCGATATGCGAACCGGAGCAGCGCACAGAACACCCCCAGAAACAGCGCATACAGGATCGGAAAGCTGCGCGGCACCGAGAGGTTCAGCATATACATTCCGAACATGCACAGTACCGCCGACAAGATGGATGCGATGCCCAGCCGGGTCAATTCCACCGTACTGGCGAACTCCCACAGGCTATTGTACAGCTTGAACACCGCAAATACAATGACCGTCGTCAGCGTATTCATCGCCGCATAGGACCACAGGCTTTTCAGGAAGCCGGATTCCAGCAGCGCAGCATAATCGAACTCAAACCGGACAAACAGCGCCAGAAACGCCGCCAGGTTGATGAGCACGACATCCAGCACCAGCAGGCAGCAGACGCGAATGGTCTTCTGCCGGTTCAGGTGATTGGTTACTGTTTTCATTTGTATCGTCCCTCCGCGGCCATATGCCCCTGATTGTCCGTACTCCGCCCCGCTCTGCTTCCGGACGTCGAGCGTCCCGCAGTGCAAAACAGAATCTGTAAAATTCTGATACAGTATAACACATTTCCGCAATTTATCAAGACTCTGTGCACTTTTTATCACATTTTGGAAGTGTTTCTTGCATAATTGGTCGTATATTTTATTGATTATACCATAATTCCAACCATTTTCAGAGCGTTTTCGACATGTATCCGTATGTCTACGCAATATATATTTTGAGTGATCATAACTTTTCACTTCTGCAAAGCCCGAAAAATCATGTCTGTGAGCCTTGCCACATACCGGGATCGTAATCCTGAAGCAGTTTCAAATAAGCATTCGTTTTTCGGCACAGATATTCTGGAACGCCGGAATACCTGCCGGTTTCCGCATAGGATGCAGAAGGACACGCGCCGCACAGATGCCGCAGCGCACACTCGGTACACTTCGCCGGGATCACAATCTGCCGGGTCTTCGACTGGGTTTGTTGCCATGCCGCGTCAAATCCGTCGTCGAGCGGCACCGTCGGTGTCTGCATCATTCCGCAAGGGCGCACTTGCCCATCCCACGTAACCCAGAAGCAGGTATGCCCCGCACGGCACCGGATACGCTCCGTCGGCTGATCCAGACACTCCTCGTCTGGATCCACATAGTGTTCACCGCGCAGCAGCGTTTCGCGCCGCTCGGCAAACGCTTCCGGAGAAAGGCGAAAGCTGTCATAGATCATCTGCGCCGCAGCAGCATCCTCCGGCGTCAGGCGGTCAGCCGAGCACGCAGAATGCTCCTGTGCACGCAAAGGCGGAAACATATAGCTTGCGGCCTGAGCAGGAATCTCCAATGTTTTTGCAAAGCGCAGCATATCGCGTAGCTCGTGAAGATTGTACTGCGTGACGGAGATGTTGAGTTTTATCGGTACGCCAGCTGCATGCAGCGCTGTCACGTTGTGCGTCACCCGATCGTATGCATCCGGGTCTCCACAGAGCTTCGCATAGGTCTCCCGCGAATTTCCATACAGCGTAATGTTCAGTCTCCGCGGTGGATTCTGCGCGAAGAACGCGACGTCCCGCTCCGTAATCAGCGAAGCGTTGCTGTTGATGGACACCAGAATTCCCCGCCGCCTACAATGCTGGTAAATCTCGCGGAAATCCGGCCGGATCAGAGGCTCGCCGCCGGTGAGCAGCAGCGTGAGCATCCCGCGTGCCGCAGCAGCGTCGGTCAAACGCATCCACTGCTCGGCAGTCAGTTCGTCGCGCAGTGCTTCCCGATCGAACGAGCTACGGTGAATATAGCACATCCGGCAGTCAAAATTGCAGCGGCAGGTCAGCTCAAAGGTGCCGGAGAGCGGAACATGTTCCGACCCGGCGCGGTAAAACATATATTCCAGATATTGATCTGCATTCATCGTATTTCCCCCTCAAGACGCCAGAGCGCCTGCTCCAGCGTCTCCACAGCACGCTCGTCCGGCGTGCAGGCAAGCGCAAGCACCGGCACGTCAGCCAACACGCGCGACACACGCTCCATCAGCAGCGCAGCCTCGCCCAAACGCCAGTCGTCGAACACCGCGTTGCCGCATACCTGCGCCAGCGCAGCGCCGCCGCGCAATCGGTGCGCTTCGTTTTCCCCGGCCTGTGACAGAAGCACGATCGCCCTCAGCGGCAACACCGCATTTTTGCAGATGCCGCTGGTGCCGGACACAGGAACGCCGAACGCACAAGGGCGTCCGTCGGCAAAGCCGACTGCGATTTTGTCGCCGTTGATGATCTCAGCGCCGCGCGTCTGCTCCCAGAGTGCGGCCTGTGTGCTCTTCCCGGTTCCGGACGGGGCTGCAAACAGGATCGCGCAGCCACCCGCGTCAATGCAGGAAGCGTGCAGCAGCACCATTCCGCGCAGCAGGAGCTGGTGCTGTAGTCCGACGCCGAGCCACAGCCGCATCGTGCGCGCCGACCAAGACAGATCCTGCTGAGAGAATCTCAGTTCCATCCGCTCCGGCGCATCAACCGCTTCCACTGCCTGCATATAGGGGTGGTTCTCCACGCCGAGATACGTGCGGGTAATCACGCCCTGCACCGTGCCGGCGCGAAAGTTCCCAAACCGTATGGGCAGCGTCTCCTGCGCATCAAGCTGCTCGTGTATCGAGCACGTCACCGTCCAGTCGGGAGTGGAGGCTGGGACGCGAAACGACTCTGTTGCGTCATTCACTTGAAAGGAAAAAGGCGCATCGAGCCGGATTATTAGCCCGGCAATGCGATAAAACTTCGTCATAGGAGCCTCGTAAAAACATACCCGCGTCTTTCGGCGCGGGCATGTTCATATAGAATTAGGAACCAAAGAGCGATTCGTCTGCCTTGATCGTATAATAACAATAGTCCTCTATAAACCAACTACAACTTTTGCTATCGCTCGCAAACTGGCCTGTGCTGCCATTCTCCTTGCAGTGATACTGTGTTTCAAAATTCGGCCAATCTGGCTGCACAATTTGGCACGCTGCAATTGCCGCATCTGCCTGAAACGTCATGCATTCCGCATGCGGGGAAACATAGTTCTTTTTCATGGCATTCACCTCACTTATCGGACACAAGCTGGTCATAGCGGGCAAGAAGCGTCGCCGCCTGCTCGCGGGGCAAACTGCCCTGCGGGGAGAGCGTCTCGGCCGTCATGCCGTTGATCTGGCCATTTGCAACCGCCCAGCGCATAGCCTCCAGCGCCCAGTCGGAAACGAGATTCCAGTCTTTGAACTGTTCACCGGTCTCATCGGTCGCAGCCGCATCCGGGTTGCTCAGCTTCCAGTAGCGGTAGAGCATCGTTACCATCTGTTCGCGGGTCAGAGGATCGTTGGGCAAGAACTTCCCGCCGCCAACGCCCTCGACGACGCCCTTCTGCGCCGCCCAGAGGATCGCATCAGAATACCACTCGCCGGTGGCAACGTCGCTGAACGGCTTCTCGCCGCTGACCTCCGGCTCGCCCGCGATGCGGTAGAGCACCGTTGCGAGCATTGCGCGGTTCATCACGGTCTTCGGCGCAAACTTCCCGTCGCCCATGCCGTTCATCAGGCCGTGCTGCGTGACATACTTGACGTACTCGTAGAACCAGTCCTGCTGATGGACGTCATCATATGGGTTGACCCACTCTGGTTCCACCGGATCCGGCTCAGTCTGCTCCGGCTCCACGACCGTGCCGTCCTGCAGCGTCACCGGCGCGCCGAGCGCGGTCGCAATGGATGTATAGGCTTCGGCTTCAACCGTCGCCAGTGCTCCGTCGATCAGCTTCAAGTTCACCAGAGAGAGGATATGGCCGCCATTGTTGATAATGGTATAGGTTCCATTGGTGCCGTTCAGCTCAAAATACTGCTCGGTACCGCTGGTGATCGTAACGTTATTCATCGTGGTATCGCCATTGATCGTCTTGACGCTGACCATGACGCGCTCAGCATCCGATGTAAAGGAAATCGAGCTATTCGGCGCAAGGTAAATCTCATTGTACGGTCCGCTGCCGATCTGATAGTCCGCTTGATTGTACGATCCATCTTCTGATTTCTCAATATATACAATCGCTTCGTTCCATGCATCGGTTTTCAGGAAATCGAACAGAGAGATGTACCGCGGTTCATTTTCGTTATCACGGGTATAGGCAGTCGGAAGGTTCTCCGTACCCAGCGGGTTATAGACGCGGAAGCCGTCGATGTAAGCGGTCTGCGTACTTTCCTCATCATACACGCCAAACACGCTTGCACCCTCGGTATCTGCCACGAACGTATCCGCGCCGCTCGCAGAGAGGAACTCAAACGGGATGTTTTCAAAGCCAAGCTCTTTCCGGAGGCTCTCTTCAAAGGACTCCGCAGAAGTCGCCATTGCCGTTGCGCCCTCAGCTCTGTTGTTCACCCAATAGCCATACACTGTGACCGTATACGTGCCATACGCGTCGCGCTCATCATGTACGACCGGGATCTGATAGGTCATTCCATCTTGGACACTAATGATCGTATCATCTGATTTCGTAAAGACTCCATTAAAGTACGTGTCGACCATGTACCCTTTTTTGATCGCGCCGTTAGCATCCGCTACTGTGACAAACAGCGCTCCGGTATTCGCGCCGCATTCGGAATAGAGATCGAACCCGGTTCCGGTGAAGGTGAAGGTCGCCTTCGGGCTATCCGTTGTGTAGTACCGTCCCTGACATCTTGCAGTCAGATTCGCTTTCCAAGCAGAACCGTTGCTGTAAGCGGAGTCCGCCGCATACGCATCATCGTAGCCGTAGACCTTGGATCCCGTCATGCCCGGATAGGCCGTCTGCTGCTGACGTTGTGCAGCCGTGCCTTCCTTCGTCCACTTTACCGCTTGATCATTACTCGTCGATGCGAAGCTCTCCTCGTACAGGACGTTCGTCGCGGGGATGATGTTAATGCTGCCGTTGTACGTATAACCGCCCGCACCCGCAAGGCCGGATACCGGGATGGATTCCACACCGTCCACAGTCTTGTTTGGAGTATAGGCCAGGGTCTGATTGCTGTTGCTCAGCACAACGTCACCATACTGTAGCGGAGTGTTGCCCAGCGTGAACGTCGTGCTGCCAGTCGGAGCAAAGCCCATATCGCTCGGCGTGATGTCCAGCGGCAGGCCGTAGTCGATCACGAAATCCGTCACTGGCGTGATGGTCAGGGTGCCCTCTTTCTTCACAATCGTATACGAATTGGTGACGTCGTTACCGCTTCCATCCTTAACAGCAAAACCTGTTTCACCCGGTTCAATGCTGTTCGGATACTTCCCGCAATACGTGCCGGTCGCACCAACTGTAACAGCTTGCAGATAGTTGCCATCCGGAAGCTTCCACGTGCCATTGTCTTGCTTTGTGGCAGCCTGCTGCTGTTCCCCAGCTGCTCCGGAAATAACCGTCAGGGCGTCAATCGTGTGGGAGTTTCCGTCAAACGAAAGCTCCTGAGAATTCGATGTCAGCGTAATGATTTTTGCATCCTTCGCCGTATACAGCACGTTGATCACGTTATCTGCACCGCGGGTCACGATCAGCGGATCGTTGACCTGCGTGCCGCTGGACACGTCCTGCTTGCCGGCCTTGATGATGGCGGCAGCACGCATATAGTCCAGCTGGCTGGCATTGGTGCCGGCGGGCAGGGAAATGGACGTGCCATAGGCCTGATTGGTCAGCACGGAGCTGCCCAGGAAGTGAGCAGTATCGTCGGGCGTGGTCACATTGCCGTAGTAGTAGTTGACCGTGACAGAGGTCTCCGTTTCGCGCTGGGTGGCAAGGTTCACCACCAGCTCGTCGATCATGCCCTCGCCGTCATTGTTGAAGCAATACAGATCCAGATGGACTGTCGCACCGGGCTGAATGCCGGTCGCACCGTAATTGTTGCGCATCACGGAGTTGATGGCAGAGGTGTCGGTCAGGGTGTACCAACCGTCGGTGTGCGTCAGATAAGAGAACTCCTGATTGACAACATTGGTGTTGTTCAAACCGGCCGTTACACCAACCGCATTCGGCCATGCCTCGTGGAACGCACGCACGCCTTGCTTCCCTGCAGAGACAAAGGTCGCCGGGGTCTGCCGGTTCCAGTCCGCGTCAGTGTTGCCTTTGTGCGTCCAAAAACCTTTACCGGAGCTGCCGGTCCAGAACAGCAGGTAGTCGTTCATAGTTTCGGCGGTAGGCGCACCAGCACCATTGCTGTCCTCCACCCACATCACAACATACACATCGTCGTTGACCGCGATGACCTTGCCGTCCCCGAACAGGTCGGAAAGGCCGTTGTTGTTGATATAGTTGTAAATTTCGGAATACGAGCTGTCATTCTTACTCTGAATGGTAATGGTGGTCTCGTTCAGGTCATAGTCTTCCGGCCAGTCAAAGGTGCCGGAGATTTTGTACACGCTGGCCTTGTCCCAGTTGGAGCCGCCATTGCCATTCTGACTGAACTTGCAGGCATACATTTTATCAGTCTGCTGACTCCAGACATCTTTTACCCTAGTATCCTCGTTGTTGATGAGCTTGTTCAGGGAACTCCAGTTCCAGTTAAGCGCGGTATACTGGGGATAAGTCACGCCACCAGAGGTATAAGAACCGTTTGAATTGACATATGCAATGTCGGAAACATAGTTCCCAGTTGTAACTGTGCTAAAATTCCGAACCCAGCTGCAAGTAGAACACCAATGATAGCCGCTCTCCGTGCCTTGTGAGCCGCAAGTTGAACACCGATAACTCGTAGTTTTTGTATCCTCTGTGCGCTCCCAACTAATCGCAGGTGTAGTCGTCAGCGTCTCTGTTGCATCACCAACCGCCATAACTTCTGCGGTTGCTTCGGAGCCGTCTGAGCCAACGACTGTGTAGGTATAGGCCGTGTCGGCGTCCGCGCTCTCGTCAGTATAGTTGCCTCCGGTCAATCCGTTGGCAATTTCGTCTCCGTTTCCGGCTGCAAGTGCTGACAGTGGGCAGATGACGCTGAACGCCATCACCAATGTGAGCAGCAATGCAAGCCAACGCTTTTGTCTCATGCTATTCGTCTCCTCTCGTCGTTTGTTGGAAATATATCATTAAAAACAAATTGGAGTCCTTGATCCGCCGCCGCAGTCAATTGTTCGCCTTGCGATAAACGGTGTAGGTCACGCCGCGCTGCGCATTCCAAGTCAGCGTCACGCTGCCATCATCCGCACGGCTCGCGCTCAACTTGAGGGATGTGCTTTCAATGGTATAGGTCTCGCCCGCCGTGGTGTCGAACGTGACGACGCCGTCCTCCGTTTTGGACTCAACAGTCGCACCGCTGCTGTCTTGGATCGCAACGGTTTCACCCGCCGCGAGCGGATATTTGACCGAGCAGGCGCCGCCCGCGTTGGAGGTCACCGTCATGGCCGTGAGCTTACTGTCCGCCCACGTCATATCGACCGCGAAGTTCCCCTCGGCTAGCAGGCCGCTGACACTGCCGCTGGCCCAAGCGCCCGGCAGCGCGGGCAGCGGGTCAATGTAGCCATAGTTGCTCTGCAGCAGCATCTCGCCAACGCCGGCGGAGTAGCCATAGTTGCCGTCGATCTGGAAGGCACCGTAGGTGCCAGATGTATGATAATCCCACAGGTTGGCGTAGACCCTGTTTTTCAGCAGCTGGCTCACGCAGTAGTACGCATTCTCGCCGCTGCCCACGCGCGCCCAGCTATTGATGAGCTGACCATACGTCCAGCCGCCCTCGGGGTTGGAGCTGGTTCCAACACGGCCAAAGTTTTTGTTGTTCAGGGAGACAATCGCCGCATTGATCTCTTCCTCGGTGTCGAACAGGTTGCCGGGATACAGCCCCAACAGGTTGGACAGGTGGCGGTGATCGCTTGTGTTGTTCACAGAATTGATCGTGGTCTCAGTGTACCATTCCTTCACCTGGCCGCTGCTGCCGATCTCAACGGGATTCAGCCGGTTCATGGTCGCTTGCCATGTGGCGATCTGGTCGCTGTCCACGCCCAGAATACCTGCCGCCTCGATCGTATCGGCATAGAGCTGCCAGATGAGCGACTGCTCATAGGTATTGCCCGCTGTGATCGTGGAAAGCTCCGGAGACTGGGTGATGGGCATCACCAAACGACCGTTATACTCTTTTAGCAGATCCTGATACATCAGCACCTGCTCTTTGAGCATGGGGTAGATGACATTTCGCAGGGTATCCGTGTTGCCGGAATACTCGTAATAGTCATAGCAGTTTTGCAGCAGCCAGGTCGCCGCAGCCGGGCTCCAGCCCCAAGTGGAAATTTGCCAACCCGGAGACGTGTAACCATAAGGGGTGTTCTGGGTATGTGCCATGATGCCGTGCGTGCTGCCGGTATAGGTACTCACCGTCCTGCCGCCAGGGATCTTCAGACTTGCCATGTAGTTTACCAGCGGGATCGCGCACTCGGTCAGGTTGCAGTTATTGGACAGCCAGTAGTTCATTTCCTCGTTGATATTGGTATGGATATCCGACTTCCACGGAGCGGCATTGCTGTTGTTCCAGATGCCCTGCAAGGTGGTGGGAAGCTGGCTGTTCTCGCGGCTGCCCGCAATGAGCAGATAGCGGCCATATTGGTACATCAGCACTTCCAGATAGCGCTGCTCCGCTTCAGACGCAGCGCCTCTTTTGTAGGCAGACAGCAGCGCGTCCGTGGTCTTGCCGCTGCTCTGGCCGAGATTCAGGGAAACGCGGCTGTAGAGGTTACCGTAGTCCGTCTGATGGTCAGCCAAGACAGTGTCATAGCCCTTAGACACCGCTGCGTCCAGAACGCCGCTGACGCGGGTGGAGAGTTGCTCTGCAGTTTCGCCGGTGCGGTAGTAATATTCGATGGATTGGTTCGCATCATAGAAGGTATTTTGATAATCGGTGGCCGCCGTGAGGTAAACGGTGACGGCGTTGGCATTGCTGACCGTGATGGTCCCGTTATTTGCGGTCACGGTACCATTGTCCGCAACAACCGCCACCTGCGTGTTATGCAGCAGTCCGTTGTTGGACACCGTTCCGCTGCAGACGATTTTACCTGTGTTGCCGCTCGCACTGGCCATATCTGTGCCGTTCTGCTTACTGTCCAGAGAGACGGTAAAGTTCAGATTTCCGCTGCCGCCTGCCGTCAGGTGCGCAACGATCACATTGTCCGGATTGCTGGCAAAATAGGTGCGGGTGTAGTTTACACTATTATATGTATAGGAAACCGTGGAAAGGCCGGTTTCCAGGTTCAACGCACGGCTGTAATCGCTTGGTGTGGAAGTGGGCGCCTGAGTAAAACGAAAGTACAGGTCACCCAGCGCCTGATAACCGTCATTGTAGCCACTGCTGTTTTCACTAACACCGGCCAAGCCTTCGATATTGCTGAGGCTTCTGCCGTTCAGCAAGGTATTGGCATAGTTGTTATAGGTAGTTACCTTACTGGTGGAAGGATTGCCGCCATTATAGTTGGCCACGCTGCCGCGGCCACCGGACCAGAGGGTCTCCTCGTTGAGTGTCAGGTGTTCCGTTGACAGCTCGCCATAAACGTTTGCGCCCAGAATTCCGTTGCCGATCGGCAGCGTCGCTTCCTGCCAAGTGTCGCTGGAATTGGTTCCTGACGCCGGCTCATCGTACCACAGGCGGAGTGTATTCGCATCGGTATCCGCCGCGGGCGACGCAAGGGAAACGCCAAGCGCTACCGTTCCGAGCAGCAGCACCGCAGCAAGCGCACATGCAATGCCTTTGTTCCATGTTTTCTTTTTCATATGTTTTCCTCGCAATCGCCCGGCCATGAACCGGAACATATCAAACATCAGTCATTTTTTTCTCTTTGCCGCAAGCTGTAACCCATTTTGCATTTGGATCCGCAAGTCCCTGCAGACGGAGGGTTCCGAGCCGCGTGCATAGAGCGTTCCATTTTCCGGGGTATAAAGCCAGCGTGATTCGCACGCCGCATATGCCAGCGCGCGGCTCGAAGAGAGCATTGTTTCTTGCACCCGCAAGAAACAATTTGCTGTACAGAAAATTGAAAATTATGAAATTTTTGGAATCTAGTTACCCAACCAGCACATTTCCTATTTCCCAACAGAATACCATTTCAGGTGGTAAAAGTCAATGTGCAAAAACGATGAATCTCGTCCATATGCGATTTATTTTTTGCAACCTCGTTCAATTTTTCCGGGGGTAAAAGCAGCGGGGTAATGCTCCGTTCTGGAATGGGGAATCTCATGTGCGACAGATCAATCCCTGCCTCATTTTTTCTGTCCGTCGCCGTATTCGCCGTAGCCGTATTTGCTGCCGTAGCCATACCCATAACCGTAGCCATAGCCATAACCATACCCATAGCCGTAGCCGTAGCCATACCGCCCGACGATGCTGCCGGAGAAGGCGTTGAGCACATAGCCGACGACGGGAATGCTGTACTCGCTGAGCGTGGTCAGGCTGTTGAGGACGCTCGCCTTGCTTGCGAAGTTCTGCTTGATGACCATGACGGCACAGTCCGCCTGTTCGGCAAGCTCGGTTGCATCCGAGAGCATGGAGCACGGCGGCGTGTCGAGCAGGATGAAGTCATAGCGCCGGCGAAGCTGCGACAGCAGCTCTGCAAACGCCTTGCTGCCCAGAAGCTCCGATGCGTTGTCCACGCGGCGGCCTGCGAAGATCACATCCGGCTGGTTCGGCTCCGGTGCGGGGTGGACAATCCGTTCCAGCGGTGCGCCGCCGCGCAGGTACTCCGAAAGCCCGATGCACGGCTTTTGCCGCAGCATCCGGTACACGGACGGGTTGCGCAGGTCGCAGTCGATGAGCAAAACCCGGTGCTCATGCCGCGCGAGCGAAAGCGCGAGGTTATACGACACGGTGGTCTTCCCCTCGCCGGGGATGGCGCTGCAGACGATGGCCGTCTTATACCCATGCGCCTTCATGCTTTTTTCCACGCGCACCGTCACAAGGCGGAACGCCTCGCGGAAGGCGCGGTTCTCTGTCTCGCGCAGGGAGATGACTGGCTGCACCGACTTGCTGCGGCGCTTGACATTGATCTCCGGCAGCGCGCCGAGATACTTGGCGTTCGCCACCGTTTGCAGATCCTCCTTGCCCATGACGGTCGCTTTTGACAGGCCGTACAGGAACATCAGCACAAGACCAAGCGCCAGCCCGATCAGCGCGCCGCGTTTGGCGGCTCCCGTCCAGTTGCGCGCGTTGGCCGGCTGTGCCGGAACTCCGGTCTCGTCCACAACGGTGAGCACCGTGGAGCCGACAACGAACTCCGCCACCTGCGGATAGTTCTCAATCACCGACTGCAGCACGTCGTAGCAGAGCTGCGGGTCGGAGCCGGTCACGCTCAGCACAAAGAGGTTCGCGCCCTCCACCGCCGAGGCCGAGATCGCCGGGAGCGAAGAAACGCCGAGGTCGGTCTGCACCACTTCGCTCAAGACGCCGCTTGTGAGGATATACGGGAAGGTCTTGGCCATCTGCTCAGCCGTGGCCGCGTTATAGACCGGGGTGCTCGCCTGCAGCGGATTGCCGACGTAGACCGTGAAGGTCGCGGAAGCGGTATACTGCGGGACATAGCCGCGCCACGCGCGGAAGCCCAGCGCGCCGCCGAGCAGCACGATGAGCAGCAGCGTGACCCACCAGAGCCGGCGCAGCCCGCGCAGAAACGCCGAGAGCAGACGCGCAAGGCTCAGCGGGGATGCAGTTTTCTGTTCCTGATTCATTCTGCTTCCTCCTCCCCTGCGTCCGGCGCCGCGGCGCGCTTGCCGCCGTAGCCGTATTTCCCATAGCCGTACTTGCCGCCATAACCGTACTTTCCACCGTAGCCATAGCTGATCCGGTCTGTGAAGTCCGTGGAATAGAAGTTGTTGAGCACGCAGCCGAGCAGCTCCGCCTTACTGCGGTTCAGCACGTCGATCATGTCGTTGATGACGCGCACCGGCGCCTGATCCTGCCGGACGACGAGCACGGCGGCGTCTGCTACATCCGCGATGCACTCCGCGTCAGGGCTGACGGCCATCGGCGGCGTATCGACGATGATGACGTCCATCTGCTGCCGCGCCGCCGCGAGAAGCTGGCGCATGGACGTGCCGCCGCAAAGCTCCGTCGAATTCTCCACACCGCGGCGGCCCAGCAGCGTTGCGACGCGCCGCTCCGGATCGACCAGAAGTGCGTCCCGCAGGGCAACCTTCCCCGCCAGCAGCTCCGGCAGGGTGGCATATTCCTCGTCCTGATAGCCGAGGATCTTGTGCACGGCGGGCTTTTTCATGTCCGCGTCGATGAGCAGCACGTTTCTATATTTCCGCGCCATTGCCAGTGCGAGGTTGACGGAGACGGTGGACTTTCCCTCGTCCTCCAGCACGGAGGTAACCATGACGATCTTGCAGTGGCTGCGGCGCATCTGGTATTCCACGCGGGTGCGCAGCTTTTTGAACGTCTCGACAAAGAGGAAGCCCGTCGTCGGGTTTGTGATGAGAATGCTGGTCTTCTTGTGTGCGAGCGCGGCGCGGACTGTTTTGTATTTGCGCTCGTGGTGGATGGCGGCCAGCATCTTGGTATCGAGCTTGCTCTCCACCTCGTCCTCGGACTTGACCGTATCGCGCAGGTATGCGCGCACACATGCCAGAACAATGACCAGCGCAACGCCGGCAATCCCCGCAAGCTTCGCGGTGTGCAGCGCGTTGGACGCATTGACCGGCGCGGTTGGGATGCGCGGCTGCTGCAGGATCTCCAGCGAGATGTTGCTGAGCACGGCGCTGGCCAGATCGCCGTAGTTGTTGATGACGGCGCGGGTGATGAGATACGCCGCGCGCGGATTGTCCGACGTGACGCGCATCTCCAGCAGGTTCGTCTCCTCAATGGCGACGGCGCTGATCTCGCCGTCGATCTGCTCGACGCCCAGCTCCTGCGCGACGCGCTTTTTCATCACGTCGCTGCCAAGCACCTGCGAGAAGGACTGCGCCATGCCGGTGGCCGCGTTGAGGTTGGAGTACACCGACGCGGAGTTGCCGCGCGTGGACACGACGAAGGTCGTGCGCGTCTGATACTGCGGGGTATAAAACTGCGCGGCGGCCACATAGGCGCAGGAGGCCAGAATCACGCCCACCATAACGGCGGCCCACAGCTTGCGCAGCACCTCGCGGATGAGCAGCAGCGGGTGCACACGCTCGGCCACGCCGCGCTCCTGCACCACTGCGGATTTCTTTTCTTCCATACTGTCACCCGCCCTTCATTCTACCACGACGATCAGCCGCGTGTAGCTGTTATCGACCGTGTAGGTCACTTCATACGTACCGGGCGTCGCAGGATCGACGTTCGAAGCAATCGCCACGCCGTCGGCCGTATTCGTATGGGTCTTGTCGCCCCGGACAAAGCTCGTGACGTAGGCGCCGGGGTTGAACTCCGAGCCCTGCGCGATGTAAACGAGATAGTCCGACAGCGTGATCTGCGCGCTGTTCGCGTTGCTGTTCACAACGTCCACCGTCGCGGTGAGATACGCCGTGTCGCCCATGCTGTTCGTCACGCGAAACTCCACCGCGTGCGAGCCGATGGACGAGACGAGCGAGCCGTTGTCCTTCGAGGAGACCTTGACGCGGCCGCTCAGATCGCCGTCGATGCAGTCCTGCGCGCCGACGCGCTGCAGCAGATCCGCCACGCCGGACTCGGTAAACACCAGCGGCCCGGAGAGCGTAAAGCGCGGGGACGTATAGTCCGTATAGCGCACGCTGCGCGTCGCTTTCGTGACGTGGTTCTGCGCGTCAAAGGCGGCGTATGTCACCTTCACCGTATTGTCCGAAACGAAGCGCGTGACGCCCTCGACAAGGAGGGAACCCGTCACGTCGCCGTCCTCCGCGTCCGTCGCGGTGACGCCCTGGAGCAGGTCTTCCTCCGTCGCGGTCGTCGGCACCTCCAGCACATCGGACGCAAACGCAATCACCGGCGCTTCGCCGCCATTCACCGTCTTCTGGTGAAACGCATACACCACCAGCCCGCCCACAGACAGCACCATGAGCACGGATAAAATAATCGCAGTCAGTTTCTTCACAACAGCACCTCAGAATGTTTCAGGAAAATGGAGCCGGCCTGCCCTGCAGCAGGGGCTCGTCGGATAAAATGCGGCGCGGATTTTCCGTGAGCAGCCGCTCGGCCAGCTCGCCGGAAAACTCCATCGTCAAAAAGTCCTGCGCGTCCGCCAGATCGGTGGTGCGCATCTCGGCGCCGTGCGCGTCGCTCGCCACGCAGGTGACGAGATCGTTCCACAGCAGCGCCATTGCAAGCTGCTGCGCGTGGCGGCCGAACTTGCCGAACAGGCTGCCCTTGTTGACCTGAACGCCGACCCCGTCGCTCACCCAGTCATAGAGGATATCCGGAATGTCCTGCAAATGCACATACCGCTCCGGGTGCGCCACGATGGGGATCACCCCGTCCTCCAGAATTGCGTGGACGAGCCGGTCCATATACAGCGGATCCTCCCGGAAGGCAAACTCAATCAGCAGATAGCGGCTGCCGCCCAGCGTCAGCAGCTTTCCCTCGCGCAGCAGGCGGGGCACATCGCGCGTGCCGAACACCTCCATGCCCTGATACACCTCCAGCGGAATGCCGGCGGCTTTGATCTCGCCGCGCAGCCGCTCCAGCCGCCCCGCCAGCTCCGGGGAGGCATAGTTTTCATACAGGCCGCGCTGGTTGCAGTGCGGCGTGGCGATGATCGCCGTAACGCCGGACTCCACGGCGGCATACGCCATCATGAGCGAGGTCTCCGGGCTGTCCGCGCCGTCGTCCAGGCCGGGAAGAATGTGGGCGTGAATGTCGATCATTGCCCGCTCAGTCCTCCAGCGCGCCGACTCTGCGCAGCTCGGCCAGGAATTCCTCCGCGTCCGCCTTTGCGGTCGCGGCGTCGATCTCATACACGTCGGTGATGCGCGCGGTCAGCGCGTCGAGCGTCAGCTCCTCCGAGAGCGCGTTCCAGATGAAGCTGCCCAGTTCGTTGAGCGTGACGAGGCCGTTGAATTTCTGCGCCGCCGCGCCGGACGGAATGAGAATGGTCTCTCCCGCGATCTCGCGGAGGATATAATCTTTGGATGCATGCATGGTTTTTGATCTCCTATCCATGTCAGAATTGATTTGATTTCAATTTTCCGTATACGCGCAAAATGCGCTGACGCTGCCCGATCAGGCGCAGCCACGGCCCGGCGAAAAAATCCCACCAGAACGCGCCGGGCTTCTGCACCCGATCCTTGCGGCGTGCCGCCGTCACATACGCAAACACGCAGCTTTGCGGCAGGGGGCCTTCCGCCGCGTCCTGCGCATCGCCTATGAACCAGAGGCTTTCCCCCTCGGCGCGGCAGACGCGGTGCAACACATACTGCCCGTTCGGGCGCTGGTAAAACGCAATGTCGCCCCGGCGCAGCGGCCACTCCGGCGCTTTGAGATATACCGTGTCCCGCCCCGGCGCCAGAAACGGCAGCATGCTGCCGCCGGAGACGACCAGAGGAAGCTCCGCTCCCTCCGCAAGCAGCGCGCGGTATTCCGGAATGAGCACGTCCGCAGTAAAAATCTTCTTCATACGCGCAGTTCCCCTTCCGCCGCTTCAGACAGCGACGTGCCGCGCAGCACATAGCGCCGGGTGCAGATGCGGGCGGTATTCGGCCGGTGCGTGATGAGGATGCAGGTGCGCACATCGCCGCTGTCCATGATGTTTTGCAGCATCCGCCGCTCGGTGTCCTCATCGAGCGCGGAGGTCGCCTCGTCCAGCAGCAGGATCGGCGCGTGGCGCAGCAGCGCGCGCGCCACGGCGATGCGCTGCGCCTGTCCCTCGGACAGGCCGTGCCCCAGCTCGCCGGTGCCGCTGTAAATGCCGTCCGGCAGCTTTTCGATAAATTCCCATGCGCAGGCGGTCTTCAGCGCCGCGATCAGCGCCGCGTCCGTCGCCTCCGGGCGAACCATGCGGAGGTTGTCCGCGATCGTGCCGGCAAAAACGGTGTTGCCCTGCGGCACGTAGCTGAAGGCGCTGCGCGTCGCGGCGGAGATGGGGTGTGCCGCGCCCCTCTCGTCCGTGAGCACTGCCCTGCCCTCGCGCGGGCGGATCAGCCCCAGCATCAGGCGGATCATGGTCGTCTTCCCCTCGCCGGAGGGGCCGGTCAGCGCCACGATCTCGCCGGGGGCGGCGGAAAAACGAATGTGCTCCAGAACCGGCTCCCCGTCCTGATAGGCAAAGGTCACGTCGTCGAGCGTGACGGTGCAGTCGCCGGTGAAGTCCGGCGCCGCGTCGCGCGCGCCCGGCTCCTCCGGCAGCTCCACGACCGCCATGAGACGCCCGGCGGAGGTCGTGATGGAGATCGCCGTCGGCACCAGGCCGATGATCGTGGAAAACGCGGCGCGCAGCATATTCGTCAGCGTCAGGAACATGGTCATGGTGCCGTAGGAGATGGCGTGCGTCCACAGACGGTACACGCCCCAGCCGAAGCACCCGGCCGAAATGAGCAGTCCGACGAGCGACATGACCATGCTCGCCGTGACGGAAAAGCGGTTATAGTCCAGAAACGCGGCGCGGTATTTCTCCTGCATGGCGAGCATCCGGTCGCGGAAGCCGTCCATGACGCCGAACGCCTTGATGGACGTGAGGTTGCGGAACGAGTCGTCGTGAAACGACATGACCTCGCTGCTGATGGTCTTCATGCGTTTGTTATAGTCGCGCATCCGGCGCACGAGCACGCGCGAGCAGACGACCGACAGCGGCGCGCCGACGAGCGCGATGAGCGCCATGACGGGGTCATAGCACAAAATGATGACGAGCGAGCCGGCAAACTGCACCGCGCCGGAGACAAAGCTCGGCAAAAAGCTCGTCACGCCGCCGGCCACGCTGCCGACATCGCCGTTGAGCCGGTTGAGCAGGTCGCCGCTTCGAAACTGCTCGAGCGACTCCCAGTCGGTGCGCAGCATCCGGTCGTACACCTCGGCCTGAATGCCGTTTTGCACGCGGATGTTGATGACCGCCGCGATGCGCGAGGCCGCCGCCTGCATCAGCACGCTTCCGACCATCATGCCCGCCATGTAGGCCGCCGCCGTCCAGATCGCGCCGGTCTCAAAGCCGGTGACCACGTCAATAAGCTGCTTCATGGCGACGCTCGAGAGCAGAGACATCACCGTGCCGAGGATGCCGAGGAGGATGTGGATGCACACCACCGCGCGGTAGCGGCGGATATAGGTGAACATCCATTTGGCCTCGGCCCACATTTCGCGGAAGGTGCCGTCAGCGATCTTCTGTTTGACTTTCCTCGAAAACTCCATACTGCCTCATCAGTTCCGTTCGTCTTTGTCCAAGCTCAATGCTCTCGGCCACGGAAGCGCGCGGCAGTTTGCCGCGCAGCAGATCCGCGCCGTATGTCCCGATGCGCGCCAGCCAGACGGCCGGCAGCAGCACGGGCGCTTTTTTCAGCGCCGGGTAGCGCGCGGTGAGCGCCGCGCGCGGCGGAAACAGCGCGTGCAGCACGCCGCCGCGCCCGCCTCCCGGTTCCGGGTGTTTCAGATTCTGCAGCACGATGTTCGCGCTGTGCTTGCGGCTCATCGTGCTCTGCCCATAGATGCCGGCGTCCATCACGTCGGCGAGCAGCGCCTCGTCTGAGCCGGTGATCTCCGGGATATAGCCCGCCGCCGCGCCGTCGTAAACAAACTGCGTCTGGCAGATGTGCAGCACGTGGCTGCAAAACACCATGCCGCCCACCTCGTCCAGCATCCGCCGGGCCTCCGCCCAGTCGAACCGGCTGCCGTAGCGCGTGGCAAACAGCCCGATATCGCTCAGCGTGCGCA
Organism: Oscillospiraceae bacterium; assembly: GCA_018265835.1. GTDB lineage: Bacteria > Bacillota > Clostridia > Oscillospirales > Oscillospiraceae > CAG-103. Next base: position 2,313 of record JABLYK010000005.1, on the reverse strand, counting down.
GGCCGAAGCCGCTGTAGTGAAAATGCTTGAGCGCGTGGCACACGAGCAGCAGAAAATGATCCTGCGGCGCAAGCGTGCGCACCGGCACGCCGGAGATCGTTTCAAATTCGCAGCGCGCAGCAGCTTCCGCGAAATAGGCGTTCATCCGCCGCTCGGCTTCGTATTCCTCCGAAAACAATTGCAGATGCAGCTCAATGGCAAGGCCGCTCTCCGCGCAGCTCCACTTCGACTCCGTCGCGCCGGACTCCGCACAGACAAGCCCCTGCGCGGCCAGCACGGCCTCGCAGGCCACGCGGTGCTCCGGCAGGACAAACAGATCCTCATCCGCCGAGGCGCGGTGATCCGGGTGCGGATACAGGCTGCGGCAAATCAGCCCCTTGACCAACGCGTAGGGCACATCCGCCGCATTCAGCGCCGCGCACAGGCGCAGCGCCGCTTCCGTCCGCTTGGCCTGCAGGGCGACGGAGAGCATCGTCTCCTGCTTCCAGCGCAGGCGCGCTTCGCCGAACGCCTCCGGCTCGCCGGAGAGCGTTTCATACACCACCGGCACCAGCTTATGCACAACGGCAAGCCGGTACAGTTCCTCCGGCTGCACGCCCGGCACAAGGGCAGCCGGCTCATTCCGGCAAAACGCGCGGAGACACCCGATCAATTGTTGTTCCGCAGCGGTCATGGCGTCCCCTCCTCGACGGGAAATTGCAAAAATCGCATACTACTCGATTTTGAATTATTTTATCACATTCTGACAGTTAATCAATACTATATTTATATATGGTTTCTCTTTTTCTTCCATTTTTCGAACTTTCGGCCAAACCGACAAAAAAGGCGCCTGAAATCCGACAAAAAACTGGTTTTCGCGCATTGAGGCCGCAGCATATATTCCCCCACAGCCGCAGGCGATTGGCGAACGCACCCCCAATTCAACCGTGCCGCGCGCCGTTCTTTTTCGCATCTTAAGAAAATTGTAAGAAAAACGCAAGGAGAATTGGAATTGAATTTTGTAGAAAACAGGTATAAGATAGAAAGGAATTCGCAGACTGTGATCTGTCAGCAGAGGAGGAATCCCCACGAAAGTTTGCAGCACAACGGCCAGCGCCGTCACCATTGAAGAGGTCGTGACGAAAGCGCAGCTTCGCCGGTTCATGAACTATCCCAACGAGCTTTACCGGGGTAACCCCAATTTCATTCCCTCGTTTTACAGCGACGACCTCGCCGACTGGACGCCGGGGAAAAATCCCGCCTTTGCCTACTGTGAGGCCAAAGCGTTTCTCGCCTACCGGGACGGGGAAATCGTCGGACGGATCGGCGCGATTCTCAGCCACAAGGCCAACGAAAAATTCGGCACGCACCGAATGCGCTTTTCTCAGGTCGATTTCATCGACGACGCGGACGTATCCGCCGCGCTGTTCGCCGCCGTGGAAAGCTGGGCGCGCGAAAAGGGCTGCACAGAGGTGCACGGCCCGCTCGGCTTTACCGATCTCGACCGCGAGGGCATGCTCGTAGAGGGCTTCGACCGCCGGAGCCTGTTTATCACAAATTATAACCATCCGTATTATCCGGAGCATCTGGAACGGCTCGGCTATCACAAGGATGTGGACTGGATCGAGTACCGCATCACCGCGCCAGCCGCCGGCAGCGAGGATGCCGAGCGTCTGCACCGGCTCGCGCAGCGCATTCTGGAGCGCAAAAACCTGCACGTGGCGCAGCTGCGCCGCAAGTCGGAATACCGCCCCTACGTGCGGCAGGTATTCCAGCTCGTGAACGCGGCCTACGCCCCGCTTTACGGCGTGGTGGAGCTTTCGGATGAGCAGATCAACCGGTACGCGGATAAGTTCATTCCGCTGGTGAACCCGGAGTTTGCGTGCTTTGTCATGGACGAACAGGAGAACATGGTCGCCTTCGGCGTCAGCCTGCCGGACCCCTCCGTCGCGCTGCAGGCATGCAGCGGCAAGCTCTTTCCCTTCGGCTGGTACAACGTGCTGCACGACATGAAGCACAGCGACACGCTCGTCATGCTGCTGATCGCCGTGCGCCCCGACCTGCAGACCGCCGGCATCAACGCCGTCATCCTCGACCACGTCTGCCAGAGCTGCATCCGGCACGAGATTCATTTTGCCGAGACCGGCCCGATGCTGGAGACGAATGAGCACGTGCTCGCCCAGTGGCGCAAGCTCGAAAAGGAACAGCACAAGCACCGCCGGTGCTTCCTCAAAACGCTGTAGAAATCGGAACGCTGAAAATCCCGCGCCGGATGGTACATTGAAGTGACCCCAAAAAGTTAGACAATAATTAAGAGCAAAAATTGTTCAAGCA
>JABLYK010000033.1 GCA_018265835.1 Oscillospiraceae bacterium | reverse complement strand
CACCCCACTTGTTAGATAGTATATCATACTGTCTAACAAATGGGGTGCAATTCAGTTGTGCTGCCGGGATTTTTTTGTTTTTGGACTCAGTCCCCCTGAATTTTTTTCAGCTTTCGGTAGAGCGCCGGGCGGGAAATGCCGAGCTTTTCTGCCACCACGCTTTTGTTGCCGTGGTAACGCTCCATCAGCTCCAGAATCATTTCGGTCTCCGCGCGCTTTCCGGCAGAGTTCAGCTCTGTCAGCAGCAGGGAGCTGGATGCGGCTTTTTCCGGCTGGATACCGGTCGCCCGCAGGATCGCCGTTGGAATATCGCTCAGCACGATCTCTTCGTTCATCGCCAGATTGACGCTCGATTCCACCGCGTTTCGCAGCTCGCGCAGATTGCCCGGCCAGCTGTAGGCCATGAACGCGCCGAGCGCCTCGGGAGAGATGTTGGACACCTGCTTGCCGAGCCGCTGCGCACACTGTTTGATAAACAGGCGCGTGAGCTGCGGAATGTCGGAAACGCGCCCGCGCAGGGGCGGCAGCTCCAGCGCAAAGACGTTCAGCCGGTAATACAGGTCCAGCCGGAACGCGCCCTCCCGCACCAGCTTGTTCAGATCCTGATTGGTCGCCGCGATGACGCGGATGTCCACGGTCTTGCTCTTGCTGTCGCCCAGGCGGGTAAACGCCTTGTCCTCCAGCACTTTGAGCAGGTGCACCTGCAGGTCGAGCGGCATATCGCCGATTTCGTCGAGGAAGAGCGTGCCCTTGTTCGCAAGCTCGATCTTGCCCGGCGCGCCGTTCTTGCGCGCGCCCGTAAACGCGCCCTCCACATAGCCGAACAGCTCGCTGCTGATCAGCTCTCTCGGCATGGCCGCGCAGTTGATGGAGACGAATGGGTGGCCGCGCCGGCTGCTGGCGTTGTGGATCGCCTGCGCGAACAGCTCTTTCCCCGTTCCGCTCTCGCCGAGAATGAGCACGCTGCTGTCGCTTTTTGCAACGCGCTGCGCCCGGTAGACCGCTTCGTTGAAGGCCTGACACGAGCCGCACAGGTCGTTAAACGTATATTTTGCGGAAAAGGACGAGCGGTGCGGCGCCTGTGGCTGCATCTGCCCCCGCTCCACCGCGTCCGTCTCCGCCGCCGGAATGTGATCGCCCGTAGGCAGCGCCTTCATGCCCAGCGGCGCGCTGGACATCAGCACCACCTTGCCGATCCGGTCTCCGTCGTTGCGGATCTCCACACATCTGGCATAGTAACTGCCAAGCTTGGGCGACATGATATGGGTGCAGCCCGTCAAGTTCATGGAATCGCCCAGCTTCCCTTCCTCCATCGTCTGTGCGAGACAGGGGAAGACCGTGCGCAGCTCACTTCCGATCACGTGGGTATATTGCAGGCTTAGCTGATTCAAAAGGCCGTCGCTGAGGTCAATGATGCGGTTGTCGTTGTCCAGCGCAATGTAGTGAATCGCATTCATCTCCGTCATGAGGTTGATGATGCTGTTGTAGATCAGATAATTCGAGTTCATCACACTGCGCTGGCGATACATATGCGTGCTGAGAATATAGGAGAACAGGAACCGGTACTGCTCCTGATATTTCTCAATCGGAATGATAATCATACTGGGATACAGAACGCCGGACGTGCTCTTGAAATTCGCCTGCGAACAGTTGGCTACACAGATATACTTCGTCAGCGCCCGCATATAATGCTCGCTGCCGCAGACCCAAACCTCCTGCCCGGAAAAGAACGACATGGACAGCGCCGTCGTCCCCACGTTCGATTCGGCCAGATTGGTGCCGAAGCGGAAGTTCATGGCGCGCAGCTCATCCTTCAGCTCCCGGTTCCCGCGGATCGCAAACACGTCAAAATGATCGTCCGTAAACACGATTGCCGCCCCAATGGAGCTCAGCAGCTCCGATTCAGCCGAATAGAAATATGCGTCCCGTGTATTGAGCAGCTCAATGCCGTTTGTCAGGACATTCATATTTCGGTCGTGGTACAGCGCGGTTGCCTTGGCGTCCACGCCATAGGCGGCGGAACGCCGCCAGGATGCGGCAATGTTGGGGTCAACGGCATCGCTTACGGTTCCATCCAGGAGAAAGCGCTTTCTCGCCTCCCAATAAATCTGCTCGTTTCCCTCGGTGTACACAGGCATCATCTCCCAATCAAAAAAACACACAACGTTTCGGTCTCACTGTACGCGTTCTTCCGTGATTGTCCACAAATGTAACACGCTTTCTCTCAAACTGTAACACAAGCGTACACTTCTTGTCAACAAAAAAGCAACGAACTCGGAGCGGAGCGCCGCTCGTCCGTTCCCTCTGCCTGCCGGCGCTCTCGTCCAGGCCGGTTCCGGCTTTGTCCGCTTATTCGTATGGCCGCGCGGTGTCCGTCCGGTTTTTCAAATCGCTTCTTTCAGAAAATTTTTTTGATTTCTTTTTTGAGTTGGCCCGTTTTTTGCACATTAGTTCTGATGTGAGGTTTTTGCAAAAAACACGAAAAAGCCGAAAGGAGAACACACGCATGATTGATTTTTCTCTCACCGAAGAACAAGAGCTCTTGTTGGAGCAAGTGGAAGAGTTTATGAAACGCGGCAACTATGACGAATATTTCAAGGAATGCGACAGAGCGCGCAAATTCCCCGAAAAAGCCTGCAAGGACTTCGTCGAAGCCGGTTTCCACTGTCTGGACTATCCGCAGGAGCACGGCGGAGAAGAAGTCGATCTCGTCACCATCGTGCTGATGAAGATGAAGTTCTTTGAGCTGGGCTGGCCGGTGCTGACCCTGCCCGGCGGCAATCTGGAGATTGACAACATCCTGACCTATGGCACGAAAGAACAGCAGGACACCATCATTGCTCTTGCGAAGTCCGGCATCAAGCCCTACACGCTCGGCTTTACCGAGCCTCAGGCCGGTTCCGACAACAGCGCCATGACGACCAGAGCCACCCACAAGGACGGCAAGGTCTACATCAACGGCCACAAGACCTTCAACACCTTTGCGACCGTTTCTCCCTACATGATGTGCATCGCACGCGAATACGAGGATCTGGAAAACCCCTACAAGGACATGAGCTGGTACCTCGTTCCGCTGAATGCGCCCGGCGTCAAAATCTCCGTGCTCGACAAGGTCGGCTGCCACTGCATGCCCACCTGCGAGGTGTATCTGAACAACGTCGAAGTCGAGGAATCCGCGCTCGTCGGCACCAGGGGCAGGGGCTTCTACCAGCTGATGAAGAATTTTGAGACGGAGCGTCTGTTCACCTGCATTTCCAACGTCGGCATGGCGCAGTGCGCTTACAATGACGCGGTGGCGTACGCCGGAACCCGCGTGCAGTTCCACAAGACCATCGGCGAGTTCCAGATCATTCAGGAAAAGATCACCGATATGAAAATCAAGTGCGACAACATGGTCAACATGCTGCTCAAGTGCGCCTGGAAAAAGCAGCGCGGCGAATCAATCAGCGTGGACGCCTCTCTGCTGAAGCGCTACACGGGCAAGGCTGCGTTTGAAGTCATCGACGACGCCATGCAGATCATGGGCGGCATCGGCTACACCAACGATTGCCGGATCGCGCGCCTGTGGAGAGACCAGCGCGGCGCCAGAATCTACGCCGGCACCGAAGAAGTCATGGTTCACTCCTCCGCCCGCAGCCTCATCAAGGAGGCGCTGAAGGCCGCCGCGAAATAAGCGCGCGCCTGTCAGCCCTTACATCATCAGTTTCTTCAGAAAAGGAAAGGCAAAATGAAAATTGTAGTTTGCTATAAGTTGGTTCCCAGCGCGGAATCATTAACGGTCAAATCCGGCCGGCAGCTCGACTTTGGCTCCGCCGAATGGGAGATCGGCCCCTACGATCTCAACGCTGTGGAGGCCGCCGCCCGGCTGAAAGAAGCCAGTGCGGACAACTGTCTGATCGCCCTGACCTTCGGCGGCGACATCATCGAAAACTCCAAGCTGAGAAAGGGCATCCTTTCCCGCGGGCCTCAGGAGCTGGTCGCGGTTAAGGCCGCCGACGCCGGGCAGGCGGACGGGTACCGCACCGCCGCGATCCTGGCGGAGGCGATCCGGAAGATCGGAGACGTCGATCTGGTGCTCTTCGGCGAAGGCTCCGGCGACATGTACGCGCAGCAGACCGGTGTGCTCGTCGGCACGCTGCTGGGTTGGACGACCATCAACGCCGTCAATTCCATCCGCGAGGCGAACGGCAGGCTGGAGGTCGGCCGCAATCTGGAGGATTCGGTCGAACTGCTTGAGCTGTCTCTCCCCGCCGCCGTCAGCGTATCCAGCGACATCTGCGTGCCGCGTCTGGCGTCGATGAAGGACATTCTCGCAGCCGGTAAAAAGCCGTTTGCGGTCTGGTCCGCCGGGGAAGTCTGCGCGCAGGCGGAGAACCGGACCGTCGTTGACAGCGTCCTCGCGCCCGAGCAGACGGAGCGCGCCTGCATCGTGAAGCCCGCAGACGACGAGGCGCATATCGAAGCGGTCGTCAATCAGCTTCGCAACTTTATCTGAGGAGGGTAACAAGATGAGCAAATTATCCACCGTATTCGTGATTGCCACTCAGAAGAGCGCGATCGCCGAGCTGACCACCGGCGCCAGAACGCTCGGCGAGCGGGTTCTGCTCGCATACACCGGTGAGCGCTCTGCCGCCGTGAACGCGGACACTGCATACTATCTGGGCGACGCGGAAAACCAGTCCTTTGCCGCGCTGATCCCGACCGTTCTGGAGCTGGTGAGCAAAGCCGCTGTCGATCTCGTGCTGGTGGAACCCAGCAAAAACGGGCGTCTGGCCGCTGCGGCAGCAGCAGCCGCGCTCGGCACGAGTGTGCTGGCAGACGCCAGCGCCCTCTGCACCGAAGGCGGCGTCCAGATCAAAAAGATGGTCTATGGCGGAAGCGCCGAGAAAACGGAGCACGCCTCCGGCGCCGCCGTTGTCTGCCCCGCAGCCGGGCTTTTCAAGGCGGCGGCCTCCGAGCCTGCCGCAGAGATCGTGGACGTTTCTGTCCCCGAAAACGCCGGGATCCGCTTTGCAGGCAGGACGGCCAAGGTCGTCTGCGCTGCGAATCTGAACGCCGCCGATAAGGTCGTCGGCGTCGGCCGCGGCTTTTCCACTGAGGAGAGTCTCTCCCTGGCAAACGATCTTGCCGCCGCACTCTCCGCGGAGATTGGCTGCACCCGTCCGCTCGCCGAAGAGGAAAAGTGGCTTCCCTGCGCCCGCTACATTGGCGTGTCCGGCGCGGTCATCAAGCCCGCCCTCTATATCGCCGCCGGCATCTCCGGACAGGTTCAGCACATGGTCGGCGTCAAGGACGCCGGGACGATTATTGCCATCAACAAGGATGAGCACGCCCCCATCTTCGCCAACTGTGACTATGGCATCGTTGGCGACCTCTCTGCCGTTCTCCCTCTTTTGACGGAAAAGCTCAAAGGGTAACCGCCCGTCCCGCAAGCCATACGCAGCTTCGGAGTGCGGATTTGCTGTCCGCTGGCCCCCTGTAAGTGCGTTGCATTTGTAACAATCGACGTTGCTGCGTCCATCCGGTTCTGCTACGATAAAAACAAAAAGCGCTGTGCGACTTTCCCTGCCGTTCAACGATTTCAAACGAAAGAAGGGACTCTGAATGAAACCACTGGAAGGAATCAAAGTCGTTGAGCTTTCCACCTACATCGCCGCCTCCTCGTGCGGGCGTATGATGGCCGATTTTGGCGCCAATGTGATCAAAGTCGAACCGCCGGCCGGCGACGGCTACCGGAACTTCGGCCGGGCCTACAAGTGCCCGGTTGACATGGACTGCAACCCCCTGTTCGATTCCCTCAACGCAAACAAGCGCGGCATCGTAATCAACCTCAAAACTCCGGAGGGCGTCGCCATTCTGCACAGGATGCTCGCCGACGCGGACGTCTTTCTGACCAACACCAGAAATCAGGCGCTCATTTCTCTGGGTCTGGATTATGAAACACTGATGCAGAAGTACCCCCGGCTCGTCATCGCCAATCTCGTCGCCTACGGTGAGAAGGGCGCCGAGGTCAACCGCCCCGGCTACGACACCATGTCCCTGTGGACGCGCTGCGGCTTTACGCACGACATTTCGCTCATCAACGAGGGGCACTATGCGCCGACGCTGCCGCTGATGGGCGCCGGAGACATCCCCGTCGCAATGGGCCTGATGGCAGCGATCAATGCGGCGCTCCTCGCGCGGGAAAAGACCGGCAAGGGTGACCGGGTCAGCATCAGTCTCTTTGGAACCGGTCTCTGGATGGGCTCCCAGATGATCGAGAGCACACAGTTTGGCCATGCGTATCCGAAAAATCGCTTCACGCAGTCCCCGGTCGGCGCAGCGTATGAGTGCTCGGACGGCCGCTGGTTCAATCCCAACGTGGTGAACTTCCCGAAGGATTACCCCAATTTCCTTGCTCTGATGGGCCACTCAGAGCTGCTGGAAGACCCCCTGTACAACAACCGGCCCAGCATGAACAAGCCGGAGGTTTCCGAATATCTGTATCAGCTGTTTGCAGAAAGCTTCAAGCAGCACCCGGCTGTATACTGGAAAGAGCAGTTTGAGGCACACGATCTCTGCTACGAGATCGCCCAGACCTTCAACGAAGCGCTCAACGACCCCATTGCAATCGAAAACGACTACGTTTACAAGATGAAGCATGACAACGGCGCCGAGAGCATTCTCGTGCGTCCGTCCCTCCGCAGTGAAAACCTTGGTCTGCCGGAATATAACCGGGCTCCGAAGCTCGGCGAGCACACCGGGGAAGTCCTCGGCGAAATGGGCTATTCCGCTGAGGAGATCGGCGCTCTGGCGGAGAGCGGCGCCGTCAAGTAAACGCAGTTCGTCATAATAAACAAACAAAGAAAAGGAGTATGCTTATGTCTATCAATGGACCTCTCTCAGGCGTAAAGGTCGTCGAACTCGGCCTTATGGTGGCAGCCGCTACCTGCACCCGCATGATGGCGGATCTCGGCGCAGAAGTAATCAAGGTGGAAAACACCGGCATCGGCGACACGTTCCGCCGCTGGCCCGCCGCTGTCGGCGCCCCGGTTGCCGAAGACTACAACCCCATGTTCGACACCCTGAATGCAAACAAGCGCAGCATTTCTGTGAATCTGAAAGACCCCGAAGGCCTCGAGGTCATGTACAAAGTGCTGGAGGATGCGGATATCTTCATCACCAACACGAGAACCAACGGCCTGCGTCATCTGGGGCTGGACTACGATACGCTCAAGGAAAAGTTCCCGAAGCTCGTTGTCGGCCAGCTGATCGGCTATGGCGAAAAGGGCCCCGATAAGGACAAGCCCGGCTATGACAACACTGCCTTCTGGGCACGCGGCGGCTTTATGTACAGCCAGGTCGTCAGCCGCGGCGGTGAGGAAGCGATCCCCCTGTATATGCCCATGGGCGTTGGCGACACCGCCTGCGCCATGGCGCTCATGGCAGGCTGCATGTCCGCGCTGCTCAAGTCCAGAGAGACCGGCAAGGGCGACCGCATCACCATTCCGCTGTACGGCACGGCGCTCTGGATGGAAAACATTCTGATCGGCGGCACGCAGTTCGGCTATATGTATCCCAAAACCAGAGAGCTTTCCAGCCCCTTCGGCGCACCGTATAAGTGCAAGGACGGCCACTGGTTCATGCCGCAGGTCACCGCCTTTGACCGTGACGTGCCCACCTTCTACCGGATCATCGGCGCGGAAGACATGCTGGAAAATCCCGTGTATATGTCCCGCCCGAACTTCAACAAGATTGAGGTCTGCGCGCCCGTCATCGAGCGTTTTGAAAAGATCTTCGCCACCAAGACCGCCGATGAATGGTGCGAGCTGTTTGCAGCGCATGATCTCTGCTGCGAGAAGCTCTATACCTATCCGGAGGTTCTGGAGGACGAGCAGGCGATTGCCAACGATTACGTGCACACCATGAAGTATGCAAACGGGAAAGAGATCAAGATGATCCGCCCGTGCATCCGCTCCGATAACACCGGTATCGTCGAGGTCAAGCAGGCCCCGATGCTCGGCGAAAATACTGCGGAGATTCTGCGCGAGCACGGCTATTCCGAAGACGCCATTGAGAAGCTTGTTGACAGCAAGGCTGTAAAGCAGCACGCCTGATCCGGCGAAACCGGTCTTCCAGCCCTTTTCATCAGCCGCCCGCCCCGGAAACCGCTGCTGTCATAGCTGCATCACACCTCTGTACGCCCCCCCTTATTCCATGAGGCAGGCGGCTGATTCTTTCGTATCATCACACCCCCACCGCTGAGGATCCTTTCTCCGACAACGGTTCGCGTCGAATTGCACCGGACAGCCGATCTCCGGTGCCAAGATTGGAATCGCGCACGAGAATGGATCCGAGCGCGGTGTCGGCAATTTCGACAAATCTCCTGCATTGTCAACGACAGTTCCGCCAACACACGCAAAAACCTACAGTCCGGAGAAACTGAAACATACGAATCTGTCGAAGTTACCTGGCTCTCCCGGAAATCCGCGGTCAGGACATGCTGGATTCCGATCTTGACGAACAGGACGGCATAGTGAATGTCTCCCGTCAGCCTGACTTTACCGAAGCTGTTTATGCTTTTCTGAAAATCGAAGCCCAGAATTTAATCAAAAAATAATTCACATGAATGTTAATAGATTTCGCTCCTTCGCAGTTCCGGACGCCCGGATGCCGCGATCGACGATACAAGCCCCCGCGGAATCATCCGCACATAACAACTTTCTGCAATCTCTCTTTCACCCTTTCTTTGTATTGGCAGCCGCGATGTGGCGGATTGCGGCTGCACCCCCCACTCTTTGCACGAAGCGCACTGCACGAATCGCGTGCAGTGCGCTTTGTCGTCAGAATGCCGCCCCCTGCAGAAAAAGGCAGAAAAAGACAGAAAACCGGCGCTTCGGAAACGAAGCGCCGGTTTCCCTGCCTTTCGGCAGTGCAATTGCGGATTGCTGTTGAAAGGGGGCATCCCCGGCGGAACGGCGCGGGCCGGTTTCCCGATCCCGCCCGGTTCCGCCGGAGCCGTGATATGAGCAGGGGCAAATACCCATAACACCATATTATAATCGCGGCCGCAGCCGGCAAGAGCGCGCGAATGCGATCAGAGTTTCTCCTCGACGTCCTTGCTGTCATGATAGCAGATGAGCGCATCGTAGAGCTTCTCTACAAGCTTCATGTCCGCATTCGTCATATATGCGAGAAACGTCAGCGCAAACAGCGCGCCGAGCACGATCAAAACGATCCAATACCAAGCCATTGCTTTTCCTCCTTACCAGCTCAGGGCGTCTTCGTAATCAAGCAGCGTGGGGTCGATCGGCTCCTCGTGCAGGACGTTGACCATGTATTGATTGAACGCCTCACGCATCTCCCGGCGGGAGACGGTGCGCGGATCCATAACGTCGTGCGGCACCCAGATCAGGTGAATGCCGCGCTCGCGCGCCTGATCCTCAAACAGACCGTGCAGGCCGCCGACGTTCTTGCACGACACATGGTCGTACATGATGACAATATTCACGCGGAACTGCTCGCACATCTTCCAGCACTCGTCGAGCAGGTTTTGATACCCACCGTTCGTATGCGAGCGCATCATCATGCGCTCATAGCAGCGGGCGAGATCCAGCAGCGCCTGCTCCTCATCGCCGATGGTGATAGGCTGATAGCTGAGCATACACTCCATGTCCATCACACATTTGACGCCCCAGCAGTGCTGCGTCCAGTACGTGAAGTTCGTGTAGTAGTGCGCCGGGCATGCCCAGACGATACAGCGGTATTTCGGCTTGTTCGTACCTTTTGCACGGTCGATCTCATAGCCCTTGTGCATCATTTTCGTGACCTTGAGATCGGTCTTATGCATATACCGGTCGAGGCAGCCGGCGGCCTGGAACTCGTACTCACGCTGGAGCGCAAGCGCGGCGCCGCAAACCTGCGGGTAGTCCGTACAGTTGACGTCCCACTTTTCCACCATGCACTGTGCCGTGTCGTTGTACATCTTTGCGTTTTCCCAGAACGCATCCCAGTCCCATTTCACGTGCATGTGCTCCTCAATAAACGCGATGCACTTTTTCAGGTTCTTGACGGCGTATCTCTGGATTTCCGGCTCGTTGATGCGCTGCGGCGGGGTGATCTGGAAGATATCCATGCCCTTGAGGTAACGCGTCATCAGCGCAGTCTGCTCCACCGAGCCGTCGCACGGCATGGAGCTCGTGATGTAGCAGTCACCGACCTTCGGATAATCATCCACGATGGCACAGCCGCATTCCGACGCCGGCTCCGGGCACACATCTGGCGCAAGGCCGAAGTGCTCGATGGCATCGATATAATAGACCGTTGCATTCTGATCCACCTCACTCGGCAGTCCGATGGCGAACACGGCAATGTCGATCCACTTCACAGTCGGGAAGCCCATCATGATGAGCGAGGGCGTCATTTCGTCAAACATAATCGTATTGGCGCGCAGTTTTGCGGCCTTCTTGCTGTTCGGGCGCAGATTCTTGTCGCGGACGATGATGTCGCGCACGCCGAGGACGGAGTTATGCAGCACGGAGAAAAACTGCTTGTGCGCATAGCGCAGTTCGCGGCCGCGCAGCCCCATCGTGTGGCGATCCATCATATGCGCCGCCGTGAGATAGCTGACCAGCCAGCGGTAGCGCAGCATCGCGCGCACCATCAGCACCGGGTGGCAGCCGAGTTTCACCGCCATGAACAGGTACAGATACATCCAGCGCGCATAATCAAATAAGGTATCTTTGAGGCCTTTCCACTCGCGGAAGCGGAAGGCTCGCCGCTTCGCATCGTAAAATCTGCCAAGGCCCTTGCCCGTTTTCGGATCGTATGCCATGTCACTTCGCCTCCTGTTCCGTTTCGTGCAGTTTTTTGATCTCCAGACTCTCCACAAACGCCTGCACGCGCGTGCGGAGCTGGCCGCTCTGGCCCGCGATATACGGCCGGTCGATCGACAGGACGTGGATGCCATATTCATCCGGCATGATGTGGCTCGCCATGGTGCGCTCGTAGGACCAATAAGTGCAGAATTTCATTTGCTCATAGATCACGCCGTCGGCGTGGAAGTCACGCGCCAATTCTGCCACGCGGTCATACCGGCGCTGAACCCGGTGCGCCGCACACTGGCGCGGGCACTCCGTGTTTTGCAGATACCAGCGGCAAACCTGCGTAAGCGCATCCTCGTCGTCCGTCAGGGCGATTTCCTGCCGGCCGGGGAAGCTGCCGTAGCAGAAGCGGTCCGCCACGACGAGCGCGCCGCTGCTCTCGATCAGCTTGATGAGATTCGGGTCATCGATCTCGGAGCCGACGACGGCAACGCGCACACGGAAGTTTTTCTCCGCATCCGGCTCGCGCCGGCGCACCTCCTCCAGCGTTTCACGCAGACGATCCACGATCAAGTACTTGGGACAGACATAGGTCACGAGCACCAGCACCGCGAATTCATAGCCCGTGATCGGCGGGTTATCGAGCTTGCGGAACGCGCCCAGTTCCGTGATGATGCGGCTGATCTCATTCTGCTCCGCCACTGCGGCACGGATGGCCGCGTCAGAGATGTCCACGCCGTAATTTTCATGCATGGGCTTGAGGATCTTGCGCGAGACCTGCTCGACCGTGTGCTCCACGCAATCTTCGTCGTCCGAGTACGGCACGTCGAGGTTGCACCAGAAGAATTTGTCCTTGTCGCCGCCCTGAACATGCATGATCTCCATGTTTTCCATGGCGCGGTTATTTGCCTCGCACACGTCCACGCCAGCCATGCCGTGCAGGAAGGCGTAGTTTCCCTCCAGAGATCGCTCCAGAAGCGCACGGGCATATTCGCAGCTGTTGTTGGCCATATAGTAGGTCGCCAGCTCCATCGAGTTGGTGTGCGGCGCACGCAGACGCACGGAGAAACACGCACCCAGATTGAGCAGCACCTCCGGCGCGTGGAAACAGGTATAGCCGATGGCCAGCTTCCCCTCCGCCTGTGCCTGCCGGACCAGCTCATTGTTGGCGTCCTCCAGAAGGCTTTCAAAATAAATCAGATGTTTCAGTTCCTTCATATCACACCTCTTGTTTTTGTCAGTCAGACTGACATTTTTACGCAAACGCACAGCCCTGACCGCAGTCGGGGCTTTGCGAACCGTGTTTTTTTGTTTAGTCTCCCCGGAATGCCCTGACGAACATATCGCTCAAATGCTGCATTCTGCTGCGATAGTCCAGCTCGCTCGCGCTCGGCGTGCCGCCGATGGACAAGCGCTGCATGATGCCGAGGATGGCGTCGTAGGAGTTATAATACAGCTCCCGCACGTCCACATCCGGACTGATGGAGCCGTCGGCCAAGCCTTTGCGGATGGCCTTGGCCACCGGGCCGTTCGACGTCTCATACGGCTCCGGCGGACGGTTTTTGATCTCGTGGTTTTTGCCCGCGCTGTCGAGCATCAGCTCCGCGTCCAGCGTGAAGCGGACGCCCTGCGGGTCTTCAAAATAGAGGTTGCCGTAGCACACCAGCAGGCGGCCGACCTCCTCCAGCCCGGTCCGCCCAGCTTCGTCCTCCGGAGAGAGCTGCCGGTCAATGTAGGCGATGACGCGATTCCAATAGAGGTAGGACGCAGCCAGCACAAGATCGGTCTTCGTCTTGAAATAGCGGAACACGGAGCGCTCCGTCAATCCTGCGCGGCGGGCGATCTCGCTGACCTTGGTTTTTTCGATTCCCTGCTCCAGAAAGCACTCCAGCGCTTTTTCCGTAACAAGCTGAATATTCTGTTCGCGCAATGCTTCCAGCGACATGATGAGCCTCCGAGCGGTATAAATGTCAGTCCGACTGACAGGTTGGGTTTAGTATACAAAACCTTCCCGGAAAAATCAAGAGCCGTTTTCGACAAAATTCGGAGACGAATTTTGTGCAAAATGGAACAACGACTGTGGCGCTTTCCCGCTTGCCGGGCAAGTGAACGCGGCACGGGGAAATCCCCGTGCCGCGCGGATGCTTATAGGATGCCTTTGGTGCAGAGCCAAGCGCTCCATTCCTGATAGTATTTGCCGTATACATGCGTGCTGTCGCTCGTGTAATCGGCGCGGAGATAGCCGTTTTCATCGTCAAACAGCTCGTTGATATCAATATAGAACACCGTGCGCTGGTCGGCCAGCTTTGCAATCTCAGCATTGAGGCGGTTGATGTTTGTGTTGTTGAACGTGCTGTCCGAGTCGGAACGCTTCTGCGCCAGATGGAGGTTTGCCTCCACAAAGAGGATTGCGTCCGGCTGCCACTGGTGAATCTGCGCCACCAGCGCCTGATACTGCGACACCGTGGTGTTGAAGTCATAGCCCAGCTCGTTCACGCCGAGCATGACGTAGATCTTGCCGAAGGTGTGCTGCGTCAGCAGCGTCTCCAGCGTGATCTTGCCGTATTGGGCAACGCTGACTTCCGCCTCGCGCACATTGTAGACGCTCATGCCCTGCGTGGCAAAGTAGCAGAGATTGTCCATGCCGCCGTATTCCATGAGCCCGACGGTGCGGGAGTCTCCGATCATCAGCGCATCGTCAAAATACGAGGCGTCCACCTGCGTGAACTCCTTGACCGGGTGCGCCTCCGGCGTGGGCGTCGGCTCCCCGGCGGGCGTGGGTGTCGGCTCCGCTGGAGGCGTCGGCTCTGCAACGACCGGCGCTTCGGTTTGCGCATGCTGATCGTGCACAGCCTTGATCCCGAACGGGATGGCCACCAGAAAGCAGACGGCAAAAATCAATGCAAACATCCGGGGACTGACTCGCTTCATGCGGTTTCTACTCCTTCAAACATCAAAAACGGAAATACAAAAACGGGTCGTTCATACCCATGTACATGCAATAGACCGAAGCCGCAAACACCAGCACCAGAAACACCGCGCCGATCACATTGCCCTTGCACCGCGCATACAGCCGGTACGGCAGCTTCGTGGAAAACAGAAAACCGAGCACGAGCCACAGGCCGTACGTCCTGGCATACTTCAGATAGTCCTGCTGGAACACGACCTCCACCCCGCGCCGAAAAACCGGAAACAGCCGCCCGAACAGCATCCCAAGCTGCGACAGGTCTGTCACCGCGAAGATCGCCCACGAGAGCGGGATGAGCAGCAACATATACAGATGCCCGAACGCAGGGTGCCGGTCCAGCGTGCGCTTCAGGCCCAGCTTTTCCAGCGCAATGATCGCAAACAGCACCAGACCCCAGAGCAGGAAGTTCAGATGCGCGCCGTGCCACAATCCCGTGCACAGCCAGACCACCAGCATGTTTCGCATCGTTTTTCCCTGCCCCTCCCGGCTGCCGCCGAGCGGGATATACACATAGTCGCGAAACCAGCTGCCCAGCGTGATGTGCCAGCGCCGCCAGAACTCCGTCATGCTCAGGGAGAGGTACGGATGGCGGAAGTTCTGCGGCAGGCGGAAGCCCAGCATCTTGCCCAGCCCGATTGCCATGAGGGAATAGCCGAAAAAGTCAAAATAGAGCTGGAACGAGTACGCGAAAACGCTCATCCACGCGAGCGGCGTGGAGATGCTGTCGAACCCGATGGTGGTCACGTCGGTCCACAGCCCGCCGATGCGGTTGGCGAGCAGCACCTTCAGCCCCATGCCGAAGATGAACAGCTTCATACCGGAGACCGCCCCGTTCAGCGAAACGGTGCGAGACTGAAGCTGCCCGCGCACCTCGGCGTAGTCCGTGATCGGCCCGGAGGTGAGCTTGGGGAACATGCACAGATAGGTGCCGAAGCGCAGCAGCGACCGCTCCGCCGGATAGGTGCGGCGGTAAACGTCCACCAGATACGACACCGCCTGAAACGCATAGAAGCTGATGCCGATCGGGAGCAGCAGCTCCAGCAGCGGAATGCGCACCGTGCCGGACGGAAACAGCGCCAGCAGCACCTGATTGATCCCCGTAAAGAGGAAGTCCGCATACTTGAACACGAACAGCCAGCCAAAGTTGTAGACGATACCGGCGATGAGCCATGCCTTTGGCCTGGCGCTGCGCTCCATCACCAGCGCGGCGCCGTAATTCACAAGCACAGCGGCAATCAGCAGCAGCACATAGACCGGGTGATCGAGCGTACCAAGCAGGTAGAACACCAGGCTGCCCACGAGCAGCAGCGCGTTGCGGAACCGCTGCGGCACGATCCAGTAGAGGAGCAGAAACGCCGGCAAAAACAGCGTCAAAAATTCCAAACTGCTGAATACCATATCGTCCCTCCTCTCCGTGTGATACATAGACGTTCCAGCCGCAAAAAAGTGTCATTCAACGCGAAAAAGGCGAAAAAAAATTTTGCGCGCCGGAACGGGCTGCAAAGTTGATTTCTTGTTTACATAACGATTATAGCATAAGTGTTTTCCGCTGGAAAGCACCTGAACGCAAAAATCAGCGCCGAAAAACGGCGCTGATTTTTGGACGAAACGACGGAACTTGTCGATTTCAGTCGATATGGATGATTTGCTCCGTCAGTTCCCCGGCGCGGACGTTGGGGTTGTGGTAGTGCGCACGTTTGTCGGTGACGCTGCCGATGGAGATCGCGCCCCTGGGGCAGTATTGCAGACAGCTCAGGCACTGGATGCAGTCCGTGCCGATGACCGGTTTGCCGCCCTGCATCTGAATGTTTCCCTTCGGGCAGAGGCGCGCACACTGGCCGCATCCGATGCAGGCGTCACTGACGGCAAATTTCTTCGCTTTTTGTTTGGAGAGCATCGGCCACGCCTTGCTTTCGAGCGCGTTGACGGCCATGACCGGCGGATGCTTTTTGGACCGCTCGCCCGCGAGCACTGCCGCCGCAATCTCCCGCGCCTGTTTCTCCGACCGCTTTTGCGCCTGTTTCGCCGGCATCGGCGGCAGCATCATGTGATGCGGGAACAGCCAGATGCAGCTGCACTGGTGCGACACGGCCTTCCAGTAGTTCAGGCGGATGATCCCGTCAAGCTGATGCAACCCCGCGCCCATGTAGCCGGCATACTGGCAAACGCCGAACGTATAGGCCATCGGCCCAACCTGAATCTGACGCACGTATTTCTCCACGTCGCCGGGCAGGCCGCCCGCGTAGCACGGGAAAATGAAGCCTACGCGCTTTGCCGTGCGCACATCGGTGACGGCCGGCGCGCTGCGCATCAGCACAATGTCGGTGTCCCCCAGCTCCCTGGCAATGTTTTTCGCCATGTCCAGACAGTTGCCCGTACCGGAATAGCAGAAGATGACGGTTTCGCTCATGAAAAACAGCTCCTTTTGTTTTGATGCTTGCATTGTACACCGAAACGAGATATGATACAATAGTACCGGAACAAATGCAACATTGGAGGTCAAAATGTACCACATCAAGCGTGACAAGCGGGCGCTGGCGTCCGTGGAGCTGATCTGCGCGGGGCTGCTGCGGCTGATGGAGCGCAAGCCCTTCGAAAAAATCACCATCACCGACCTGCAGGAAGAATCCACGGTGAGCCGTTCGACGTTTTACCGCAATTTCGACTGCCTGGAAGACGTGCTGGAGCTGCTGTGCAACCGCGGATTTCAGACCATCTTCGACACGTACAACGCCCAGCCGCCGGAGGCGCGCGGCAGTCTGCGCGGCGCGGTGTTTCAATATTGGTGCGAAAACAGCGCCGTGCTGGAGGCACTTGTGCGCATCCACCGGACGGACCTTCTCTTCTCCAGCTTCCGCCGCTGTGCCGCGCAGCTGGAGAGCCTGCGATTTCTGGCCGCCAACCCCGTGCAGTTCGACTACTTTGTGTCGATGATTACCTCCGTGATGATCGGCATCCTTGTGACGTGGACCGAGCACGGCAAGGCGGAATCGGAGGCGGAGCTGATGGAGATTCTGAAAGCTGCCTTTGCCGCCGCCGTGTCTCTCGGCATTATCATATAAACACACAGAAAACCGGCGCCCATCTAATCGGGCGCCGGTTCGTTATAATGTGATAAGCGTGCCGCTCTCATTGCGCATGGCCTGCGGCGCTTTTTCGAGCGAGGCGATGACCGCGCGCTTGCCCCAGCCGCTGCGGACGAACTGGACGGCCGCCTCGACCTTCGGCTTCATGGAGCCGGCGGCAAACTGCCCGCTTTGCAGGTACATGTCCGCCTCGCCGGTGCTCATGGTTTTCAGCTCCCGCTGGTCGGGCTTGCCGAAATTGATGCACACATGATCGACCGCCGTGAGGATAAACAGATAGTCCGCGCCCACCGCCTCGGCGAGCTTGGCCGAGGCGAAGTCCTTGTCAATGACGGCGGAGACCCCCTGATAATCGCCGTGCTCGTCCCGGACAACGGGGACGCCCCCGCCGCCGCAGGCGATGACGATATACTCATTGTCAAGCAGGTTCAAAATCGACTGCCGCTCGGCGATTTCCACCGGCTTCGGCGACGGGACAAGCCGCCGCCAGCCGCGCCCGGCATCCTCCTTCATGCGCAGGGTCGGGTCGGCCCGCATCATCTGCCGCGCCGTCTCCGCATCGTAAAACGAGCCGATGGGCTTTGTGGGGTTCTGGAATGCGGGGTCGTTTTCGTCCACGACCACCTGCGTGACGACCGTAGCCACATGCCACGGCATGTTGCGCGCGCGCAGCTCCTTGCGGATGCCCTTTTGCAGATGATAGCCGATATAGCCCTGGCTCATGGCCGTGCACTCCTGCAGCGGCATGGGCGCGATCTTGCTATTCACGCGCGACGCTTCGTCGAACGCGAGCTGGATCATGCCCACCTGCGGGCCGTTGCCGTGGCTGACGATGATCTCGTGTCCCTGACTGATGAGGCCGACGAGCGCGGGGCAGGCGGCCTCGATCTTTTCCTGCTGCTCGGCGGCGTCGTTGCCGAGGGCGTTGCCGCCGAGCGCGATCACGATTCTTGCCATAGCGTCACCCGCGCGGGCAGGGGCAGGGCTGCTGCTGTGTGATGCAGTGGATGTTGCCGCCGCCGAAGGCGACCTCCTTCGTCTGCACACCCACCACCTTGCGGTCCGGGAACATGGCCTGCACCTGCTGCACGGCCAGCGCGTCGTTCGCGTCGCCGTACTGCGGCAGGATGATGCCGCCGTTGACGATCAGGAAGTTCATATACGACGCGATGGAGACCTCGCCGTTTTCACGCGGGAGCGTGCCCTCCACGGCGTCGATCGTCTCCGCGCCCTCGAGCAGGCACGGCTCCTTCGTGAGGCACAGCTTGTGCACCTTCAGCTTACGGCCCTTGGCGTCCGTCGCCTCGCTCAGCGTCTTGTAGGCGTCCTGCGCCTGCTGATAGAACGGGTTTTGCGGGTCGTCCGTCCAGATGCAGGCGACCTCGCCGGGCGCGACGAAGCACGCCACGTCGTCAATGTGGCCGTTGGTCTCGTAGGGGTCGATGCCATCCTTGATCCAGATGACCTTTTCGCAGTTGAGATAGTCGCGGAGCATCTGCTCGATCTGCTCTTTCGTCATATCGGGGTTGCGCCCCTCGGACAGCAGGCACATCTCGGTCGTGAGAACCGTGCCCTCGCCGTCCACGTGAATGGAGCCGCCCTCGAGCACGAAGCCCTCCGTGCGGTAGGAATCGACGTTTTGAATCTCGCAGACCTTCTGCGCGATCTGGTCGTCGTTGTCCCAGGGGAAATACAGGCCGTCGTGCAGGCCGCCCCAGGCGTTGAACTCCCAGTCCACGGCGCGCAGGCCGCCCTTGTCGTTGATGAGGAACGTCGGACCGCAGTCGCGGATCCACGCATCGTCGCTGACCATTTCCACCACGCGCACCTCGCCCGGCAGGCGGGCGCGCGCGTTGCGGTACTGCGCAGGCGAGACGCACACCGTAACCGGCTCAAACTGCACGATGGCTTTTGCAACGTTTGCAAACGCCTCCTGCGCGGGCTTGGCGCCGCCGCGCCAGTTGTCGTTGCGCTCCGGCCAGAGCATCCAGATGCCGGACTGCGGTTCAAATTCGGCGGGCATACGATACCCGTCCAGCTTCGGCGTGGAGCCGATGATTCGTTTTGCCATATCAGAAACCTCCCAAAGTAATCAATGTGTTCCATGCCGCCGGTGACGGCGCGCGGCGATCAGAATCTCGCCGATGATGATGCTGATGATCGAGCCGATCGTGATCGGCAGGTAGTACGAAAGCGTCTCCGCATCGCCGGAGAGCGGAACGGCCGTGAAGAAGATCGAGATGAGGATCAGCGCCATCGGCACATAAGCGAGCACCTTGCGCATCCCCGGTCCGCCCGGCACGCGGAATGGGCGCTCGGCGTCCGGGTCCACAGCGCGCAGCTTCAAAAACGCCGGGAATACCGGCACGTAGCTCAGCAGCAGCATGACGAGGTTCAGCGCGAAAAAGCTCCAGAACAGCGACGAATCGGGCGAGACCGCCTCGATCACCACGCCCAGCAGGCAGATGACCGTCGCCACCACGCCGGAAGTCAGCGCCGCGCCGATAGGCATATCATTTTTCCGCCAGCGCTTTGCAAAAACGCCCGGCATATCGTTGTTTTCCGCCGCGTAGGCTGCCGTGGAGTTCACGCCCATCGACCACGAGATCATGTTGCCAAAGAGCGTCACCAGAAACAGCAGCGCCACCGCGCCGACGAAAAAGCCGCTCGTTTTGCCGGTCATGAGCGCCACCGCGTCGATCAGGCCGGAATCAACGCTGATCTCGTCCGTCGGGATCGCAGCGCCAATGCCGAACGCGGAAAACAGATAAATGGCAGCAATCACGATGCCGCCGGTGACGATCGCCTGCGGAATCTGGCGCTTGGGGTCGCGCATGTTGTCCGCATAGGTGCACACAACCTCAAACCCGAGGAAGTTGAAGATGATGACGGAGATATACGACAGGCTGTTCAGGTCAAACGACGGCAGGAACGTGCGCCCGGCCATGTCGTTCACGAAGCCGTTTTTCACCACATAATAGATGCCCAGCACGCCGACTGTCAGCGCAAGCAGCACCTTGATGGCAGCGCTGATGTTCAGGATAACGATGCTGTCGCACACCGGGTAAAATGCAATCCACGTCACAATCCAGATAAAGGCCAGCTCAATGAGCAGCTTCGGGATCACGCCGAACTCCACGCCGGTAATGACCGTCAGCAGCTCCGGGCACACAACCGCAAGCGACGCCATCCACAGGGGGAAATTGATCCAGTAATACCACGAGGCGCGCGCGCCCCAGTTCGTCTCCGGATACGCCTTGTTGATCCAGTCGTACAGGCCGCCGTCACCCGCATAAGTCGTTCCCAGCTCCGACGAGATCAGCCCGTACGGCAGCAAGAACGCGACGATCATGAACAGCCACCAGAAATACTGGCTGTTGCCGATGGACGCCACCGGCGCGGCCGCCTCCGCGACAAACACCACGCAGATGACCGACAGGATGACGTCCGCCAGCCGAAATTTTTTTCGTTCCATGTTTTAAAACCCTTCTTTGATACGATTCGCCAAGGAAAAGCGGAGATTCGTATTATTCGCAGCCGCAAAACCGCTCGGCGAGGAAGCAGTCCAGCTCCTCCTGCGCGGCGGCAATCTCCAGCTCGGAGTGGCACGGGCGGTTGCGCGTGAAATACACGAGCAGGCCGCGCATGGCCGTCAGACGGTTGCCCGCCTCCTCCCAGCAGAGGGACGCGGCGGAGTCCGCAACCTCGTCCGTAACCTCTTCGCCGCGCGTCGCCGGCAGGCAGTGCAGGAATTTGCAGCCGATCCCGGCAAGCTGCATCAGCTCCCGGTTGACCTGATAGTCGTGGAAGGTGCGCACGCGCTCCTCCTTCGGCGTCTCGCTCTCATACAGGCCGTACCACACGTCGGTGTAGATGAAGTCCGCGCCGCGCACAGCGTCGCGGTCGTCCGTAACCTCCCACGTGCCGCCGGAGATGCGACAGTTCGCCTCCAGAATCTGCTTGTGCTGCTCGTTCAGCTGATGCCCCTTCGGCCCGTAGTGGACAAACTGCATACCGAGCTTCGTCGTGATGAAGCCGGTCGAGGCGCACACCTGCGTGCCGTCGCCGACGAAGACAACCTTGCAGTCCTCGAGCTTCTTGCCCTGCGGCAGGTGCTCCACGATCGTGCACAGATCGCCGATCTCCTGCGTGGGGTGGTTGTAGTCGGACATGCCGTTGAGCACCGGGATCGTGCAGGCATTCGCCAGATCGACGACGGTCTGGTGGTCGATCACGCGCGCCATGACGACGTCCACGAGGCGGGACAGCACCTTGCCCGTGTCGCCAATGGTTTCGTGTCCGCCAAGCTGGATCATGCCGGGTCCGAGATACTGCGCATGGCCGCCGAGCTGCGCCATTGCCGTCTCAAACGAGACGCGCGTGCGCGTGGACGACTGCTGGAAGATCATGCCCAGCGTCATATTTTTCATCAGCGGGGGATAATACCCGTGATGAATCGCCCGCTTGATGGCCAGCGACAGGTCGATGATGTCCAGCAGCTCCTGCTTTGTGAATTCATTGGTGTCGATAAAATCTTTGTGCATGGTTACTCCTCCTTAAAAAATACATTCCAGCGTGCACTGCGCGGATGCTGTATGCCAGTTTGCCAAGGTTAGTTTCAGCATTTTTGCAGCAGGATATGCGCAGCGGCAAATCTGCAAAATTTTCAGAAATTGCTTGACAAACTGATGGGCCTGCATTATCGTGTATATACACGATTAGAAATCACTTGAGGTTGCCGTATGGGAAAAAGCAAAAGCAGCTGCTACTGCATCAATTTGCGCCGGGCCGCAAACACGGTCTCCGCTTTATACGACCGGTTTTTGGAGCCGGTTGGGCTGACGGTCAATCAGTTTTCGCTGCTGGAGAATCTGAGCCGTCTGGGCACCTGCTGCGTCAGCGAGCTTGCCGCCTACGTCGGTCTGGAGCGCACCACGCTTGTGCGCACACTCCAGCCGCTGATCCATCGCGGGCTGATTCGGGATATCTCCGCCGCCGGGCAGCGAAGCCGCTCCCTGCAGCTCACGGAGCTGGGCGAACGCACACGCAGGCAGGGGCTTCCATATCTGGAGCGCGCCAAGGCCGAAATGGAAAACCGCCTCGGAAAAGAAGATTTGGCCACGTTATATGCCATTTTAAATAAGTTATACGACCCATAAATTTTGTTTTTGCAGAATCGTGTATATGCACGCATAAACCGAAAAAGGAACCGCTGGAAAGCGGGAAAGGAGTCATTTCCATGATTTATCCGAGCAAGCAAATGGAGGAGCAGGCCGTTCTGGCCACCGCGGCACACATGTGCGCCGCCGCCCGCACCGCGCCGAAAGCGCACGGCAAGGACGTGGTACATACGCTGGTATTGACCGGCGAAGACAAGGCCGCGCTGGCCGACAAGATGATCGAGATCGGCAAGCGCGGCGGCGTGGAAGCATGGATGTCCCGCGATGCGGAAAATGTGCGCAGCAGTCAGGCAGTCGTGCTGGTCGGCGTAAAGCGCAGTTACCGCGGCGTGCGGCACTGCGGCTTTTGCGGGTTTGAAACCTGCGGCGCATGTAAAAGCGCGGGGGCAAACTGCGCAATGATGTACATCGACCTCGGCATCGCCCTTTCCTCCGCTGTGCAGGCAGCGGCCATCGGCAAGGTGGACAACCGCATCATGCTC
>JABLYK010000077.1 GCA_018265835.1 Oscillospiraceae bacterium | reverse complement strand
CATACCCTTGCCGTGCAGCGCGTTCGTGAAGTAGTAGATGCACTTCCGGAGGAAGACGCGGCGCTGCTTCGTGCGTTATATCTGCAAACGCCGCCGCTGACCCTGCGTGCCTACAGCGAGAAAACAGGAATCCCGGTGATGACGCTGCATTACAGAAAAGAAAAGCTGCTTCGGCTTTTGAAGCCGCAAATCTGAGTCAGGTGCTCTGAGCCCCAGCCGCCAGCAGCATCCGCTCCAGCTCCCTCGCGGCGACGCTCAGGGGCTGCCCCTTCCGTTTCACGATGCACACGGCACGCAGCGGGAGGGGCTCTTGCAGTTCGATGCGGCGCACATTATCAGACGGACGAATGAACGCCTCCGGCACGATGCCGACGCCAAGACCCGCTTCTGCCATTGGGATGATCTGGTCAGCCGTGGCGGCTTCGATGGCGGGTTGAAAAGCAACGCCCTGCGCGGTGAAAACAGAGACGTAGAACGCATGGGAGGTCGTGCCCGCGCCGAGCGTGATGAGTGGATACGCTTCCAGCTCGGAAAGCGCGACGCTTCGTCCAAGCAAACCGGAAAAGGCCGGCGCGCAGATCAGAACCTCCCGAATTTCTTTGACGATCGTCTGCGTGAGAGACGGCGAGAGCGTAACCGGCGTTGTGATGACCGCAAAATCTGCCGTCGTCTCGTGCAGCGCCGCGACGGCCTGCGGCGTGGAGTGGTTGCTGATGCGAAGATGCACGCCGGGGTACTTTTCCTGATACCTTTTAAGTACCGGCAGGAGTAAACACCGAAGCGCACCCTCGCTTGCTGCCAGAAACACGTTTCCGCGCTCGAGCGTCCGACTCTGCGTCACGGCGGCTTCGCCCGCTTCAATTTCCGTACAGGCGATCTTTATGTGCCGGTACAGACCCTCGCCCTCCGGGGTCAAAATCATGCCCCGATTCGTGCGCGAAAAGAGTGGACAGCCGATCTCCGCCTCTAAGTTCCGAATCGCGCGTGTTAAGTTTGGCTGGCTGTTCTGCAGCGCCTCCGCCGCCTTCGTCAGATTGCCGCACCTGGCGACGTGATAGAAAATCCGGTAATACTCGTAGCTGATATACATGGCACCCTCCGTGCATTCGTTTCTCTTCTGCCATTCTATTTTGATATATCGGAAATGTCAAATATAGATTTTACATATTTCATTTTTCTGCTACGATAGGGGCGGTCAAGAGAAAAAATGTAAGACAGGAGCGAAAAAAGATGGAACGGACGATCATCTGCATCAGCCGCCAGTATGGCAGCGGCGGCCGGGAAATTGGCGAAGCAGTCGCAAAAAAGCTGGGGATTCCCTGCTACGATAAATGCCTCATTCAAAAAGCCGCGCAGGAAGCGGGGCTTTCCGAAACCGCCGTCGCGGAATACGACGAAAAGGGCGAGGATTTTGGCATTGCCGTCTCGGGCAATCCCTTTGCGGACACCGCCGCGCTGGGCGAGGCGTTTTACTCGGAAGAAGCGCGGGTCTTTGAAGCCGAGCGCCGCGCGATTTTAGAGCTTGCAGAAAAGGGTGACTGCGTCATCATTGGCCGGTGTGCCTCCGCCATTCTGCGGGCCGCAGGCTACCGTCCGCTTTCCGTTTTCATCTATGCGGATAGCGCCGACCGGGCAAAGCGCATTGCAGCGCGTAATAATTTGGATGAAAAACGCGCTCTTCATAAGGCGCAGAAGGTCGACCGGATGCGCAAGCACCACTTTGATTTTTACGCGGACACACTCTGGGGCGAACCGGAAAGCTACGATCTGATGCTCTCGTCGAGCGAATACGGCGTAAGCGGCGCGGCAAGCGTTATTGCATCCGCGAAGGAGGCGATGCAACATGAATAAGGATCTGACGACAGGCAGGCCCGAGAAGGTCCTCTGGCAGTTCTGTCTGCCGCTGTTTGGCAGCATCATTTTCCAGCAGCTCTATAACATCGCGGACAGCTTTGTGGCCGGCAAATTCATCAGCGACAACGCCCTCGCCGCCGTCGGCAACAGCTACGAAATTACGCTGATCTTTATCGCGTTTGCCTTCGGCTGCAACATCGCGTGTTCGGTTCTGGCGGCGCTGTTTTTCGGCGCGAAGCAGTATAATGACCTCAAGACGACGGTCTACACGGCGCTCATTTCCAGCTGCGTGATCTGCGCGGCGCTGATGCTTGTCGGCACGCTCTGCTGCGACAGCTTACTCCGGCTTATCAAAACGCCGGAAGAGGTCTTCGCGGACTCGAAATTATACCTCGACATTTACATTTACGGTCTGCCGTTCGTGTTCCTCTACAATGTCGCAACCGGCATTTTCTCAGCGCTGGGCGACTCCAAAACGCCGTTTATCTTTCTTGCCTGCTCGTCCACGTCTAATATCGCGGTCGATATTCTGTTTGTTACGGCGTTCAACATGGGCGTTGCCGGTGTTGCCTGGGCGACGTTTTTGTGCCAGGGAATCAGCTGCGTGCTGGCGCTTGTGGTCGTCTTCCGCCGCTTTGCGAAAATCCCGACGGAAGGAAAAGTAAAGATCTTCTCGTGGAACCATTTTGGACGGTTCGCGGTCATCGCCATTCCGAGCATCTTGCAGCAGAGCTTTATTTCCGTCGGCAACATCATCATCCAGAGCGTCATCAACAGCTTCGGCGCGGCCGTCATGGCAGGCTACTCTGCGGCGGTGAAGCTCAACAACATGGTTATCACGTCCCTTACCACGCTCGGCAACGGCATTTCCAACTATACGGCGCAGAACCTCGGGGCCAGCAAATATGATCGCATCAAGTCCGGCTTTCGGGCTGGTATCAAACTCGTCTGGGCGCTGTGCGTGCCGCTGGTGGCACTTTATGTGTTCGCCGGGCAGCCACTTGTACACATCTTCCTTGAGAGCCCCACGGGGCAGGCAATGGATACAGGCGTTGCGTTCCTGCGCATCATCGCGCCGTTCTACTTCATCGTGTCTGCCAAGCTCGTCTCCGACGGTGTGCTCCGCGGCGCGGGCCTTATGAAGAAGTTCATGATTGCGACGTTCACCGATCTGGTGCTCCGCGTGGCGCTGGCGGAGGTGCTTTCCCGCACCGCGCTCGGCACGACCGGCATCTGGATTTCCTGGCCCATCGGCTGGACGATCGCAGCGGCGCTCTCGATCGTGTTCTACGCGACTGTCCGCTGGGAAAAGGTCTATACAGCGGCATAAACCAACAAAACTGCCTGTGAGAGAAGCG
>JABLYK010000032.1 GCA_018265835.1 Oscillospiraceae bacterium | reverse complement strand
TGCTGCTGCCAGTGGTCGTGCTGCTGCCAGTGGTCGTGCTGCTGCCAGTGGTCGTACCGGTGCTGCTACCGGTGCTGCTACCAGTACTGGTGCTAGGATCGGTGTCCGCTTCCTTCACGACGACCGTGGTATTCGCCGGCACATCGTCGCCGTTAACGGTCACGCCGGTCGCCTTTGCAACAGTCGTCACGATGGTGCCCACAGGCGCATCCGTCACAGTCACATCACTTCTCAGAACCAAAACCGTCGCTGCTCCTGTGTAGCCCCTCAGGGAAATCTTTGCACCCTCGGAAGCAACTACGACCGTCGCATCCGCCTCACCAGTCACCGTCACATTTTCTGCAACGAGAAGAACGACGCCAGGGGCTTTAAGGTCAACAGTACCATCCTCGGTCGCATACTCGACGATCGTCTGATCCAGCAACGCCATTACCTCAGCGCGCTTGATCGCCCGCTGCGGCTCGATGGTGAGCTCGTCAGCAGACGTGCCAAGAACATAACCGTTATTGATCAGCGCATAGATCGCGCCCTGTGCCCACTCCGAAATCTGATCGGCATCAACAGCAGGAATATCCAATTCGTCCGCCGCCGGAATACTCAGTGCACGTGCAAACATGGTAAAGAACATCTCACGGGTGATGGTTCCATTGGGATCCATCTTGTTGCTGGCAACGCCGATCGTAATGCCGTTGGCAACGCAGGCGGAGACCGCATCGTAGTACCACTCACCGGCCACAACATCCTCGTATACGCTGACATCACCCTTGTCAGTCAGCTTGAGGAGGTTTGCAAAAACCTGCATCCCCTCCGCACGTGTCATGTTGCGTTCGGGCTCAAACATGTTATTGCCAACACCCTGCACAACGCCGGTTTCACTCCAGCGGTCAATGATTTGCTTTGCCCAATACGTTTCTCCGACGTCGGTGAAGTTGACCGCAAACGCCGAAGGGACCATAAGCGCCACGACCAGCATACATACCAAAACAAGGGATATTACTTTTTTCTTCATCGCAAGGTTCCTTTCTTTGTTCTCAAATAGTTTTCTCATTTCAGAATCGCGTCAATGTCGTTCGAGTCCCTGTGCATCGCCCCCATGCATGCCAAAAAACACAGCTTTTAGTATCTTTTTAACATCTTTTTTTCATCATTTTACAGTGACATGTAAAGAAAGTCAATAGATTTCGCATCTTATATAAGATTTTTTAGCATATTTTAAATAAAATCCCACATAGAACGCACATGTTTGGCCAAAAAATTTTCGCCCAAAAAATATCTTTTGCAGGCACTGTTCCGCCCGGATGCCCAAAAGCTGATCGTTGATTCTCTCTATGCCGCCTGTGCGCAGCGCTTCGGGCGACGTTTCTTGCGGCCAAACCAGGGAATAAACCGCGCTCTGCTTTCGCAAACTGAACAAGAGACAAATTCGTCCGCGCTTTACATAGATTTTACATGGGGCTGGTCGCGGATTTTACAGTCGCTCCGGTATACTGGATTTGTGTAAAATCAGAGAAAAGAACGATTGTGAGGAATGTGCGGATGTCGATCTTCCATGTATTTGCGCTGCTGGGTGGTCTGGCGCTGTTTCTGTTTGGTATGGATGTCATGGGCAAGGCGCTGGAGCGTCAGGCCGGCGGACAATTAGAAAAGATTTTGAGCAAGCTGACAGACTCGCCTGTCAAGGGCTTTTGTCTCGGTCTGCTCGTCACGGCCGTGATTCAAAGCTCGTCCGCCACTACGGTCATGGTGGTCGGTTTCGTCAACAGCGGCATCATGCAGCTCCGGCAGGCCATCGGCGTCATCATGGGCTCCAATGTCGGCACGACGGTCACAAGCTGGCTGCTGAGTCTTTCCGGCATTCAGGGAGACAGCTTCTTCGTACAGCTTCTGAAGCCGACCTCCTTTTCCCCGATTCTGGCGTTTTTCGGTATCCTTCTGTACATGTTCTGCAAAAGCGAAAAGCGGCAAAGCGCCGGCACCATCCTGATCGGCTTTGCCGTGCTGATGACCGGGATGACGGCCATGTCGAACGCCGTGGCACCGCTGAAAACCGAGGCTTGGTTCACGAACCTGTTCGTCGCGTTTCAAAATCCCCTGCTGGGCGTGCTGGCCGGCGCCGTACTGACGGCAGTCATCCAAAGCTCGTCCGCGAGCGTCGGCATTCTGCAGGCGCTGAGCGCCACGGGCGCAATCACCTTCGGCAGTGCGCTCCCCATCATCATGGGTCAGAACGTCGGCACCTGCGTGACGGCGCTGATCTCTTCCATCGGCACGAACAAAAACGCCCGCCGCGCCGCCATGGTGCATCTGTATTTCAATGTCATCGGCGTGCTGCTGTTTTTGTGCCTGTTCTATCCGCTCAACGCGCTGCTGCATTTTTCGTTCCTGGACGGAACGGTGTCGGCGCTCGGCATCGCAATCGTGCACACCGCGTTCAATTTCATCACCACGATGGTATTGCTGCCGCTCAGCCGTGTGCTGGAGAAGCTCGCCATGCTCACCATCCGGGACGATCCGGATGCGGCGGAAGAGCCGTTTTCCCTGCTGGATCCCCGCCTGCTGGCGACGCCTGCCGTTGCAGTTGACCGCGCCGCCGTCACCACCGGCGACATGGCCGCGCTTGCCCGCACGAGCCTGCTGAACGCCATCCGCCTGACGCATACGTGGGACGACACGCTGGCCGATTCTATTGAACGCGCCGAAGCGTCCGTTGACCGGCACGAGGATATGCTGGGGACCTATCTGGTGCAGCTTTCCATGCAGGAAATGACGCAGGCGGACAGCCGAACCGTGAACATGCTGCTGCACACGATTGGCGATTTTGAGCGCATCGGCGACCACGCCGTGAACATCATGAAATCCGGCCGCGAGATCCACGAAAAGGGCATTCATTTTTCCGAACAGGCGCTGGAAGAGCTGGCCGTGCTGGAGGAGGCGATACAGGATATCGTCACGCGAACCTTTGAATGCTTTGTGCAAAAGGACGTGTACCTCGCCGGTAAGATTGAGCCGCTGGAGCAGGTCATCGACGGGCTGGTGCGCGAAATCAAGACGCGGCACATCGCCCGTCTGCAAAACGGGCAGTGCTCGATCCGCTACGGCTTTGTGCTCGACGATCTGCTGACCAACTACGAGCGCATTGCCGACCACTGCAGCAACATCGCCGTGGCGCTCATCGAAGTCACGCACGGCAGCTTCGACACGCACGCCTACCTCAGCCGTCAGAAAGAGAGCAGCGAGCAGTTCAGCCGCCGGTATGAGGAATACCGCGCCCGCTATCTTTTTCCGGAACCCGCAAAGCTTCCAAAGTGACGGACGCCGGGGATTTTCCGCCGTGAAATGCACGATGACTTTTTAAAATAAAACGTCGTCGCGAACGGTATGAAGTCCGCGACGACGTGGCGGAGACGGAGGGATTCGAAGCCAATATATTTCTTGCAATATCAATGGGTTCAAACCATTCTGTGTAATTTCTGTGTATCCAAACAACAGAGATTCCCCGCCGAAACATTCGTAGTCTCATTCATTATAGCGTTTTTGCTTAGTCAAATAGGGCTATTTTTTGCACAGCTTTTGGTTGATGAGCTGCGCTGTTTCTTCACAGTGTGCGTCCCGGATATATGTGTAAATATCCTGCGTCATGGCGGTCGTGGAATGCCCCAATAAATCCTGAGCGTCTTTTACCGGTACGCCGCACTCAAAAAGCATCGTTGCAAAGCTGTGCCTGAGTTGATGCGCGGTGCACGTGATTCCGGTGGCTTCAACAAATTGATCCCAATGCTTTTGGTATTGCATTTCTGTAAGCGGCGTTTTACCTCCGTCGTCAGAAAATAAGTATAGCTCTTTTTCCGCCGCTTTGGTATCTTTGGCGCGAGTTGATCTAGAATTGGGACGACTCGAGTGCCGGCCTCTGTTTTCGGCTTTTTGATGTACGGCTTGCTGCTGATATGGTACACGCTCTTTGTTACATGGATGATCTTCTTTTTGCGGTCGATGTCTCCATCAGTCAAGGCCAGAGCCTCGCCTTTCCGGAGACCGGTATAGAGAATAAAATAGGGCAGCAGCCAAACGTCTGCCGCGTTCTTTGCCTTGGCTTCGTCTTCGGAACTGGCGGCTTCTCTGCGCTTTTTCGATGGCTCCTTCGGGATGGACACATTGGCGCAAGGATTGTAATCAATTTCCCCACTCTCGGCGGCGTAACCCATGATCAGATTCAGAACAAGGAGCTGGTTTGTGACGGTCTTCTGCGCTCTGCTGGCTTGCCCCTTTCCGGCGCGCGCAAATTCGTTGATGAATCGTTTGATATCCGGCGACTTGATCTGACGAATCGGCGTATCGCCGAAACGCTCCGTTGCTCGCCTGCTGGCTGGCCGATAACCCTTTAGAGTGTTAGGGGCAAGCGTGGGGAAGTGGATTTCTTCCCATTCCTCTGCAACCTCTCGGAACAGCCTGCCGCGTTCAACCTCGCCTTTGTAGGCGATCATCTTCTGCTCAACCTCTTGCGGACTGCGCCCTCGGAAAGCTTTTCGCTTTCCGTTGATGATGCGGATGGCCTCATAAAGCCCATCCGGGCGTTTATAGTATTTATCTTTTCTGCTTACCATGACAATCCTCCCATGCTAAAATGAGAGAGCAGTGAGACTCGCCAAAGTTTGCTGCTCTCTTGGCCGCCCTTGGCGTTGGTAGCGCTGAGGGCAGCTTTTTTGATGTTTTAGTAGTACTTGAAAAATATAGTGAAAGAAGTTTCAATAAGACACTCTTTTATTGTTTTGCTTTATTTACGTTCAGTTGCGGATAATTTCGTTTAGTTACGTTCAGTTGCGGATATTTAGAATAAGTTTAAGTGTGTTTTGTGCATTTTACGTATTGAAAATTATGCAAAACGATTTATAATATAAGCAACAGGATCCCCCGCACCTCTCCGCTCTGCGTGATGTGTCCCCGGGGGAACAATTATTATATGGCGGTGCTTTTATGGAGATAAAGCCAGCTACTACATACAGCCAGCAAATTGAAAAAATAAAAGAACGCGGCTGCAATATACAGGATGAAGACTTTGCGGAGATGGTTTTATCGCAATTGAATTATTATCGGTTTACCGCCTATTTCTTGCCCTTCCGGAAAGATGATGGGACGTATATTGAAGGTACAGATTTTGAGAGAGTTTATCAGATCTATGAATTTGACCGCGAAATGAGGCTGCTTTTACTTGGCGCGTTGGAACAAATAGAGATTTTTATGCGCTCGCAGCTCGCATACTACCATGGACATGCCTATGGGCCAATGGGGTATATGGATCGAAAAAATTTCAACTCAAAACATCAACACGATAAATTTTTAAAAAACTTCAATCGTGAGATTGAAAACAATCGTAATTCTAAAATTGTTAAGCACCATAAGTTTAAGTATGGTGGTAACTTTCCTGTGTGGGCTGCAGTGGAGCTATTTTCGTTTGGCATGACATCAAAATTCTTTAGTGACATGAAGCGCAGAGATCGAATCAATCTAGCGAATCAAACGATTTTCTCAGATGAAGAGAAAGTGCAAAGTTGGCTCAAGTGCTGTACTGATCTCCGAAACATTTGTGCACACTATGGGAGACTCTATTTTCGCAATTTTCCGTCGATTCCTGCAGCGCCTCAAGAAGGAGATCCTCCGATGGGAATGTCGCTATTTGATGAGATAATTGCTGCAAAAATGCTGTATCCAGATAGTGATACATGGAACTCAGTCGTTTTGGCTGGTATTGAAAGCTTGATCGATAAGTATGAGAATGCAATAGAGCTCAATGATATTGGTTTTCAGGAAGATTGGAAAAACGCACTGACGAAAGACAATCGAAAGTCCGCAAAAACAACCGCTACGAAAGAATTGATAACTACGGCAGACTGAAATGTTGAATTATGGCCGCCCCGGTGTTCCCGCGCCGGAGCGGCTTTTTTATTTCAATAGATTTTCCCCATCATGTCTCTCATAAACTGTTTGAGCTTGTCTCCAGTCTTGCCGTATTTCGGGGCAATCTCGGCGAAAATTTCGCTCTCTGGACGATTTGACTCAGCGTTCAGTGCATCCATCAGTCCGGCCCAGCACAATTTCCCAAATTGTTGGGCGTGTCTTAAACAGAGTCTGTTTTTGTGAACACCAAAGAGTTTAGAATGGGAGTGTACAGCGGAGATAGCTCCCGCCAATACAGGCAAAGGGGGGTTAAACGATGGACACCATTGCACGGCTGAAGGAACTGACGGCGGGTCGTGGTCTTTCCCTTTATAAACTTTCGCAGATATGCGATATCCCGTATTCGACGCTGAAAAACGCAGAGGCCCGGAATGGCCAGCTCCCCCTTGATTCTATTGAACGGATTTGTTGCAAGCTCGACATCCCCCTCTACGAGTTTTTCATGACCGACGAGGATTGGGGTGAGATCGAGGCTTATGCGATAAAGAAGATGATGCTTAATGGCTCTTGTTCATGACCCACGGTATGTGGTTGAGCAGTACCTGCTCCCGGATGAGCTTTACACGTCCGGGCCGATGTTGCTGTCCCGGATACTTGGAAATGCGAATCCAGTGATGCAGTGGTTTTATGCCGAAGCTGGTGAAGAGAGTATCCAAGATAGTTATGCAGAAACACACAAGGTTTATTACCGGGACAAGGATGACGCCCCCATCCTTGTTATCCGCATTGAGATGCCTGCGCCGAAGGAGTCGCTCCAGAGCAGGGCGGTATACCTGTGCTATTGTGATCAGAACGGTGAAAATCTCTATTTCACTTCCGAGCTGGGGAAGGCCGGGAAGTACTTCCTGTGCTGCAGGCCGGATAGCGAGAGAATCCGGCATACGCTCTGCTGTGACGCGCCGGAGAACGTCGGGAAGTAATTTGGGTCGCGGACCGCTATTAGGAGTTGATATTCGATAATGGACTCGAAAAACTTGAAAGTCCATGTGCCAGTTGATGTCGCATTCAGGTCAGACGGCACCATGCTCCCACGGGAAATTACGTGGGAGGACGGTACAAAATATGAGATCCACCGGGTACTTAATATTCGTCAGGCTACTGCAATGAGGGCAGGAGGTCAGGGCGACCGCTACACTATCATGATCGATGGGAAGCAAAGCTACCTGTTCTTTGAGCGGAGCGCCAGCCTGGCTGGGAACAACATCGGTCGATGGTTTGTTGAAAGACGGTAAGCAAATAGCGCCGGACAGATGAAAAGTCTGCTCGGCGCTATAGGCATTTATGATTTGGGGGCACCATGATGGAAAGTGAAATGAGAATGCATCGGTGCTGCTTTACAGGCCGTAGGCCGCAGAAACTCCGACGCTCTGGGAAGGAAATAAAGGCCAATCTGGAGAATGCAATCCAACAGGCCATCGCTGACGGATACACCACGTTCATCACGGGCATGGCCTACGGCGTGGACATTTGGCAGGTCAGATTGTCGTCCGGCTACGGAAGCAAAATCCTGGCCTTCACCTGCTCGCTGCCCTCCCGTTCCGGGGCTTTGAGGATTGCTGGACCTCCGGCTGGAAACAAGCATATCAGGAGTTGCTGGAGCAGGCGGATCTCGTGAAGTACATTTACCCCGGATACAATGCCAGAGCCTACCATCGCCAAAACGAGTGGATGGTGGATCATGCCAGCCGGGTCATTGCCGTGTTCAATGGAGAACCCAGTGGGACAAAGAACACCATCGAGTAATCAAGATGTTCTCTTCAAATAATTGTGTTATAACCGTGTTCCTTCGATTAGAGATCGGTTTCGAGCAGTCTGATTTCCTCGTCAATAATAGACTTGAGAGAACGAAGCTCTGCCTCGGTCAAGGTGATTCCTTTACCCATCTTATCGTGGTCAGGAGACCAATCACGAATATCATACTTGGGTTCTCCGCCGTTCCAACTAACTCGATTGAGTTCTTTCTTCCAGCCGCTTGGCTGTTCCGAGATGACACCCACGCTGTTGATGATTTCAAACTTCAGTTCTTTTTGAAAAGCCATTGATATTCCTCCTATATCATTACGCACCATGCAGGGCGGTTTCCTGTGGCGATTGCGCCGCGTCTTTCCAATTTTGACTTAAGACTATATTTGCTTATGGCGCTTTCAATTAACTCTTTGCTATCCTTGTTGTAGATGACCCATACAATATTGGATTGCTTGCGGTTATCTACAAACTCTATTTGGTGTTCCTTAAGCTCTTCGATAAATTCAGCTCCATTTGATCTCTTCGTGGGTTTCTCCCCTGCAAGGGGAGTGCTGAATAAGGACTGCTGACCGGCAGCTGGTTTATTTCCTCTGCTTCCCGGTTTATTTGCAGGTGATGAATGAGTGATAGTCTTCTCAGGTGTATTGGACGTGGCAGTTTTTTCAACTCCAAGCTGTTCTGACTTCACAGGTCTCAGGGGAGTTTTTGGTTTTACCGGAGCCTCAACAGCATCTGCCCGGTTTTCTTGCCTAACTTCTGCTTTGTCGTCTCTTTTTTCTCTCAAAGGAACAAGCGGCGGTTCGAGCACTTTAGACGATTCATTTTCCGGCGAGTCTGATTTGGGGTCAAGGGCTGCGGCAATAATTTCTAAATCATGCTTCGGCTGAAGATCGTCTCTGCCTTCAAGTATCTCATACGCACGCGCTTTTACTCGCTTAAGCAACTCTGTTTCTCGTTCAGCACTTGAAGTTTCCGCAGAATCTTCGGGGGTAATACCGTAGCTTGTTAACTCAGAGATAACCCTCTCGATTGTTTTTTCGGAGTCCTTATAGAATTCGCTTCCACGGATGCGGATGAATCTCCAACCGAGACGTTCAAGGATGGTTTGCCGCTCCATGTCCTCACGGATCTTTTCTTCGCCACTATGCCACCGTTCTCCATCGCATTCGATAGCGACTTTCTTTTTGCCGCATACAGCAACAATATCAAGCCGGTAGCTGCCGACTTTCCACTGTTGGACGAGATGATATCCTCTGTCTGCAAGGGCGTTGGCAATGGACACTTCAAAAGGAGAATCAGCCTTCTTTACAATTTCGGCATGAGTTGCTTCCGATGCTTTCGGATCTAACGAATAATCTATGAGCGTTTTCCTGATATCTCCGGGCTTCAGATCAGTTGTCGGATCGAGCGAATCCACGACCCATAGCTGGTCTCTTGCACGACTGACAGCGACATTGTAACGCTTGCGGTAAGAGTCGTCCGGCCCGAAGTTCAGCATGTGAATTGGACCGCTGCCTGTTCCACTATCCACCAAGCTGAGGAAAATGACATCACGCTCATCACCTTGGAAGTTGGCAGAATTACCGCACAGAATGCTTCTCCCAATGATGTCACGAGGCTTTAGATTACGCTCTATTTCCTGCTGTATCAGCTTGACCTGTTCATCTCCAAGCAAGGAAATTACACCGAATGACTTTCCGTCATATTCAGGCTGCTCAAAACATGCCTGCATCAGTGCAACGATTGTTTTGGCTTCCTGAGGATTGGTTTTTCCATCCCGATGTCCATTGGAAACACGGTAGTTTACAACTGCCGGGAGCAACACGCTGTTGCTGGCATCGCGCAGAGGTCTGATCTTTCCGTCATAAGAAAGCATATTGCTGAAACCAATGATCTCAGGGACACAGCGGAAATGCTCTCGAAGCATCAGTGGCTGGAAAGTTGTCTTCGCAATATCATAGATGGAGGTTTTCGCCGTATACAAGTGAGCGTTCGGAATCTTGTCCTTTATGTACTGTTCCTGTAAAGAACTTATCTTCTTATCTTCAACACCGACTGCCATAGGACTTACCTGACGGTCGTCTCCAACGATGACGAGCTTCTTTCCCATGTACAGGATGGCAAGCGAAGACACATCAGACTGGCTGGCCTCGTCAATGATGATAATATCAAATCTGTTGGCACGAGGATCGAGACTCTCAAGTGCTTTGTTGATGGGCATAATCCAACACGGTACAGCCTTCTGACACTGAACCATCAGTTCTCTTGCCTTTGCCTTGAGCATAGGTGCTCTTTTGCCGGTACCTTTTCCTATGCTCTTGACAGTAAGTCTCCAGCCTTCCAAAGCCTGTTTCATGCTGATATCCGCTTCTGTTCTTCTCAACAGATGATACCAGCCGCTCTTCTCGGCATACTTTGAGGTAACATCTCGGTATTCACGGCTCAGACGGAGGCTGTCTGCCTGAAGCTCTGCAAAAGGCTTCTGGGTAATGTCTTCAATTATCCCGCAGAGCTGCTTCCATTTCCATGCTTCACCAATATTGCCGGGGACAGTACAGGCACCATGAATATCCTGACGGGTGCGGATCGCTTCGGCCCATTGCGGAGCAATCGGTTCAAGGATCGTCAGAGCTTCATTGCGGGCACTTTGAAGCTCATACTTTCCATACATTTTCTCCAGTGCCGCATATGCTTCCGCGTAAGCCGGAGAATTACCCTCATCTGAAGCAGCCACAAGTTTCTTGCAGAGAATACTGTTGCCACGCTTGCCGGAGGTAAGAGTAGCCCTCAGCGTATTCAATG
This sequence comes from Oscillospiraceae bacterium, assembly GCA_018265835.1. Taxonomy (GTDB): domain Bacteria; phylum Bacillota; class Clostridia; order Oscillospirales; family Oscillospiraceae; genus CAG-103. Next base: position 12,160 of record JABLYK010000032.1, on the reverse strand, counting down.
CCGAGCGGTATGTTTCAGCCTTGATAATTGAAATGCAGGCATCACATATCTGAGGAATGACCTGTTCCACGCATGTGAGAATCTTATCGGTAGCAGTAAGCTCGGAATCGAGGATGTCCTTCCTAAAGAGTGTATCGCCGGGGATTCCAAGCGCCACAAGTCTGCCGATAAGCAGCCCATAATCTGTGCTGTACCAATTGAGGTATTTTTCAATCGGCGAGATCCAGTTCACCGCTATTCTTTCCGGATCGTTCTTGCTAAGCTCACTAAATGCGGGAACGTCGTTCGGTACAAGAAGCTCGTCCCAGATGGCACCGCACCGCTTTCTTGCTTCCAGTAATTCAATATATTTAAGGACAAGAGTGCACTCTTCCGCGGAGGCGGGATGGTTCCCGCTGACAGTCACAGCGGCAAGGGACTGCTCATATTCCTTGTGGAACATAAATGTGAGCTTGCTGATTCTGCCGTTTTCAGAGAAGATCGGCTGCATATGTTCATACGCGGTTTTTATCGTATTGAGGGAAATGCCCTCATCAACAGACAACTGCTTGCCGAGAGACTGTGCTATATACTCATCAGCGCAATCGCAGACCTTCTGTATTTCCTCCATGAGAATCTGCCATCGCTGACGATAGGCATTTTCACTCTTTCCGTCAACGGCAACGGCTTTCATCCAACGGTTGATCTTACCGAAGGAAGTGGCATACCGTTTCAAGTCCTCTACAGCGTCCAGCGTCGGATACGGCATGAAGAACTCTCCAAAGCTGCCGGAGAAGGAAATGACCTGCTCGGTACTGTTGCTTTCAATGCTCCATGAATTTGCGGCTTCTATGTCTTCAATTTTCCCAAGGGTATACTGAAGCTGATCCCACGCGGTCGTATAATCGCTTGGGATCATTATGCTTGAAGGAGTGGGAAGCTCGGTTTCAAGTTCCTTTTCGTCTTCAGCTGTAACACCCTCATTACTGCGGTACAGAGCAGAAAGCTGCTCGAAGCTCAGAGGCAATGGCGCATACAGGCGCACTTTCCCCGGGATATACGACAAATCATCTGTGTGCTCCACCACGAAGGCTGCTGCCTTGGATGGAGAGATGGCCTCACCATTCAGGACGATGCAGCCGCACTCCTGATGGATGATCGCATATATTTTCTTGCGGACATCGGCAAGCTGGCGGATAATATCCCGCCGCTCAGCAGCGAGCCTGTCCATCTCACGCTTCACCTCAAAAGACGTAGTTCTGGAGGTATAGCTCGTGATACCGTCAACCGACCGCTCCATATCCACATTGGAATCGTCCAGCATGGAGACGCAGAGATCCTGTAATTCGGGAGCGACCTTCTCCTTCAGTACACTCAAGGCTTTCTTGGTATAGCTCGTTACAAGGACACTTTTACCCTGAGCGAGAAAATGTCCCATGAGGTTTGCGATGGTGTGGGTCTTACCAGTTCCCGGCGGCCCCTGCACCAGAACGGCATTGTAATGCTCGATGCGCTTGGCAATGTCGAGCTGTTCCTTATTTGCCTCTTTGGAAAGAAGAATATCGATGCTCTCCCCGCCGACCGCGGCAAGGCGTTCTTCGATGGGTACTTCACCGGTATCCTCCGGGATGTCGATGGTGCCACCGGAGACGATGTCTCGGATGGGCTTCGGAACCTCGCCGGTTTCTTGAATATCCTCAATGATGCGCTCGATAGCTTTCAAGGTGCCGTCAAGACGCTTTCTGACAATAAAGCAGGGGTTGAGATAGAGCAGCAAACGGCCGTGGGTCTTCTCCCCGTAAGGAATAGGCTCTTCGGAGAAAAGGCTGCTGGAGGAAAGCTGATGCACCAGTATTTTCAGAAATGCCGGTGTATCATTTCGGTCGAGCGGGTGATAGTCGTTCTTCTGCAGGTCTTCCGTCAGGGCATTGATGCCGCTGAGGTTGACATCTTCCATCACCTGAAAGACAACGGAATACAGTTCGGAGGGTGTGTCCGTGTCTACGATGCTGACGGTATTGCTGTCGGCATCATATTCCATCTTGACGCGGTGCGTCAGGACAGGGTGACGGATCTCAGAGTTTTCCGCATCGCACAGAATACCGTTGGCGACAATGATCTCCTCCGTCTCCGCTTCACGCTGCAGTTCAAAATAGAAACGATAGAAATCGGCAAATAGGTTTCTCGTCCGCTCGGTGATCTTCTGTTTGGCTGCCCACTTGGAACGAAGGGCAATCCATTTTTCATAGCGCTTTACGCGCCTGGCATTGTCTGTGAACAGCTCGCGGCGGAGTTCTTCCTCAGCTTCCTTAGCTTCCTTATCAAACAGCGAGATCACCGGCTTTTCCGGCGGCAGCTCAATGAACTCTTTTACCTCCGGCTCGTTGCGATAGCTGTCCCATCCGGGCAGAAGCCAGTCCTTCAGGATAGCATCCGGCTCCGGGCATTTCTGAAACTCCGGCTTATGAACAGAGAGCAGGACATTCTCCCGGCTGCCGTCTTCGTTTTCAGTCTCATCCTCAACGCGGTCACGGTAGAACACGCTGATATTCTCCGGATCCTCCGGCAGAGAGGAGAGCGCAAAAGACCAAGGGTAATCCTTCATGTTGAGGATCGCCTTTTGCTTGAGCTTATTCAGTTCACGGATAAACTGGAACAGCGATACGGTTTTGCTTTGGTCAGTCAGCTCCGTAGCTGTGGATGTCTTTTGTGATACATCAGGCATCGAAACACCTCATTTTTCTTGTGGCAATAAATCGTTATCTTTCACTATCATAATTATGGCACAAGTACAGTCCCTAAAACAGGACTTACTCATCTTCATTATCTTCGCCCGGGACTATTTCCAGAATATCATCCATATTGCATCCGAGGGAAACGCAGATTTTAGCAAGGACATCGGCTGTCACGTTTCCATTATTCCCCATTTTTGTGATTGAGGCAGCACTTATTCCGGCCATTTTTGATAGCTCCCCCTTTTGATATCTCGGTCTATCAGAAGTTTCCAAAGTTTTTTGTAATTTGCCGCCATTTGATATGCCTCCACGATACAACAATACTCGACTACATTACGACAGAGTGTCGTGCATATAGTCTGCCACAGTTTATAATTAGGCGCCCACATAGTATTATTTTACATTTTACAACAGATATCGGATAAGCGCAAGAAAAATCGCGCGTTCGACAGAATTATTTGTCAAGAAATCTATATGAGAATAGCGAAGTGCAATAGCTTTTTTAATGTTCGCTAGTCAGATTAATCCGAATTTCGCGAAAGCCTGCCCCAAAAGAGCTTTTAAAGATTGCACAAGATATGGGGCCTTTATCGACGAAAACAACTGCCTATCAGCCGATGTTCTTCTCTCCAGTCCATCAGCGGCTGCAAGTTTTGTCGGAGGCGCGTCCTTGAGCGGGAACTTCAAGTGGAAAGATGAGAACGGCGTAACGCTCGGATCGTTGGAAGTCTCGGACAAGTCAAATTGAACGATTTACCCTCTATGAGAACGATGCCCCTCAAATTGAACGATACCCCTCTGTGAGAACGATTTGTCCGGGAGAGAGGTACCGGGAGCACCCGAAAATGCGAAACAGCCGCTGCGGATAATGCTCCGTGGCGGCTATTTTTTGTAGTGACCTGTGGCTGGAAGCGCCTGAAATCAAGGGCTTTTGGGCAAAATGAAAAGGCAGGCAATTTTTGTCAAAATTGCCTGCCTTTTATGGCGGAGAAGGAGGGATTCGAACCCTCGATACCCTTATGGGGTATACACGATTTCCAATCGTGCGCGCTCGGCCGGACTACGCGACTTCTCCACGTCCGCTCGAACTCTTTCAACTCTGAAATTGTCAGCTTGAACATTATAATAAACATTCCCGATAAAGTCAAGCCCCAAAGCGCCAGATTTCAAAATTTTGCGCGGGATGACGCAGGGCGGTGTGCGCAAACGCCACAAGCCCCGACTCCGAGGCCGGAGCCAGGGCTCGCGCGTTAAGCCAGCGCGGCGGTGATCAGGGTGCGCAGGGCTGCGGCATGTGCAGTTTCTGCTTCCGACAGTTCCGCGTAAAGCGCTGCCAGCTCCTCGGTTTCCACAGCCTGTGCGGCGCGGCGATAGCGCTCCGCATTGGCCAGCTCGCTGAGATAGGCCTTACGCAGGTCGCTGAGCACGCTCCCACGCATCGGACACGACCGGCTGGGCGCGTACGTGTCGCCAGCTTGCAGAAAATACTCCACCTGCAGCCGGCGCAGATGCGCCCGCTCGGCTTCCGCCAGCCGGTGCAGCGTCCGCGCGGCGCTGCCGGAGTGTGCCGCCAGCGCGGTATAGAACGCTGCCGCCTCTGCCGCACGCTCGATGAAGCTCCTCAGAGATTCCGCGCCCGTACTTTGGGGCAGTGGGGGCAATGAGGGTGCCCCGCCGTTTACCCGGCGCCAGACCTGATCGAATCCGTCAAGGTCAAAGACTGTCTTTTCTTCCAAGAAACATCACCTGCTTCATCGTATGCCGCGCTTGCAAAAGTGTGCAAACTATGCCATAATCAAGACGCTACACTTTCTTCGGAGGAGCTGGACTTATGGCGAAATTTTTCATGGCAGGCACCAATCTGATGGGCGGCACGGCCATCATCCGCGGCCGCGACGCGGAGCACATCCGGGTGCTGCGCATGAAGCCGGGGGAGGACGTCATCATCTGCGACGGCGCGGGCAAGGACTACAAATGCCGCCTCATCAAGGTCTCGGAGCAGGAGAGCGAGGCCGAGATTCTGGAGGTCGTCCCGTGTCCGGCGGAGCCGAGCGTGAACGCGCTGGTGCTCGCCGGCCTGCCGAAGGGCGAGCGCGCCGATTTCCTCGTGCAGAAATGCACGGAGGCCGGCGCGGCTGAGATCGTGTTTTTCAACTGCACCCGCTGCGTCGCCAAGGCGGCGAATATGGATAAGAAGCTCGAACGCTGGCAGCGCATCGCCGAGGAGGCGGCAAAGCAGTCCGGCCGCGGGATCATTCCCGCTGTCGGCTATCTGGACGATTACGGCGAGGTGCTCAACCGTGCGGTTCACTGTGACCTCGGCCTGTTCATGTACGAGACCGGCGAGCGGACGACGATCCGCGAGGCTGTGGAGCACGCGCCGGAGGTACACACCGCTGCGATCATCACCGGGCCGGAGGGCGGCTTTGAGCCGTTCGAGGCCGAGCTTGCGCGCAGGATCGGACTGCACATCTGCTCTATGGGCGAACGCATCCTCCGCTGCGAAACCGCACCTGTCGTCGCACTGACCGCGCTGATGTACGGTACCGGCAATTTATAAGGGCATCCTTTTGACGGAAAAGCGCTCCGCATTTTGCGGAGCGCTTTTTTGTATTCGGTTCAGAAATTCAGATTCAAGCCGCCGGTGATCTTACTGACCGTCGCGTCGGATTCTGCTTCATACATCCGCAGCGCCTCATTCACGGCTGCCATGACCATGTCCTCCAGCATCTCGACGTCGTCGGGGTCAACTGCAGCGGGGTCGATCGTGATTTTCGTGAGCTCCCGGTTGCCGTTGACGACTGCCGCAACTGCGCCGCCGCCTGCTTTGGCCGTAAATTCCTTGGACTCCAGCTCTTTCTGCATTTTCAGAAAGTCCTGCTGCATCTTCTGCGCCTGCTTCATCATGTTGGCCTGATTCATGCCGCCGTAGCCGCCGCGAAATCCGCCTTTTGCCATTTTATAGTTCCTCCTATGTCGTTAATCGTAAAGTTCTCTCTATTTGATCGTCACATTGGTAAACCGAGCCAGCTCTTCGATGTGCCGCTGCTGCATCTGCGCCGCAGTGTCCATCGGCTGCATCACGACCTTGGCGGCCTGCCCGGTCAGCTTCTGCACCGCTGCGCGGAACTGCTCGGAGACCGTTGGCGTGTTATACATCGAAAATGCGAGCTGCTTGTTCAGCCGTAGGGTCAGCACGCCACCGTCGTAGCTGCCCGACGCCTGCAGCGGATCGAGCAGGAAACTGTACAGCCCGACCGGGAGCACCCGCTCCATCTCCGCGCACAGCGCCTCCCACGAAAATCCGCCGGGCGCGGCCGGCGCCTCCCGCGGCGCTTCCGGAGACGGCGCCTGTGCAGGAACTGCGGCGCGAACAGACTCTTGCGGAATGGGCGGCTGCGCAAATTCAAACGGCGGCTCCTCCGGGAATGGGGGACGTTCCTCAAAAGCCGGGGGCGGCTCCTCCGGGACGGGCGCGGGCGGCTGCGGGACAGAAGCATGGCGGCCTTCCTGCACAGGCTGCGCCGGGACAACCGGCACAGCACCGCTCTGCACGGCTTGCTCCAATCGCTCCAGCCGCGCGCGGAGCGTGGGCGGGTCGTCCTGCAGCTCCGGCCGGCACAGGCGGATGAGACACAGCTCCGTGCCCATACGCGGGTTCGGATTCAGCGCCATATCGGCCAGCGCCGCTTGGATGCAGTGAATATTTGCGAGAAGCTGCGCCGGACGAATTTCCTTTGCAAAGGCGTCGAGCGTAGCCGCATCATATCCGCCGGAAAGCAGCTCAGCGCCGCCGCGCGGCGCGACAGTTTGCATCAGCACGTCCCGCATCAGCACACACAGCTCGTCCAGCAGCGCCGAGGGATCTTTCCCGTCCTGCCAGAGCTGGCGGAACAGCGCCAGCGCCTGCGCCGTGTCTCCCGCTGCAATGCATCGCAGCAGCTCCGCCGTGCGCAGATGCCCGGCAAGCCCCATTGCGGAGAGCACGACCTCTGTGGTGACGTGCTCGCTGCCCGAGCACTGATCCAACAGCGTCAGCGCGTCGCGCATCCCGCCGTCCGCCAGACGCGCCAGCAGCGCGGCAGCATCGTCCTGCAGGTCGATCTGCTCCTGCCCGGCCACATAGCGCAGCCGCGCCGCGATCAGATCGGCGGGAATGCGCTTGAAGCTGTGCCGCTGGCAGCGGGACAAAATCGTTGCCGGAACCTTGTGCAGCTCCGTCGTCGCCAGAATGAACATCAGATGCTCCGGCGGCTCTTCGAGAATTTTCAGCAGCGCGTTGAACGCGGAGGTGCTGAGCATGTGCACCTCGTCGATGATGTACACGCGCCTTTTGACGTTGGCAGGGGAGAAGACCGCTTCGTCGCGTAGTGCGCGCACATTGTCCACGCCGTTGTTGGACGCCGCGTCCAGCTCCACCACGTCGAGCACGGAGCCGTCGTCGATGCCGCGGCAGGCCGCGCATCGGTTGCACGGGTTGCCGTTCACCGGGTTTTCGCAGTTGACTGCCTTCGCCAGAATTTTGGCGCAAGTGGTCTTGCCCGTGCCGCGCGTGCCGATAAACAGGTATGCATGGGACAGCCGCCCGGTCTGCACCTGATGCTTCAGCGTTTCGGTGATATGGGCCTGCCCGACCACGTCGTCAAACGTTTTCGGACGCCATTTTCGGTAAAGCGCCTGATACATGCGGACGATTCACCCCCAAGCAGAAATCAAAAAAACAGGGCCCTTGACAAGACTGCACACCCGCCTTTGCATAGACGATATGCCCGTTACCACAGCAGCCAGCTCGGGCCCGGCGCCCCCACGGCACACGGAGGAACCCGCTTAATGCTGCTCGGTTCCCCGCCTGACATGGTTCACGGGTCTCCGTTGCGCGGGACCGGGCCTTCAACGCCGCTTACTGCGGTCAGACGACACATCGGCTATCCGGGGGCGGGGATTCACCCCTGCTGTAGCGGATTGCAGGTACAGGGCACCGCTAGCTCCCCGACTAGTGCAGCCTTGTCAAGGGCCACGTTGTGATATTATACTGCATTCCGGGGAAATACGCAAGGACATTTTTGACCTCACCGCGCAGATGCTGCTGGTATTCCAAATGTTTTGCGCAAATTAAAATTTTATGCTTTACAAATGCGAAAAATGTGTTATAATGATTGAGCGCTTTGGGGGCGTAGCTCAGCTGGGAGAGCGTACGGTTCGCATCCGTAAGGTCAAGGGTTCGAATCCCTCCGTCTCCACCATAAGTCCACCGTAATTTTGATAGAATTACGGTGGACTTTTTCTATGCGGTGTATTGAGCGCTTGTGATACGATGAGCGCGCCCAAGCGAAAGTTATAGAGGTGGTACTTTGCTGTTTCACACTTTTTCCTCCCAGGAGGAACGAAGAAAATTAGGCGGCTCAGATTTTTTTGAAATACAATTCTGTAGAATGCCGCAAAAAACGAAAGCAAAAATCATTACAGCAGTAGACAGCATCAATCATTGGCTTGATGATTCCCTCTATGTGAGTGGAGATGATGCCAATACGTTTTTACAAGAATATGATGGCATATTGAACTGTGGTATTTACAACAATTTAGAAACCGGTACAATAGACCCCTATGGAATCAATTATTATGATTCTGACTTAATTGACCCCATAATTGCGAAGCTTCTGGACATAAGGCCGACAGATTATGAAAAGCTGGTTGAATGGTTGAATACAGCGAAAAAATATAATGGTTTTTACATATTGGGAGTATAGATAAATTCCACCATGCGGTCATCCGCCGATGGTGTTATTTTTTCCATTCTCTGATCTCCCCGGCTCCGTCTCTCGGCAGCCTGTGTCATAACCCGGCGGCAGGCATAGAATGAACTGTGCCATCCGGCACGATTTTCAACGAGAGGACGATCATTTCATGGAAACCGTACAAACCTACCCGCCCCATCGGGAGGACAATCGCTGCAAGGCGATCTCCGAGTTAATCGAAGCCGTTGCCAAGGAGCAGGAGTCTCTGGCCCGCATTCTGGAGTCTGAGCACAAGAAGATCGAGAAGACCGTCGAACTGTGCCGCACGGATGTAGACGACCTTGTCAAGATCGACAAGAGCGTGGAGCGCGTTCTGGCCGCTGTGACCCGGCTGGAGTTGGCGCTTCAGCTGAAGCTGGATCTGTTCCACAACTGTCTCTGCCCGGATACGCCCTGCGCCGGCGACTCTCCCTGCCACAAATAACCCGGCACTGCAGATTCCAGACAAAACAAGTCCGATGGGAATTCCCATCGGACTTGTTTTATGGTGGTAAATCGGGTATCACACCAGGATGCCGCGTTTTTTCGCCTCAAAGGTCAACTCGTCGCGGAAGTCGGGGTGCGCAATGGCAATGAGCTGGCGTGCACGGGAACCAAGGCTCTCGCCGCGCAGGTGCGCAATGCCGTACTCGGTGACGATGTAGTCCACATCGTTCTTGCTGGTGGTGACGACCGCGCCGGGCGTGAGGATGGACTTGATCTTGCTAATCGTGCCGCCCTTGGCCGTGGACGAGAAAGCGATGAAGCTCTTGCCGCCCTTGGACTGGCATGCGCCGCGCACATAGTCAATCTGGCCGCCGGAGCCGGACATGTGCTTCGTGCCGACCGATTCCGCGCACACCTGACCAAACAGATCCACTTCCAGCGCAGCGTTGATGGAAATCATGTTGTCGTTCTGGCAGATGACATTCGGGTCGTTGACATACTCCACCGGCAGGATCTCAAAGCAGGGATTGTCGTTGATATAATCATAGATGCGCTGAGAACCGAAGGCGAAGGTCGTCACGGTCTTACCGCGGTGGATCTGCTTTTTGCTGTTATTCACCGCTCCGCATTCGAGCAGTTCGACCATGCTGTCGGTGAACATTTCCGTGTGGATGCCGAGGTCGTGCTTCGTCTTGAGCGCCGTGCCGGTCGCATCCGGGATCGCGCCGATGCCAAGCTGGATGCACGCGCCGTCCGGAATCTGCTCGGCGATGAGGTTGCCGATCGTGCGGCTGACATCGTCGATCACAACCGGCGGCAGCACCGGAAGGTCGTGCGTATTCTCAACAATCGCGTCCACCTGCGAAACGTGAAGCTGCGTTCCGCACAGGCTGCGCGGCTGCTTCTCATTCACTTCAATGAAGATGCGTTTGGCCTTGGCGATCATCGCCTCGGAGTAAGAGCTGGTGGTCGCAAGGCTGAAATAACCGTGGCTGTCCATCGGCGAGACGGCGACACAATATGCGTCAAAATCGTACAGGCGCTTGATATGGCCCGGGATGTCGCGGTAATAGGCCGGAAACAGGTCGGCATAGCCGCCGTTGACCGCCTTGCGCGCACCGCCGCTGGAGAACCAGGAGTAGCCCGTCATCTTTCCGAACAGAGAATTGTCTGCATAAAACTCAAACGGATAGGAATCCAGCATGGTATGAACCTTCACGTCCTTCGTGTCGGTCGAACGGATTTTATCCGCCATTGCAGCAAGAATCGCCGCAGGCTCCGTTGCGGCGGCGTCCGTACCGATGACCCAGCCGGACTGCACCTGCTGCGCGACCTGCTCCGCAGTCGTGAGCTTTGTCTGATAGAGCGCTTTGTAATCTGCCATTGTTACAATCTCCTCGATTTTTCTTTTTTTGCTTGAATGGTTCTATTATACATACTTTGTTCCGGCAATTCAAGCGCAACCGCATCGGCGCGCCATTTTTCCGGCGTGTGGACTCAGCGGCGCTTTTTCTGCTGTGCTGCGGTGTTGCGCTCCCAGAACACGCCGTCGGCATAGCCCTGAATGGTTTGGTCGGTTTCGGCGCGCTCCAGCCGCAGCTCCGCCCAGACGCAGTATTGCGGGTTCTGCTCCACGCCGATGTAGTGCCGCCCAAGCTTTTTCGCCGTGACGGCCGTGGAACCGGAGCCGGCAAACGGATCGAGCACCACGTCCCCCGGCGAGGAGCTTGCAAGAATGAGCTTGGCCAGCAGCTTTTCGGGCTTCTGCGTGGGATGGGCCGTGTTCTCCGGCATCGACCAATAGGGGATCGAAATATCGTCCCAGAAGTTTGAGGGATGCGTGTTGCGGAAGTTGCCGCCCGCCGTCTCCTCCCAATCCTTCGGCGCGCCGTCCGTGCGGTACGGCGCGACCACGCGGCGGCGCTGCATCACGTCCTCCACGTGGAAGGTGTAGTCGTCCGAACAGGTGGCAAACCAGATATCCTCCATGGCGTTTTTCCAGTTGCGTCTGGCTCCCCTGCCCTTTTCCCGCTGCCATGTAATGCGGTTGCGCACGATGAAATGGCGCTTGAGCGCCAGCCCGACCACCGGGCTGGACTGCCAGTCGCAGCAGACGTAGAGGCTGCCGGTGTCCTTGAGCAGCGGCCGCACCTGTTCGATCCACCGCTCTGTATACGCCGCGTACTGCTCGTCGCTCGTTTTGGAGAACGCATTTCCGTGGAAATCCTTGTCCAGATTGTACGGCGGATCGACGATCACAAGATCTGCAACGCCGCGCGGCAGACATTGGAGCACGGAAAACGCATCGCCGAGGATGGTCTTGTCGAGCACCTCTATCCGCGCAGCGGGGGCGTTCACACGAATACAGCGGTTCAGATATGCTTGCCCCTCCGCAACGGAGAGGTCGATCGTTTTGTTGCGTTCCGATTTCATGGCAGTCCTCCTGACTTCGCTTATTTTACTGTTTTTCGCGCGGAAAGTAAACGGAATTTCCGCCAAAACCGCTTGCGCCGGGCAAAAAATCTGGTAAACTGGAGGTTAGAAACCGCGCTGCATCAGGAGGTACGCTGTGGCACATCTGACCGAAAAGGCGATCATGGACTCGTTCGTGAAGTTGCTTTCCGAAAAATCGTTTGACAAAATCACGGTAACCGACATCGTGGAGGACTGCCAAATCACACGCAGGACATTTTACTATCATTACGCGGACCTGTATGAGCTGACAGAAGCGCTGTTTCGCAGCGAGACCGAGCGGGCCGTCTCCAGTTACGAGGAGACCGGGAGCTGGGAGGAGAGCTTCATCCGTGGCTGCCGCTTCATTATGGAAAACAAGCGCGCGGTCTACCACATCTTCAAGTCCGCGCACCGGGCAGAACTGGAGAAGTACGTGGATCGGATCGCAGCGGAGGTCATGTCTCGCTTTCTCGACCGGCAGGCCGCCGGTCTGGATGTGCAGGAGCGGGACAAACAGCTCGTCTGCGATTTTTACCGCTGTGCGCTCTCCGGCCTGCTGTATCAGTGGCTGGATGACAGCATGAAGGAAGACCCGGAAGCGCTCATCCATCGGCTCGGTCTCCTGTTCGACGGCAACATCCGCCGGTCATTGGAGCGAAGCGCAGCGCAACCGAAATGAATGAAACCCGCGCCGGCCTGTGCCGGTGCGGGTTTCCGAGACTGTCAAAAAAGCAAAGCTTTTTTGACAGAGGGGAAAGCGGCCTGACTGCA
>JABLYK010000076.1 GCA_018265835.1 Oscillospiraceae bacterium | reverse complement strand
GCACGGTCGCGGTCGTGGGCGGCGGCCCCGGCGGCATGCAGGCTGCGCTCCTGCTCAAAAAGCGCGGCTATCATCCGGTTCTCCTTGAGGGCAGCGATCATCTGGGCGGCAGCGCCGTGCTGGCATCCAAGGCGCCGTGCAAGGGCATGGTCGCCGAACTGATCGAGACCATGAAGACCGAGATGAAGGAGTACGGCATCGACGTGCGTCTCAACACGCCTGGCACGGTCGAGAACATCCGCCAGCTCAATCCCTATGGCGTTGTGGTCGCCTGCGGCGGCCGGCAGATTGTCCCGAAGATCCCGGGCAAGGACAACAGCAACGTCTATTATATTGAAGACGTGCTCATGAAGCGTGTCACCTTTGAAGGGAAAAACATCGCCGTCATCGGCGGCGGCCACGTCGGACTTGAGGTCGCGCATTTCCTGTGCGACAAAAACAAGGTCACCGTTGTGGAAATGCAGAAGGAAGTCGGCGTTACGATCTACCGCACTGCGCGCTATAAGCTCCTGTCCCTGCTGGAGGAGAGCGGCGTGGAGATTCTCACGCAGCACGCCATTGCAGGCGTGACCGAGGATTCGATCGTCCTCAAAAAGACCGACACGGGCGAAACGGTCACACGGCCGGCAGAGATCGTCGTCATGGCGCTCGGAAACACGCCCGACAAGTGCTACGAGCAGCAGATCAAGGACGCATTCGACAAGGTCGTCTTTGTCGGCGATGCGCATAAAGGCGGCACCATGGCAGACGCTACGCTCAACGCCTATGAAAACTGCTGGTTCTTCTAATCCGCACATTCCGATCACGATACACACAAAATACAGAAAGGAAGTTTATCCTGATGAAAAACAATCTTTTTGATCTTTCCGGACAGGTAGCGTTTGTCTGCGGCGGCTCTTCCGGACTGGGACACCAGTTCGCCAAGGCGATGGCCAATGCCGGTGCAAATATCGTTCTGGTCGCCCGCCGTGTTGACCGCCTTGAGGAAAACGCAAAGGCGATTGAGGCCGAATATGGCGTCAAGGTCTACCCGCATTACATGGATCTGCAGGACTCCGAGAGCATTTCCACGTGCGTGAGCGACGCTGTGAAGCACTTCGGCAAAATTGATATTCTGGTCAACGCTGCCGGCATCCCGGGTGGCGGCGATCCGGCCACGCTTACGGATGACTATTGGCTGAACGTCATCAACACCGATCTGAACGGACAGTTCTTTACCTGCCGCGAAGTCGTGCGTCAGTCCATGAAGCCCAATCAGTATGGCAGAATTGTCATGGTCTCTTCCATTCATGGCGTCTGCGGCCGCAAGGGCGTTGACACCGCACCGTACGCCGCAGCCAAGGGCGGCATCGTCAACCTGACGCGTTCGCTCGCAAACTCCTGGGCGCGCGACGGTATCACCGTCAACTGCATCTGCCCCGGTTACTTCCCGACCGAGATGACCGCCGCTTACATCGACGCTCCGTTTTTCAAGCAGGCGCATGTGGAATGCTGCCCGATGGAGCGGCACGGCGAAACCGGCGAGATGGACGGCATGTGCACGTATTTCGCTTCCCCGGCCTGCAGCTACACCACCGGCCAGATCGTCTGTGTCGACGGTGGCTGGAGCGCCATCTGATCTGCATCTGACCCGGAGCGCTGCTGCCGGAGGCCCGGCAGCAGCGCCTATTCTTCCTTTCCCCCACTCACCGGGCAGCCGGACATGTCCGGCTGCCCGGGCCTTACATGGGGCAAAGCCCTCTAAGTGCACAAAAAAGCCTTGTAATCGCAAAGATTACAAGGCTTCATTGCGTCTTCAATTTGTACGATATTTGCGGATAGCCGGGCATTAAAAACAAAATTGCAGAGAACCGGGAGTACATTGTTATGAAAGAAAAAGTATTTACAAAAGACATTATACTGCTGTTGGCTGCCAGTTTCTTTTATTTGGCAAGCCCGATGGTCGTGAATCCTCTCATCGCAGGCTTTTCCGAGCATCTGGGTGCCGGAGCAACGGTAATGGGGCTGGTGGGCGGACTGACCAATCTGTGTTCTTTGATTTTTCAACCATTTTTCGGAAATCTTGCGGACAGGATCAGTAAATATAAGCTTTCCACTGTTGGAACTGTGCTGCTTGTAGTCGCGTGCATCGGATATGCGAAAGCCTCCGCCCCTATCATGATTGTAATTTGGCGTGTGGTGAACGGCGTGGGATTCGCCTGTTGCTCTGTGTGCTTTTCCACATGGATCTCCAATCTTCTTCCAAAAACTCGAATTGGCTTTGGTATGGGATTGTACGGTATGATGAATGCACTAGCGATGGCGTTGGCGCCGGCGGTAGGGATTGCGGTGTATCAACGGTTCGACCCACGCCTGGCCTTTGTTTCCGCGGCAGACTGTGCCGCAGCAAGTACATTATTGATCCAGTTTACGCGGGACAAAGGGCGGCCTGTTACAGATGGGGAAAATGCAAAGCGTTCTTTCCGCGTGGTTGACCGGAATGTGATTCCGGTCGCATTGGTTATCATGTGTTTTACCATTCCATATTGTGCGGCCCAGTCTTTCTTGATCCGATATGTGGAAATGAAGAATCTGCAAATTGAAATCGGAATGTTCTTTACCATTTATGCGGCCGCATTGTTGGTTTTTCGCTTGGCGCTTCGCAATTGGTTTGACCGTATATCTTTCCCGGTATTTTTGGGGATTAGCGGGGTTTGTGCTCTGCTGTCGTTGGCGTGTTTGTTCCATATGAAGACCAATTGGGAAATGGCATTGGCCGCTGTCTTCATGGCCGGGGGCTATGGAATGATGTGTACGGTTTCGCAATCCGCTGCGGTTTTGCTGGCCGAGCCGGAGAATCGGGGATTGGCGAACAGCACCTATTACATCGGGCTTAATTCCGGTATGGCATTGGGGCCGATGCTTGGTGGCCTGTTATACGGTCATGTGCCAATCCAGTGGTTTTTCCCGTTTTTTATGCTTACAGTGCCCCTGAGTGGGATTCTGTTTTGGGGCAGCAGAAAACTGCTTGCGCATAGGAAATGAATTAAGCCGGTTCCTTCCTCTCTGCCGCTCTCTAACGCTTCCCCCTCCCCAACTCCCACATGGGTCAGCGCAAATCCACACCCACCAAAAAGTTCCGAAAACGACAAAACAGGCTTGAAACCGAGGTTTCAAGCCTGTTTTTGGCACGCCGTAAGGGATTCGAACCCCTGGCCTTCTGGTCCGTAGCCAGACGCTCTATCCAGCTGAGCTAAC
>JABLYK010000031.1 GCA_018265835.1 Oscillospiraceae bacterium | reverse complement strand
TGAGGTGGCGTGCGATACATGCCCATCCCCCTCGTAGGGGTCGATGCCCACATCGTCCCGGAGGTACACACTGCGATGCGCATCGCAGCTGGTTCTATCCACCCCATTTCTTTCCCGCGTCAGAATGAAGGCGCTGCATTCCGTTTCCGGCTAAAGCCGAAAACAGAGCGCAGCGCCTTTCAGCCGGCTCCGCCGACAGCTTCCCCCAGAGAGGGAAGCCTTGAGTGGGCGCGTGTCGCACCCCCCGCGTCCTCGAACCGAAGCCCAGCGCAGCGGGTTCGGTTCGATAAGGAAGAACGGGGAAGCGGATATGGAGCCGCCGCGTTTACGCGGCGGCGGAATGCAGCGCGCCCGTTCTGACGCCACACACACAAGCACTCCGCATTTGGCATGGCTTCGTAAAACAGTTAATCCGACCTATGGTTACACGCATAGGTCGGATTTTCGTATTATGTATTGGTGTCGGAATATCCAAGGCTCCCTCTGATGAGGGAGCTGTCAGCGAAGCTGACTGAGGGAGAGACGCTTGACAGTCAGATCAATATATTCGCATACACTACTAAAATTGCGGTCAATATCCAGATTACAAATTCTCACTACCGTTAGATTCATCGCCTCTAAGTCTTTTGTGCGCATCTCATCTTTTCCAGCCTGCTCCGCTGTATAATGTCCGCCACCGTCAAGCTCGATGACCAGCCTTGCTCTTGCACAATAGAAATCCGCAATGTAATTACCAATTGCTTTTTGCCTTTGCAAGCGGAATGTTTTCTTTATTGTAGTCTTTCATTTTCTCTCCCTCCGTCAAAAATCAAAGATTTTTGACACCTCCCTCCTCAGAGGGAGGCTTTGGTGCGGTGCAAAATCGCACATGATGCACTACCCCGAACGGTGTATAGAAGTGCGCCCTTATTTCTCATAGAGATTTCTTTCAACATAGATCATCATCTTGTTATTTTGATAACCATATTCAACAAACGCAACCAATGGTGCTAAGCCAACAAAAAATGATTTATCAAAAACAAATGGTAATACGATAGACGCAACAAAAATGAAAAACAGAACAACCAAAAGCGATATATGCTCCTTGCGCCACTTTTTCTTAAAATATGCCTTTCTTTCTTCAAATGAGAACACGCTTGCTTTTGACACGGCAATTACATTTTCATCTGCTTTCTGTCTAAAATCTTCGCCTGATAGCCTTTCCCCAGATAGCAATTCATTGATACTTACCTGAAATTCTTGGGCTAATAATTGGAGCATTTCGATGTCTGGCATATAATTTCCATTTTCCCATCGTGAAATAGTTTTGTTTGTAACACCAATCTTTTCGCCCAATGTTTCCTGTGTGAGACCGTTTTTTCGGCGGAGGTCAGCAATAAATTTTCCGATTTTGACTTGATCCATTATGTTCATCTCCGAAGATATTGTACATGATCTCCTTTGAGAATTCTTTCCCATAAACAGCGAATCTGGAAAATCTCAATTTTGACTATTTCTCAATAATCATTCTGCATTGAACACTTTGTCTTACAACTGTCCCGTTATTGTGCTTCTATGATACCACAGCATTGTGACTTTTTCTATCTGTTTCGCTAAACCGAAAAAAGCACCCCGCGTTCAGCGGAGTGCTTTTTCCGGATCTATCCCTCGATCAGCCCGCGCAAGACGAGAAACTCCCGCGCCACGTCGTCCACGGTGCGGCCCATCACGTCCACCTGATAGGTCATCTCCACCATGTCGTCGTTGGAAATCTGCCCAGTGAGCAGGTTCAGAACCTCCTCGAGATTGGGCGCGGCGTCCGCGAAGCGCTCGAACACGTCCTCGCGCACGAGCAGCGCGCCGTTGTAGTCCGGGAAGAAGCCGCGGTCGTCCTCCAGCACGCGGAGGTTGGCCTTGCGGTTCAGCCCGTCGGTCGCGTACACCTCGGTCACATCGAAGCTGCCGTTTTCCACCGCCGCGTACTTGAGACTCACGTCCACCGGCACGACGGTGCGGAAATTCAGCCCGTAAAACGCCGTAAACGGCCCGAACTTCATGCTGCCCTCCTCGGTGAAGAACTCGTGCTCCGCGCCGAAGGAGAGCTGCGGCGCAACCGGCACAAGATCGCTCACGGTGCGCAGATCGTACTGCGCCGCGAGCGTTTCCGGCACGGCAACCGCATAGGTGTTGTCAAACCCCAGCTTGCCGAGCAGGCGCAGCCCGTGTTGCTCCCCGGCCGTGCGGTTGGCGTAATCATAAATGCTCATACCCTCCGGCACGTCCGTCGGGTCGAGATGCAGGAAGGTCGTCAGCAGCGTGCCGTCATAGCTGATCATGAGATCGCAGGTGTGCCCGTCGCCGGTGAGCGATTTGAAGTTGTTCACCTGCGACATCTGGTCCTGAATCGTGACGGTCAGGTCGGTCTTGTCCTCCACGAGCAGCTTCACCATGTGGTGCATGATCTGCGTCTCGCTGTAGTCCCCGTCGTAGAGGAGCAGCTCGTTTTCGCCGGTCGTGTCGCGCAGGCCGAACGGCAGCAGGAGCAGCAGCGCCGCCAGCACGGCCGCCGCCGTGACCCAGGTGCGCCTGCTGCTGCCGCGGCTTTTGCGGATGTGCCGCTCGAACGCGCCCATGAGCATGTCGAGCACGACGGCGATCACCATCAGCGCGCCGGTGCCGGTCAGGATCAGGCGCATGTCCTGAATGCGGATGCCGCGGTTGAGCGCGCCGCCGATGCCGCCGCCGCCGACAAAGGCCGCGAACACGGCGGTGCCGATGGCGTTGACCACGGCGATGCGGATGCCGGTGAACACCGTCGGCAGTGCGAGGGGCAGCTCCACGGCGAGCACGCGGTAGGCCTTGCTCATGCCCATGCCGCGCGCGGCCTCCTTCACGCCGGGATCGACCTCCTCCAGCCCCAGACACGTGTTGCGCACGATGGGCAGCAGCGAGTAGAGCGTGATGCCGATGATGACGGTGAGCTTGCCCGCGCCGAGAAACACCATGATGATGCCGAGCAGCGCGAGCGCGGGGATGGTCTGCAGCAGATCGACGACGCGCAGAATCACGCCGCGCGCCTTCGGGAATACGTAGGCGAGGATGCCCAGCGGCACGCCGGCCACGATGGACACCGCGCTCGCCGCGAGCACGATAAACAGGTGCTCCCAAACCAGTGACCAGCTCATTTGCCCGCCCCCTTCCGCAGCCCGCGCGGGGTGACGCGTTTTTGCAGCAGGTCGATCAGCGCGCCGATCACGATGGCGAGCACCGCCGCCGGGATCGCGCCGAGCAGGATCAGCGTGTTATTGTTGGACGATGTGCCCTGATAGATGAAGTCGCCCAGTCCGCCAAGCCCGATCATCGCGGCGAGCACCGCCCAGCTCACGGTGTAGATCGCGGCCATGCGCAGGCCTGCGATGATCGTGGGCATGGCGAGCGGCAGCTCCACGCGCAGCAGCGTCTGCATGGCGGACATGCCGCAGCCGTGCGCCGCCTCGACATACCGGCGCTCCACGCCGAGGATGCCGGTGTACGTATTTTTCAGCACGGGGAACATGGCGTAGATCGCCAGCGCGATGATGACGGTGGCGGGCGTCATGCCGATCCACAAAAACAGCACGCCGATGAACACCAGCCCCGGAATCGTCTGAAACACGGAGACGATGGGCAAAATCACGCCCGACCACTTCGGCACGCGCGAGAGCAGCACGCCGAACGCAAGCCCCAGCGCAAAGCCGATCGCCACGGACACGAGCACATACAGCGTGTGTACGCCGATGGCCTTGAGCAGCATCGCGCCGTAGGTATCCAGCAGCGCGCTCATCGCTCATCCCCCCAGAGGTTGTCGGCCACGGAGCGCGCGACGCTCGTTTTCGTCACGATGCCGGCGACGGTGTCGTCGGCATTGAGCACCACGACGTAGCTCGCGCCGGAATCGAGCAGGTAGTCGAAGCTCTCCTTCGCCTCGTCGCCCACGCGCACGGTGCGCACAGTCTGGCGCACGAGCGGCTCAACGCTCTTCAGCCCGCGGCCCCAGTGGCGGATGTCGCCGATGGACACGGTACCGGCGTAGCGCCCCTGCTCGTCCGTGACGATCAGGGAATCGACGCTGCTGCGCGCCATCTTCTCCGCGCATTCGAGCACGCCGCGGTCGCGCTTGACGCGGGTGACGTTCGTGCGCATGAAGTGCTCCACCTTCGTGTTCGGCGCCGTGTCCGCGTGCTTGCCGAGAAAGCTGCGCACCAGATCGCTCGCCGGGTGCTCGAGCATCTCCTCGGGCGAGGCCATCTGCACGATGCGGCCGCCCTCCATGAAGATGATCGTGTCCGCCAGCTTGAGCGCCTCGCCCATGTCGTGCGTGACGAATACGATGGTTTTGTTCAGCTTCTGCTGCAGGTTTTTGACCTCGTCCTGCAGCGCCTCGCGCGTCATGGGGTCGAGCGCGCCGAACGGCTCGTCCATCAGCACGATGGGGGGCGACGCGGCCAGCGCGCGCAGCACGCCGATGCGCTGCTGCTGCCCGCCGGACAGCTCGGTGGGGTACTTGTCCGCGTACTGCTCCATGTGCACCATGGCCAGCATCTCCTGCACGATTTCGGCGCAGCGCGCCTTGTCGTACTGGAGCAGCTTCGGCACGACGCAGATGTTCTGCGCGACCGTCATGTTCGGAAACAGGCCGATCTGCTGAATGACGTAGCCGATGTGGCGGCGCAGCTCGACCTTGTCCGTCTCGCGGATGTCCTTTCCGCCGATGCGGATGGTGCCGGAATCCGGCTCGATGAGGCGGTTGATGGTTTTCAGGGTGGTCGTTTTCCCGCAGCCGGAGGGGCCGATCAGGATTACGAACTCCCCGTCCGGGATCGTAAAGGTCAGATCCTTCAGAATGGGGGATTTTCCATAGCTTTTGCAAACGTGTTCAAATTCGATCATGCCGTGCGATCACACTCCTTGATGTCCGGCTTTTCTCCCCGTCGGGAGCCTGTAAGTTGCAAATGATACAATATTCATAATATTATACCAGTTTTCCTGCAGAAAGCAAATAGCGGACATTTTATCTTTTTGTGAACAATTTCGCCGAAGTGTGTAGAAAAATGAGCCACGTCAAAGAACGCGGTTAGAAACAGAGCACCCTCCGCAGCGGACGATGCCCCGTTCAAGCCTTCCCCTTGAGGGGAAGGTGGCCGCCCGCAGGGCGGTCGGATGAGGTGTCCCTCCGCAGCGGGCCGATGCAGCCACACGATGCCCCCTGCCCCCTCATAACTCCAGAAACTGCCGGAACGCCGTTGGCAGGGAGACCTCCCCGCGCAGCGCGCCGCGCGTGACCCACGTGAACTGCGGCGGCGTTTCGGTGCATTCGAGCGTGTAGCACCGCATCGTCCAGACGATGTGGGTGAACACATGCTTCCCGTCGCGCGCGCTGCGCAGCCGCACGTCGCCCAGCCCCTGCCGCGCGGCGTATTCGCCGACCTGCCGCTCGTCGAGCAGCCCCGGCACGTTCGGGAGCTGCCACAGCCCCGCGAGCAGCCCGGTGTCCGGCCGCTTTTCCACCGCCGTGCGCGCGCCGCAGCGCAGGAGGAACACCGTCCGCTCCTCCGCCCGCTTGCCGCGCTTCGGCAGCTTTACGGGGCGCTGCGCCGCCGTGCCCCGCGCCCGGGCGAGACACAGCGCCGCAACCGGGCAGACGGCGCACTTCGGCGCGCCGTTCGGCACGCACACGGTCGCGCCCAGCTCCATCAGGCTCTGCGTGAAATCGCCGCAGCGCCCCGGCGGGTAGCACGCGCAGAGCGCCCCGGTCAGCGCCGATTTGTACGCGGGCGTGTCCACGGGCGCGTCGTCGTCCAGCACGCGCGCGCACACGCGCAGCACGTTTCCGTCCACTGCCGCCGCCGGCCGCTCGAAGCAGATGGAGGCGATCGCCCCGGCGGTGTACGCGCCGATGCCGGGCAGCGCGAGCAGCTCCCCGACCGTGTCCGGGAACGCGCCGCCGCGCGCGGCGAGGATGCGCGCGCACTTTTGCAGGTTCCGGGCGCGGTTGTAGTAGCCCAGCCCCTCCCACAGCTTCAGCAGCCGCTCCTCCGGCAGCGCCGCGAGCGCGAACACGTCCGGCGCGGCCTGCAGGAAGCGGACGTAGTAGTCCCGCACCGCCTCCACGCGCGTCTGCTGCAGCATGATCTCCGAGAGCCACACGTGGTACGGCTCCCGGTCCGCGCGCCACGGCAGCTCGCGCTTGTTTTGCGCGAACCACGCCAGCAGCGGCTCGACCATCTGCCGCAGCCGTGTCTCGTCCATGGGTCACCCCTCCTTTGCGTTTTTTCTCATTATACCAGAAACCCCCGCGCAAGAAAAGGTGTTGAGACTGCGCCCACCCAAGCCTTCCCCTTGAGGGGAAGGTGGCCGCCCGAAGGGCGGTCGGATGAGGTGTCCGGGCGCGACCCCTCATCAGTCACCTTCGGTGACAGCTTCCCCCACAGGGAGAAGCCTTGGCTCGGCAAACCACTCGCACACATTGACAAATCATGGCGTATCCTGTAAAATAAAAGCGCTTCGCCGACCAAATTCGCGGCGCAGCCCAACGAAGTAGTTGCGCCGCGAAAGAGGAAGAACGGGGAAGCGGATGCGCAGTTTTCGGCTTTCGCCGGAAACGGAGTGGAGCGCGCCCGTTCTGACGAGGCAGGGCGCTGTACATACGGCAGGCGGTTGGCTACATCCCTGAGAGGGGGTGAGGCATATGCCAATTACGTTGACCTTCCATGTCCTTCGCTGGACTGTGACGATCAGAGTAAAAAGCAGAAACCGCCACTCGGCAAAGTGACGGTTTCATAGGCTTTCGCTTATAGACTTCAACGAACCGGGTCAACCGCTTGTTGCAGCGCCCTTTTCTGTTTTCATTATACGCATTTCCACCCGGTTTGTCAACTCGGCAAGCCGGGTGTTTTTGATGCGTTACGTCCCCATCCCCAAAAAACGTCCCCGGACGAAGCATCGTCCGGGGACTTGGTTGGAATTGTGTTACTTGCTCAGATACCGCTGCAGGATGGTTGCGAGCTGTGCGCGCGTCGCGCAGCCGTTCGGCGCAATCGTCCCGTCGCCCATGCCATTGACGAGACCCTCAGCGACCGCCCACTGCATCGCGTCCGCCGCCCAGACGGGGACATCCGCGGCGTCCGTGAAGTCGGTCAGCGCAGCGCGCTGCGTGACGTCCTGTTCCTTCATCGCGGCGTAGCGCATGAGGAACACCGCCATTTCCGCGCGGGTCATGTCCGTTTCCGGATCAAACTCCGTCGCGCTCTTGCCGAGCGTGATGCCGGTGCTCGCCGCCCAGACGACGGCGTCGGTGTACCACGTGCCGGCCGGCACGTCGGCAAACGGATTTTCAAGCCCGGTCACGTCCGGCTCGCCCGCCATGCGGTAGAGCACCGTGACCATCATCGCGCGGGAGGCGTGCGTCTCCGGCTCGAATGTGGTCGCGCTCGTGCCGTTCATGATGTCGCGCTCGACCACGAAGCAGATGCTGCTTCTTGCCCACATGTCGATGTCGGTGAAGGCCGCGCACTTGTGCACCGCGCCGCAGACGACGTCCGCGCGGTCGCGCACGCGGATGCGCGCAAACGGGCCGTCAGGCGCGTTGAAGGTGTCGTCATAGGACGCAAGGCCGGTGACGGTGATCTCCGCGCCGGCTGCGAGATTCTCCACGTCCTTGGCGGTGGTGATGTAGCCGTCGATGAACACGCGCGCGACGTTGCCGGCCGCGTCCTTCACCAGGATGGTCTGCACAAGGCCGTTGGCCAGCTCAAAGCTCTGCACCGTGCCCTTGACCGTCACGAGGCTGCCGCGCACGGAGCCGTCGTTGATCTGCGCGGCGGTGACCTCCTTGGGCTGCACCGGCTCGCCCTCGCCGGTCTTTGTGATCGCGGTCACCTGCAGCTCCATCTCGCCCTGATAGAAGTCGGTCGTGCCGGTGACGCGCACCTTGTCGCCAATCTTGAACTCGCCGGTGACCGGGAAGCAGCAGATGCCGCCCGTGGCATCCTGCACGTAGATGCAGTCGAAGAACGCGGTGTCCTTGTCATAGCCGGAGGCGTTGGAGGTAACCACGCCCTCGATCGTGTACTTGTAGCCGGCCTCGGTCTGCTTGAGCACCTCGGCGATGTCCGTGACGGTCACGGGGTTTGCGAGCTTCAGCAGATTCTCGCAGATGGTGTAGTTGGAATAGAGCTGGTCTGCGCCCGAATCGATATTCTCCGGCTTCACCTGAAGCTGCCAGTCGGCCATCATCGTGCCGCCTGTGACCAGAATCATACCGTTGCCACCCAGTTGTTCAGTCGCCAGAATCAGCAGACGATTGTCCTCGCCGACCGCATACAGAGGAATCTGCGAGCCGCCGAGCTGATCGTTATCGGAGTCCGTAGATGTTGTCGTATCGTTGCCGTAAACGACCGGCGTCACGGTGTCAGGAATAGCAGTCGTCGCATTGCCTTCGCTGTCCACAACATAGACGGAGCTGCCGCCATACTGGCTGAACACCTGCGAATACTTGGTATCATGCGGGTTTTCCGGATCAAAGACCAGACCGTCCAGCAGCGGAGATTCGCCGTACGCGCTCACATAGATGCCCTGATTGCGGCCGTCGTTCCAGGTCGCGTCCTGCGCAGCGTCGTCTCCCAGCCGGATGCTGGAGCCAAGATACGCCAGCAGGGCATTCTGCGTTGCAGCCATATGCTGTTCCGGCGTCAGGCTGCTGCCGACCGAAGAATCCCCGGCAGCGGTCTCATAGTAATCGGAGTATCCCATCACGACCACGATGCCGCCGGCCTCGTTGAATTTCTTGATGGCCGCAAGCTCTTCCTCGTCATAGGTGTCAATCCCGTCTGCCGTTGCCGCGTTGCGGCGGCTCGGCGCGGTCAGCACGATGACCTTATACTTGCCGTCCTCGTTCGCGCAGGCTTCCAGCAGCGCGTCCCTGGTCATCAGCTCGGAATAACGAACGTTATATTCCGCCGCCAGCGTGCTGAAGTTGCCCATGGAATCCTTGTAGTTGCCATTGATATACTCATTGTGGTGCGAGCCGTCAAAGCCGATGTACACGAGCTTATCCGCATCCTGCACGTCGAGCGTCACGTCCATGGAGAAGGTGTATTCCTTGCCGTTCTGCTCCACGACAGCCGTAACCGTGATGGTCGTGACCTTGGCGGCGTCGGGCGTGTACTGGAAGGGGATCTCCAGCGTGCCGGAGGCAGGAATCGTGTAGCCCTTGGTGTCCGTGCCGAGCACGACGGAGCCGTTCGTGGTGTAGGTCACGCTCTTCACGGCCACTTCGCTGCTCTCGCTGTTGAACAGGGTCGTGGTCAGCTTCAGCGCCTCGCCGGTCACGGGCGTCGCCGTGCCGCACTCCACGCTGGAGATGCCGAGCTTGAGCATTTCGCCAACCCAGACCGGCGCGGTGACCGCGAGGTCGCCGTCCGCCTCGGTGACGCGGATGTAGTAGTAGCTGTAGTCCGGGTCAAGCGCGCAGGCGAGGTCGCCCGCAGCCAGAACCGCGGGGTCGTCCCACGTGTAAGCGACCTTGCCGGAGTTGACGATGACTTCCACCTTGGAGATGGCGTCGGTCGCGTCGGGGTCGGACACCTGAACGCTGATGTTGAGCTTGTCCGGCGCCTCGGCAATGCTGCTGCCGAGCGGCAGGTCATTCACGGTGTAGTACAGCTCCAGGTTCTTGTCCTCGGTCGCGTACATGCGCATTGCGCGGATCGCGTTATAGAGGCCCTGTTCGGAGAAATCGTCGGTCAGGATGACGTCACGGGCGTCGTTGGCGTTGCCCCACTTGCCCTTGTGGTTGTCCTGATTGTTGGTGGGCGCGACGTGCCAGCCCTTGTCGAGCGCCATGGTGTAGTACTCGTAGCTGGGGTAGTAGCCGCCCGCGCCGATCTGGCCCTCGCCGTTGCCGACCTCAACCATGAAGATGCGGCTGTCGATCACGGGATCCCAGTAGCTGAAATCGCTGAACGTGCCGAAGGTGGAGCCGGGGTGGTTGAACTGGCTGAGGGAGTCCGCGCCCTCCGGCTGGCTGAGCAGGGCATAATACGCCTTCATGCCCGCGTCGGCGGTCTTGTTGTTCAGCGTGGTGTTGTTGCGGGAGACGATGCCGGGGGTGTTGAAGGTGTTGATGTGGCCGGGGCCGCCGGACCACGTCATCTCAAAGCCTGCGAGGGCGACAACGTCGGACTGGGAGGCGTTGAAGTCCGCTGCCGCCTTTTTGTAGGCCGCCCAGGTCTCCCGGCTGTATTCGGTCGCAAGGCCCATGTCGTAGAGCGCGCCCTCGGGGTTCGCGGCGCCGGACTTGTCAAAGTAGTTGGAGTGGTCGGTGAAGGCCACGAAGTCCACGTTCGCGCTCTCCGGCAGGTTCTTCACATAGTCCAGCGCGGCGTCCAGCGAGCCGGAGCCGTCGGAATACGTGGTGTGGGAGTGGAGCTGGCCGAAGTAGAGCTGATACGTCGCCTCGCCCACGGTAAAGCTCCAGCTCTTGCTGGAGGTCTTGCCGTCCGTGCGCGTCACGGTGACGGTCACGTTCACGCGGCCGTCGGCCATATCCTCAGCCGGGGTGTAGGACACCTTGCCGCCGGCATAGGCAGCCTCGACTTCCTCGCCGTTCACCGTCATGACGACGGTCGGGTTCTCGCCCGCGTTGGCGATTTTGGCGGAAATTTCGGGCTTCTTGTTGTCGCCGGTCTCGCTGCCGTTGGCGGGGGTCACGTCGTCAATCACGGGCGCGTCAATGACGGGGATGGTGATCTCCTTCACGCAGACGATGCCCTTGACGTCCCGGAACGACAGGGTCACGATCATGGAGCCGCCCTCGGCTCCGGCCTTTGCAACCGCAGTGTCAAAAACGGTGATCACAGCGTCGGTCTTGCCGCCG
Organism: Oscillospiraceae bacterium; assembly: GCA_018265835.1. Lineage (GTDB taxonomy): Bacteria > Bacillota > Clostridia > Oscillospirales > Oscillospiraceae > CAG-103. Next base: position 11,831 of record JABLYK010000031.1, on the reverse strand, counting down.
GAAAAATTGGGTGTGAGCACTTCCACATCCACTTCATCGGCCGTCTTCTCGGTCAGATAGTTGCCGTTCTGATCCTTCACGCTGTATTCGATCCACGGATCATCAATCGCAAAGATGGAGTGAACCGTGATGTTCAATTCGTAATCCTTCCCGACGTAGGCTGTGGGGAGGCTGTCAGACGTGATGATTTCGGGTGCGTCCACCAGCCCGTCAATCACCTTGACGCTCTCATCCACGGGGTAGAAGTAGAAGGAATAGATGGTGTAATCCGTGACCTTTTTGGGATCCATGCTGTAGGTCTTGTAGCTGTCGGAATAGTATTCCATCCACTGGCTATACTTTCCGTTGAATTTCGCAGTGCGGCTTTCCATTTCGTAGCCGCCGACTCCGCCGGAGCAGGTGCGCACAAGCCAATCGGCGTCTTCCGCCGTTACGCCCTCTTCCGAGAAGTCCTTGCTGTAGAACGCGTTGTTGCCCGTGCCGTTGGAGCACAGGTAGCCGTAGGTTTCGTTCTCAAAGCGGTAGTATTCGCCGTTTTTCTTCACGGTGAACACCACGCCGCCATTGCCGGGCACGGCCTTGCCGTCGGACACGGTTGCCGGCGCGTTTTCAATGCTCTGGGTGTCGTTTTCCGCTGCCAGCACGCCCTGCGCATTCTGGTTGTAGATCACGACCCGATCGCCCTCGTCGGGGAGGTCGCCGGCCGGCGGCGTGGGAATATCGCCCTCCACCTTATAGAACGCCTGTGCAAACAGGGGCTCGTCGTTGATCGAGCCGTAGGAACTCCAGTTTCCGTACTTTGTAAACCACTCGATGTAGTTGCCGCGCACGGTATTCTGGATGTAGTAGCACCCCGCTGTCTTGGCCTCCGAAACCTTCCAGTTCGGGTTTGCCTCATCCAGCGGCATGCTGGCATAGCTCGCGCCCATGGAAAGCTTTTTGCCGTCGGCAGTCGAGAAGGTATAGGTGCCGTCCGCATTCACGCCGACCGTCCAGACCTCACTCGCTGCATAGCCGGACAGAACGTCGCCCGTCATGGTGACGTCCACGCCCGCATTATAGTTGCCGGTGTAGTTCTGGGACAGTGCTTTCATATTTGCCGGGTTGTAAATGACTACGCGGTCGCCGTCGGCAAAGATCGTGTCGGGTTCTTCCTCCGGCACGCCCTCGCGCACCAGCTTGTAGAACACGAAGCCGAAACCCTTCTCGTTCAGGTTGCTGGCGGAGGTGTCAAACACCGTGAACTCATCGTAACTTGGATGCCGTTCGATGTAGACATTTTCGTAGCTGGCCTCAAGCGTAGCATTGTAAAGATAATGCGTCATCGTTTCCGCATTGCATTCTGCCAGCTTCCAGCCGGTGTCCTTGGAAGCGTCTGTCGAGATGTTGGTGTGCGTGCCGCTCTTGTAGGCAGAGAGCATCTTGTCCCCCTGTGTGAAGCTGTACACGCCGTCCTGCACGCCGACCGTCCAGTTGATGGTCTCGGCATCCTCCGTCGCAATCACGCCGTTTTCCACGGTGAGCGCCGCCGTCTTCAAATAGTAGGTGGCCTGCGGCTCTGAAGAAAGCGCCGCGCCATAGCCCGGATTGTAGAGCAGAACCGTATCGCCGTCCTGCGGCTCGGCAACCGGCTCGTACACGGAGTATTTCTTGTCGATCTCCGGATACGGATCGGCTTCCGCCGCCTCTACCTTGTACAGCGCAAAATCAGCAGGGTAGCCCGAGGAATTATTCTTAACAGTATCATTTTTGTATGCGCGGAATTTATTTTGGCTGCCTTTGTTGCTGGCAAGTACGGTCGTATCGTCTCCCTGCCCGGCAAACCGGAAAGTGCCCTCCGTGCAGGTAACCGACCAGCTGTAGTCGCCGGACTGAATACCATTGGTATTGCCGCTCTTCGGCGCAACTGTTACGCCGTTACTGTCGGTCAGCTTGACCGTTGTGCCATCGACAGTGATCGTCCACACGATGGCAGGATCAACCGTCATAGCATCGGCGCTCGCATCAACTGCAGCCGCAGTGATCCAAGTACCGTCCAGCACACCAGGTGCATACCCGGTGTTCGTCACCATCACATACTGGCCGGTGGTAAGTTCATCGGCAGATGTGACTTTCGTCGCCGTCACAGGCTTCGCATCCGCCGCGAACGCCGCCGTCGGCAGCAGGGTCATGACCATGACCAGCACCAGCAGCAGCGCAAGCAGTCTGCTGCGCGTTCGTGTTTTCATCCGTGAAAAACCTCCTTCATTTTGTCCTGCTTTCGGTTTTATTGGGGGCTTCCCCATTCGATGATTTGATTTTATCATACCCATTTTGCAAACGCCAGTGAAAAACAGGGATTTTACGAAGATTGAACCGAAATTTGTGTTCATTCGCCGATGTGCAGGCAGACAACGTCCAAACGGACTCGCTCCATTCCGCTTCCCGGGCAAGCCGGAAAGCTTCACATTCGCTCCTCCGTTTCTCCTCACAAAACCGAAACGATGTTTCGGTTTTGAAAGGACGAGCAGCAGAGCGAACGAGACTGCGTGTGTTACACGGGGGCGAGTGATGCGGAGCTTGCGAGGACGCGCGCGTTCATTCTGACGTTGCATCTTTCTGTCAGATCCGTTATAATGGGAGACAATCTGTCCAACCATCAATAACAGGAGGGTTTTCCCATGAAAAAACGCATCGTTTCCATACTGCTGGCGCTGTGCATGGCGCTCGCGCTGCTGCCCGGCGCCGCGCTGGCTGCCGACGCCGGCTGGAACGCTTCCAACTTCACGATTGAAAACGGCGAAGCCACGGTCAAAAGCTTCCCGGACATCACCTATGCCGGCGAGGTGGAGGTGCCCGACGCGTTCGACGGCTACCCCGTGACGAAGATCGGCAGCTACGCGTTCAACAACTGCAGGGCCGTCACCGGCATCACCCTGCCGGAGAGCGTGCGCGCCGTCGGCGACTATGCATTCCTTAGCTGCACCGCGCTGGAATATGTCTATCTGCCGCCCGCAGTGACCACGGTGGGCGAGCACGCCTTCGAGGGCTGCAGCAGCCGCCTCATCCTCTTCGGCAAGCTCGGCAGCTACGCCGAGCAGGTCGCCGCGGCCAACAACCTCGTGTTCCTGTCGTCCGAGATGCCGTTTACGGACGTGACGCCCGGCGACTGGTTCTACTGGCACGTCTACTCCGTCTACACCACCCGTCTGATGAACGGCATGAGCGCCACCACCTTCGGGCCGAATCTCGAAATGACCCGCGCCATGCTGGCGACCGTGCTCTACCGCATGCAGGGCTCGCCGGACGTGAGCGGCCTTGCCAATCCGTTTACCGATGTGCCGGCCGGCGAGTGGTACACCGACGCGGTGATCTGGTGCGCCAGCAAGGGCATCGTGCTGGGCACGTCGGCGACGACCTTCACCCCCACGGACAATATCACGCGTGAGCAGGCCGTGACGATGCTCAGCCGCTACTGCGAAAAGATCTATGGCTGCGATGTGTCGAGCGCCTACCCGATGAACGTCTTCACGGACACCGGCGACATCTCCTCCTACGCGGTCGGGCCGTTCTGCTGGGCGGTGGAGCATGGCATCGTCAACGGCATGACGGCAACGACGCTCGTCCCGCAGGGCACGGCCACCCGCGCGCAGATCGCCAAAGTGCTCGTCTGCGTGATCCAGTACCTCAACGACGAGGGCTATGTCGTCGAATGAACTCGGCGTCAGAGTGGGCACGCTCCATTTCGCTGCCGCGTAAATGCGGCGGCTCCATATGGTCCAGACCACCCTCTCTTGCCGCTGCGCGGCAATTCACCTTGTCCGCTCCCCCGTTCTTCCTTACCCAGCCGCAAGTCAAGCTTGCGTCTGGGGATGGGGGGCGCGATACGCACCGAGCCAAGGCTTCCCCCTCTGGGGGAAGCTGTCGCCGCAGGCGACTGATGAGGGGAATCTGCGGCAAACCCTCTGCTTCATTGCCAGACAAACGACAGCCCCGGCCATTGGCCGGGGCTGTCGTTTATTTCGTCTTGCCTTGTTTCGGCTGCGTGAGCAGCGCCGCGCTGACGAGCGCCGTCAGCGGGATGGAGAGAATGACGCCGATGCTGCTGCTGATGCCGCTGACCACCTCGATCGAGAGATACGCGGAGCTGAGCAGCTGGTGCGGCGCCAGACCCAGCGAATAGAGATAGAGGATCAGCGTAAAGCCGCTGCCGAGAAACGCGAGAATGAGCGTGTTCGTCATGGTGCCGACCATATCGCGCCCGATGTTCATGCCGGAGCGGAACAGTTCTCTGCGCGTCAGGCCGGGGTTCGCGTCGTGCACCTCGGAGAGGGACGAGGCGATGCCCATCGTCACGTCCATCACCGCGCCGAGCGCGCTGATGACCACGCCGCCGACGAGCAGCCCGCGCAGCGCGATCGGCACGCCCTGCTGCCGGAGCTGGAGCAGCGGCTCCACGTCCGTGATGCGCAGCCCGTCGATGCGCACGATTGCCTGCGCCGCAAGGCCGAACAGCAGCGCCAGCGCCGTACCCGCGACGGTGCCGAGCATGGCGCACACCGTTTTGCGCCGCACGCCGCCCAGAATCGTGAGACTCACGACCGCCACATACGCGCATACGAGAAACACCGCCGGGAGCGTGGGCGCGCCCTTCATCAGCAGCGGAATGAGCACGAAGAACAGGCACGCGAGCGTCACGATCAGCCCCACGAGCGATTTCAGCCCCGTTTTGCCGCCGACCGCGACCGTCACGGCCAGAAACACCGCCACCACAACCAGCAGCGGCGCCGCGCGGTTGTATTCGTACACCGAGGCGGTGTGGCTGCCGTCGTCATAGGTGGAGATAATCAGCGTGACCCCGTCGCCCTCGCCGAGCGGCCCGCCGTAGAGCGGGCCGACGTAGTTGTAGGCCTGCAGCGTCTCGCCCGCATACCGGCCGGAGGTGACCTCCACGAGCATGAGCTGCTCGCCGCGGTAGCCGCCGTCCGCCGTGGGGTCGGCCTGTGTGCTGTCGGACAGGATCCGGCGGATGACGCCGGTCTCGTACTCGGCGTATTCCGTGGCGTCGGACGGCTCCGTCTCCGTCCCGGCGGCGGCCCAGACGCGTGCCGCCGCGAACAGCACCGCCGCCGCCAGCAGCACGATGCACGTCCATTTTTCCTCCCGGAGCCACTGCTGAAACGGGCGGCGGCGCCGGGTCGTTTTCGTTTTCATAGGCAGGTTCCTTTCCCGCAGGATCGTCAAAAAAAGTCCGGTTTCAGCATAACAACTTCCGCGAAGCCTGTCAAGGCGTCAGAACGGACTCGTTCCGTTCTGACGCCGCGCGGAACGCGCGCCGTCGCCACGTCCACTCCTCCGTTCTTCCTTTTCGCGGCGCAACCACTTTGTTGGGTTGCCCCGCGAGCGCGGGGTGCGATGCGCACTCAGCCAGAGGCTCCCTTGTGTAAAGGGAGCTGTCAGCGAAGCTGACTGAGGGATTGTCTCACTGCGGCGTCGATCCATTCACAAACGCCACGAAAATTTCTACTGACCTCATTGTTTGGAATCCGAATCACCGTAAGGCCGTAGGACTCCAAAAAAGCCGTACGCGCCTCATCCTGTTTCATCTTCTTATCCTCGTAGTGCTGAGAACCATCCAGTTCAATGACGAATTTCGCTTCCGCACTGTAAAAATCCACGATATACTTTCCGAGGACTTTTTGCCTTGAAAACCGGACAGGATAGGAACGCAAAAAGTCATACCAAAGATGTCGCTCTTCTTTTGTCATTTCTTTTCGCAGTTGTTTTGCCAATGGCACCAACTGCTGATTATACTTTCTCTGCATGACAACCCCTCCGTCACGGCTGCGCCGTACCACCTCCCCTTACACAGGGGAGGCTCTGATGCAGTGCAATCGCAAAACACCCGCAGAAGCGCGCTTCTGCGGGTGTTTGCTACTCGGTTTTACGCCTTCACCGTTCCGTCGGGATTGAACAGCGGCAGGTGCCCCAGGACGATGATGTCCTTGCGCTCGATGGCGTCGCCCTCGGCGAGCACGGCCATCTTGCCTGCGATGATGCCGCCGGCCTTGTTCACCAGCTCCTCCATCGCGTGCAGCGACTCGCCCGTGGAGATCACGTCGTCCACGATCAGCATCCGCTTGCCGCGGATCAGCTCGGCGTCTGCGGTGTCCATCACCAGCGTCTGCACGCCCTGGGTGGTAATCGACTTCACGTTCACGGCGAACACGTCCGACATATATGCCTTTGCCTTCTTGCGCGCGAGGAAATACTTCTCCGCGCCGCTCTGGCGCGCCATTTCATACAGCAGCGGGATGGCCTTCGCCTCAGGAGCGATCAGGTAGTCATATTCAGGCGCGAGCTTGAGCAGCTCGGCCGCGCAGTGTACGGTCAGTTCCACATCGCCGAACATGACGAACGCGCCGATGTAAAGATCGTCCGATACTCTACAAAGGGGCAGATCGCGTTGCAACCCGGCGATATCCATCTCATAGGTCATTTCGGGTTTCCTCCTCAAGTTTTTGTTGAACATGAACACCGCTATTATACATGATTCCATCGAAAATGCAAGTACCGTACCCGCGTATGCCCTGCGGCATATTCCCAACCGCCCCGCCATAAGATGTGGCAGTCTTCTCAAACTGTAACCGTTTGGTTCTTCAGCGATTTATTGTGAATTTCATAACGCCGTCAGAATACCTAAATTTAACTCGCATTTCGGGGGGTAAATTCGAGACTTCGTCGAAAATGAACAGAATATGAACAGAATCGCCCAAAAACAGTTGCGATTTTCTCAAAATTAGTGTAAATTAACAAATATCTTAATCTCTCCCCAGCGCGGTTGTGGAAGAAACGGACAAAGCGGTTATTGCCCGTTTGACTGTCTGGGGAGAATCTAAGAGGCGCAAAATATTGAAATTGGAGGAAACGTAATGGAAGAAAACAAACGTGGTTCGTTTGGCAGTAATATCGGCTTCTTGCTGTCTGCCATCGGTTCCGCCGTCGGCCTCGGCAACATCTGGGGCTTCCCCTACAAGATGGGTAAAAGCGGCGGCTTCACATTCCTGATTATCTATCTCCTGCTGGCTGTCTTCGTTGGCTTTGCAATCATGCTTGGCGAGCTGGCAATCGGCCGTAAGACCGGCCTCGGCCCCGTAAATGCGTACAAGAAGCTCACCCAGAAGAAAGGTTTCAGATGGATCGGCTGGCTGGCCATCATCGCCCCGTTCCTCATCATGACCTTCTACTCCGTCCTCGGCGGCTACTGCATCTACTACATCGCCATCAACATCGGCGGCCTGTTCGGCGCGATGCCGGACAGCAGCTCCTTTGCTGCAATGCTGGGCAACCCCTGGATCAGCATCGGCGTTCTGGTGCTGTTCATGCTCATCTGCTTCCTGATTAACCTCGGCGGTGTTGACGGCGGCATCGAGAAGTTCAACAAGGTCGGCATGCCCGCCCTGTTCGTCATGCTCGTCATCGTCATCATCCGTGCATGGACGCTGCCGCACGCTGCGGAAGGCCTGAAGTTCATGTTCGTCCCCGGCTATGCTGTGAAGGCTGGCTTCATTGAAAAAGCACCAAGTGTAATGAACGTTCTGGCGACCGCAGGTGGTCAGATGTTCTTCTCCTTGTCCCTTGCCATGGGCGCCATGATTACTTACGGCTCCTATCTGGGCAAGAACGAGAACCTCCCCAAGAACTGTGTCATCATCGTCATTGCGGATACGATCGTTGCCATCATGGCCGGCCTCGCCGTTATCCCGGCGGCTGTTGCCAACGGCATCAGAATGATCGAAGGCGGCGCAACGGTTGTTGACGCTGCTACCGGTCTGGAGCGCGCGATGACGGTTGCCGACATCAAGCTCGGCGGCCCGTCCCTCCTGTTCGCAACGCTGCAGGACGTGTTCCATGACATGGGCGCCATCGGCGGCGTGTTCGGCATCATCTTCTACATCCTCGTGCTGATCGCGGCCATCTCCTCCGCCATCTCCCTGATCGAGGCGGTTTCCGTCACGTTCATCGACCGTGCGAGCGCGAAGGGCCACGAAGCCAAGCGTCCGAAGGTGCTTGCCCTCGTCTGCATTGCGATCACCGTTCTGGGCTGCCTCGTCGCGGCCGACGGTCTCGGCAGCAACGGCTTCGCTCCCTGGCAGGTCTTCGGCATGGAAAGTGCCACCGGCGACTGGTGCGCAGACTGGCTCGACTTCATGGACACCTGGTCTGAAGGCATCGCAATGCCGCTCGGCGCGCTGCTCATGTCCTGCATGATCGGCTGGCAGATCAAGCCGAAAGCGCTGTTCGACGAAATCGACACTGGCTACAAGGGCAAGATCCACGGCTTCTGGAGCTTCTGCATCAAGTTCGTTTGCCCGATCGTCATGTTCTTCGTCCTGCTCGTTCAGATCAGCACCTTCTTCAACCTCGGCTGGTTCGCCTGATCCGTACCGCGCGCAGTGGAAGACATCTTCCAACAAAACAACCGCAACCGGCAGCCTTCATGGCTGCCGGTTTTTGTATAGCAAATGGCGCTCACACAGTGAGCGCCATATCCTTAGCAAAACCGAAATCGTTGTCCGGCCTTTTGGCGGAAATGAAATGCAGCGCGTTCATTCTGGCGCCGTGACGGATGCGGTGTTGTGCGCTGCGATGCGCAACGTGGCTTGGTTTCTATTCCACCCCATTTCTTTCTGCTCGTGCAGAAAGAAACCGGGTGGAGCCTGAAAGAAAGACACGCCAAAGGGGGATGTGGGCCCCCCTTTGGAATCCCCCAGCGACGAACGCTGGCGGTGAAATTGCCTTGGCACTATAGGGTCGGCGCTCATCCCTGCGACCAACGCTGGCTGTCATCTGGCGCGAACGCAAGCGGTTCGCGCGCGGCGGTGCAGGCTTGGACCTTTTGGCTCGGCAGGTAACGCACCCCGCGTCCCCCAGCCGCAAGCTTGACTTGCGGCTGGGAAAGGAAGAACGGGGAAGCGGATATCGTCCAAACGGACTCGCTCCATTCCGCTTCCCGGGCAAGCCGGAAAGCTCCACAGCCGCTCCTCCGTTTCTCCTCCCAAAACCGAAACGATGTTTCGGTTTTGAAAGGACGAGCAGCAAAGCGAACGAGTCCGCGTGTTTACACGGGGACGAGTGATGCGGAGCTTGTGAGGACGCCAGCGCGCCCGTTCTGACGTTCTGACGCTTTATCGCAGCTTTTCGAAAAACTGCCGCAGCAGCGCGGCGCATTCGTCCGCCAGCACGCCGCCATAGATGGCGGGATGGTGACCGTAGCGCTCCTCGAACAAATTCAGCACGCTGCCGCACGAGCCGAAATTCGGCTCCTTCGCGCCGTAGACCACGACCGGCACGCGCGCGTTGATGATCGCGCCCGCGCACATGGGGCACGGCTCGAGCGTGACATACAGCGTGCAGCCGTCGAGCCGCCACGTGCCCAGCGCGGCGCACGCTTCGCCGATGGCCTCAATCTCGGCGTGCGCGTCGGCGCGGTGCGTCTCCTCGCGCCGGTTGCGTCCCGTTCCGATCACGCGCCCGGTTGCGTCCGCGATCACGCAGCCGACCGGCACCTCGCCGCACGCCGCCGCCTCGCGCGCCAGACTGAGTGCCTGCCGCAGATAGTCCTCACGCTCCATTACGTCCTCACCAGCTCCATATTCCTCGCTTCCGTGTCAACACGAAAGCCCTGTCATTCCGCTGTTCGTCCTTTCAAACCCGAAACGTGTTTCGGGTTTGTTGATAAGCAACGCCTCCCCCTTGCACAGGGGAGGCGTTGCCGGGTTCTTTGGCGTTAGAAAACACGCGCGTCACTTCGCCGTCGCCCCTCGTTCCTCGCGGGGAGACCCAGCGAAGCGGTCTCACCGCGAAAAAGGAAGAACGGAGGAGTGGATGTGACGACGGTGCGCTTGCGCAGCGTCAGAACGGAACGAGTCCGTTCTGACGCGGAAGCGCGTCACTTCGTCGCCGTCCCTCGTTCCTCGCGGGGAGACCCAGCGAAGCGGTCTCACCGCGAAACCGCGCAGAAGTGAGAAGCGGATGTGCAGTTTTCCCGTTTACGGGGAAACGGAACGAAGCGCGTCACTTCAAGCAAGCGCGGCGGTGATGATGGACATCTGGTAGACTTCCTCCGCGTCGCAGCCGCGGGAGAGGTCGTTGATCGGGGCGTTCAGGCCCTGCAGGATCGGGCCGTAAGCCGCGAAGCCGCCCAGACGCTGTGCGATTTTGTAGCCGATGTTGCCGGACTGGATTTCCGGGAAGATAAACGTATTGGCATAGCCGGCCACCGGGGAGCCGGGGAACTTGAGCTGGCCCACAGTGGGGGACACGGCGGCGTCGAACTGCATCTCGCCGTCCACCTTCAGCTCGGGGCACTTGGCCTTCACCAGCTCGGTGGCGTTGCGGACCATATCCACGGAAGCGCCCTTGCCGGAGCCGTGCGTGGAGTAGGACAGCATGGCGACCTTCGGATCCATGCCGAAGACCTTCGCGGTCTTCGCCGTCTCGATGGCGACCTCAGCGAGCTGGTCGGCAGCCGTCTGGGTCACATTGCCCTGCTTGTCCACCTTGTCCTGATAATCAATGTTGATGGCGCAGTCGCCCATGGCGAGCATCTCGTCTCCGCGCACCATGATGAAGCAGGAGGACACCAGCGTGTTGCCCGGCTTCGTCTTGATGAGCTGCAGCGCGGGACGCACAGTGTCAGCCGTGGAGTAGGTCGCGCCGCCGAGCAGCGCGTCGGCCACGCCCATCTTCACGAGCATGGTGCCGAAGTAGTTGCCCTTCTGCAGGTTTGCGTGGCAGTCCTCCGGGGTCATCTTGCCCTTGCGCAGCTCCACCATCTTGGAAACCATCTCGTCCATGCGCTCATAGTTCGCGGGATCGAGGATCTCCAGGCCTTCGATGTCAAAGCCGCCCTTGGCCGCAGCCGCCTTCACGGCTTCCACGTTGCCGACGAGAACGGGGGTCAGGAAGCCGTCCTTCTTCAGGCGGGAAGCCGCTTCGAGGATACGCGCGTCGGTGCCTTCGGTATAGACGATCTTGCGCGGATTGGCTTTCAGAACTTCAACCAGATTTTCAAACATAATATTGTCCTCCGATATAGATGATTTTCGGTATGTTGCCTGATGTTTCACGATTTTATAGTGTAACACCACCTGCCGCGTTTTTCAAGGGAGAATCGACCATTTTCCTGTTTACAAATGAAAGCGGGGGCGGTATAATACAGTCAGTAATCAGAACAGAACTGGAGGGGCGTGCATGGAACGCAATTTTTCGACCGTCATGTCCGAGCTGCGCCATGCGCGCGGACTGTCGCAGCGCGCGGTTGCGGCGGATCTGAAGATCAGTCAGGCGCTGCTGTCGCACTATGAAAACGGCGCGCGCGAGCCGGGGCTGGCATTTGTGTGCAAGGCGTGCGAGTATTACGGTGTGAGCGCGGACTATATGCTTGGCCGCACAGACGCGCCCGGCCGGGGCGCAGAGCAGCTGGAAACGCTGCGTGCGCTCATCGGCGAGCTGCGCAACGCCGCCGAACGCGCCGAGGCGGCGCTCGACACGCTGGCGTCAGAATGAACGTGCTCGCGTCCTCGTATCGCACCCACCCAAGGCTTCCCCCTCTGGGGGAAGCTGTCGGCGGAGCCGACTGATGAGGGGGATGCCGCACCACGTCCCGCAACGCACGCCCACCCAAAAGGCTGGACGACGGTTTCGGTGCGCGAACCGCTTGCGTTCGCGCCAGACGATTGCCAGCGTTGGATGCAGGGATGAGCGGTAACCCTATAACACCAAGCCAATTTTACCGCCAGCGTCAGTCGCTGGGGGTTTCCAAAGGGGGGACCACATCCCCCTTTGGC
>JABLYK010000030.1 GCA_018265835.1 Oscillospiraceae bacterium | reverse complement strand
GATTTTCTTTCGCCGCTCCGGCGGCGAAACTCTACGAGGTTTTTTGACAAGCTGACAGCGGCCTTTTTTGGCGCCTGTCAAAGAACCCGGTAAAGCCTCCTCCTGTGTAAGGGAAAGTGTCAAAAATCCGTGATTTTTGCCGGGAGGTGCTCCGGGGATGCCTGCGTGTCAGTTGATTTTCAGCGTCTCCCAAAGCCGGTTGACATAGGCGAGCGTCTCACCGTCCAGATTGCGGTAGGCGTACTGGTTGTACAGCTCGCGGAAAGAGCCGAGATTGGGGTAGAGAATTTCCATGGTGTCCTCGCCCATTTCGTCGATGTAGTCGGGATCGTCATAGACCAGACTGTTCGGCGAAGCGTAGTAGATATATTCCGCGTTGGCCACGGCGGCTTCCTTACTGAGCATGAAGTCGATAAAGCGCTCGGCCAGCTCCTGGTTCTGGCAGCAGGAGGGGATACACATGGCGTCCACGAAATAGTTCGTCGGTTCGGGATAGAAAAACTGCAGGTCGACGCTGTCTGCCTGCGCATCGAGCATGGTGAAATAGTCGCCTGCGTAGTAGGGCGCGATCGCGGCCTCGCCGGACTCCATCATATTGAAGATTTCGTCCATGACGTAGCTCTTGACGAGACTGCGCTGCGCGGTCAGCCCTGCCAGCGCCTGATCCCACACGGCGTGGTCGGCGGTGTTCACGTCCAGCTGGTCACGGTACATCGCGGTGGCGAGCGCGTCGCGCGCGTTGTTGAACTGCAGGATATTCCCGGCATACTTCTCATTCCACAGCAGATCCCAGCTGCCTGTGTCCGCTTCGTCCACGACGTTTGCGTTGTAGATGACGCCCACGATGCCATAGGTGTAGGGCACGGAGTAGGTGTCGTCCGGGTCATAATACAGGCCGCGGAAATCCTCGGAAATGTATTGATAATTTGGGATGTTGTCAAAATCCAGCGGCAGGAGCATCCCCTCGTCCGCCATGCGGGCGACCATATAATCTGACGGGATGACCACGTCATAGCTGACGGCGCCGCTTTTGAGCTTGGCATACATATCCTCGTTGCTGGCATAGGTGTCGTAATTGACCCGCACGGGCACGCCGTAGGTTTGCTGATACCATTCCTGAAACGCCCGGATGGTATCGAGCGTATCATCCGACCCGTCGGAGATATACTCGCCCCAGTTATAGACGTTCAGCACCAGCGGCTGTACACGGCTGCTGTAAATGCTGATGCCGCCGATGAGCAGCGCGGCAATGAGCAGCAGACTGACGGCGATGCGCACAGGACGGCGGTTTGCCTCCCGCGCCGGGCTGGCGCGGCGGCTGCGCTTGGCCTCGCGTGCGGCGCGGAATTTTTTGCTGTCGTCCTCGTCCACCAGATTGGTGAGCATCAAAAGCGCCAGAATCACGAAGAAAATGATGGTTGCGAGCGCGTACATTTTCGGCGTGACCGTCTTTTTCGTCATGTTGTAAATGCGGATGGGCAGCGTCTGGAAGCCGTTGCCCTGCGTGAAGTAGCTGATGACGAAGTCATCCAGAGACAGGGTGAAAGCCATGAGCATACCGGTGATGACGCCGGGGAGAATTTCAGGGAGCTCCACGCGCAGAAACGCGCGCATCGGCGTACAGCCCAGATCCATCGCGGCCTCCGGCAACGAGCGATCCATTTGCTGCAGCTTCGGCAGTACCTGCAAAATGACATACGGCAGGCAGAACGTGACGTGCGCGATCAGCATCGTCCAGAAGCTCAGGCTGGTGGACATGCCGAACAGGGAGCCGACGAACACGAACATCAGCATCAGCGAAATGCCGGTGATGATGTCGGGGTTCATCATGGGGATGTTCGTCACGGTGTCCATCGCGGTGCGCAGGTAGCGGTTGCGGAGCTTGTTGATGCCGACGGCGGCGGCTGTGCCCATGATGGTGGAGATCACGGAGGCGGTTACGGCGAGGACCAGCGTGTTTTTCAGCGCGCCCAGCGTCTCATTGTCGCGGAACAGCTCCAGATACCATTTGAAAGAAAAGTCCGAGAAGACCGACAGGCTCTTTGCCTCGTTGAACGAGAACACCAGCAAAATTGCGATCGGCGCGAACAGAAAGAGGAAGATGAGGGCGGTATAGATTTTTGCGGCACGCTTCATATCATACACCTCCCTGGACGCGACTGTCGGTATAGCGCTTCATGAGCGCCATGACGACGAGCAGGATGATCATCAGCACGAACGCGATTGCGGCGGCAAAGTGGAGGTTGTTGGCCACATACTGCCCCTCAATGGCGTCGCCGATGAGGAAGAACTTGCCGTTGCCGAGCTTTTGCGAGATATAAAAGGTGCTGATGGAAGGAATGAGCACCATCGTGACCCCGGATACGACGCCCGGCAGGCTCAGCGGGAAGATGACCCGCCGCAGCACGCCGAAGCTGTTGCAGCCGAGATCGCGCGCCGCCTCCAGCAGCCGCGTATCCATCTTCGCCATGACGGAGTAGATGGGCAGAATCATATACGGGAAATAGTCGTACACCATACCGATGACGACGGCGGCTTCCGTGCCGATGATATGCGCCTGACCGAGATGCAGCGCGCCGAGCAGGGAATTGAGCAGGCCGGTGTCCTGCAGAATGGTCATCCACGCGTAGGTGCGGATGAGGAAGTTCATCCACATCGGGATCATAATGAGGGTGATGATCGTTTTCTGCGTGCGCGGCGCGGCGCGCGCGATGATATACGCGATGGGGTAGCCCATCAGAAGACAGATGGCCGTGGAGATCACCGCAAGCTTTACGGAGCGCCAGAAGATCACCAGATAGGTATGAACCTCCCGCACCGTGCCGTCGTCCCCGACGATGCCGGAGGTCGCGGTGAAAAATCTTGTAATATTCTCCGTCGTAAACCGGAAGCCGTCGTCCGTAAACGCATAGTACGCCACGAACACGAGCGGCACGAGAATGAACAGCACTGCCCACAGAGAGTAGGGCGCCAGCGCCATCCGCTGTGCCAGAGAAACGCGCCGGCTGACGCGCGGTTCGGCCTTTTTCATTCTTCCGGCTCGCTTTCCGCGTCAGACAGCTCATCCAGCTCGTTGCTGAACGAGGAGTAGTCGCCGTACATGCCGGAATACTCGGACTTTTTCATGATGTGGATGGCGTCCGGCTCGATGAACAGGCCAATGTGTTCGTCCACATCCACAAAGTCGGTCGTCTGGATCATCCACTTGAAGCCGTTGATGTCCACAATGATCTCATAATGTACGCCCATGAAGGTGACAGATGTGACCACGCCGCGCAGCATACCCTTTTCCTCGGAAACGATATCGACGTCCTCCGGACGGACGACAACGTCCACGTTCTCATTTTTCGCAAAGCCCTTGTCCACGCACTCGAAGGTGTGCCCGGAGAAGGTGACGCGGTAGTCCTCGCGCATCACGCCGTCTACGATGTTGCTCTCGCCGATGAAATCTGCCACGAAGGCGTTCTGCGGCTCATTATAAATATCAATCGGCGTGCCGATCTGCTGGATCTTGCCCTCGGACATGACCACGATCGTGTCGGACATGGACAGGGCTTCCTCCTGGTCGTGCGTGACGAACACGAAGGTGATGCCGGTGGCCTTCTGGATGTTTTTCAGCTCCTGCTGCATGTCCTTGCGCAGCTTCAGGTCGAGCGCGCCGAGCGGCTCGTCCAGCAGCAGTACGCGCGGGTGGCTGATGAGCGCGCGGGCGATGGCGACGCGCTGCTGCTGCCCGCCGGACAGGCGCGTCACATTCCGGTGCTCGAAGCCTGTGAGCTTCACGAGCGCGAGCATCTCGTGCACCTTCGTCTCGATCTCCGCCTTCGGCACCTTTTTCTCACGCAGCGGGAATGCCACATTGTCAAACACGTTCAGGTGCGGGAAGAGCGCATAGCGCTGGAAGACGGTGTTGATGTTCCGCTTGTGCGGCGGCGTGTCGTTGATGCGGTCGCCCAGAAACAGAATGTCGCCCTCGTCCGGCGTATCGAACCCGCCGATCAGGCGCAGCGTGGTGGTCTTGCCGCAGCCGGACGGGCCAAGCAGCGTCAAAAATTCATTGTCGTAAATGTCCAGATTGATCTGGTCCAGAACGGGTTCCCCGTCGAACGCCTTGGAGACGTTCCTGAGCTCAATGATTTTTTTCATATCCAATCCCCTTTGCAGCGCCGTCCGGAGAAAAAACGTCAAGCTTAGTATGGCACGATACTGCCTGAAAAATAAAAAGGCAAGTGCCCCGCTGCAGCACTGCACGCGGTCACTTGCGAATGAGATGCCCCAGCGGCGCCAAATGCGGCGCGGCAAAGGGCAACGTTCAATTCCCATGGGTTTTAGAGTCTATATAGCAAAGATTACTTTTACTACTCTTATTGACCATTTCACAAGTTTGCGTACTGTGTCCAGCACTGGTTTTAAGTTACCAACTTATAAAACTTGAGCTTTTAACTCCATCAATAAGGCAACAGAAGTTGCCACCGCACTGCGGTATTCGGCATTCGACCCGGCTGTCCGTCTGGCCTTGGCTCCCGTGCGTGCACGGCAGCGGTCGTATCTTGCTTCGGAAAGACTCTAAGTCAGGGTTTCCAATTGAGACGATTTATTCTAGCAAGATTCGACAGGGATGTCAACACACAAAAGAAAGAAACGAGAGTCTTTTTATGGGAAACATGTGTATCTCGTCAAAAAACTATCATTTTTTTGAATGTGGTCAATTATGAATAATCAATGAACGCGGGGTTGAATTTAATTCCAGTGTGTGCTAAAATTCTGACTAATTAAAGTAGGGAGGGCTGAATATGAAATTTATTCCACTGGAACAGACGGATGAGAATCTCGAAAAAAGCGTGCTGGAAAACGAATACAGTGCCGGGAGAGAGATAACCCCCGTGCGATTTGGAACTCAGCATTTCTTCTTTAAGAGCGGACGGAAGGTCTACTATATTCCTTATGAAAAGATTACGCGCTGCTTCCGCCGTGTCGAGATCATGGATACGCGGATGGGCTGCTGCATGACGGCGCTCGACATGGAGAACATCGTGCTCTGCGGAGCAGAGGAGAAGGAGATCGCGCAGATCCGCCTTTCGGGTGAGCGCGTCGGCAAGGTCGTGCTGGAGACGCTTCAGGAGACATGCCCGAATGCGGAAATCGGCTATGTCCGCGACCCGGAGCAGAAGGGCTGTGTTCGCACAGTGGCAAAGTAAAGCAATCTGTGCAAAAATCAGCGGCAATTCGTTAAAAAACTCGCAAAATGACTTGCATTTTTTCTCAAATGGGGCTACAATGTCGCTGAAAGAAAGTTAAGAATTTATCAGAGGGGAGGGCGCGTGCATATATGACGCCGAATGAAGCGCTGGAAAAACTGCTTCCGGCTTACACGAGATATTATGACGTTTCGCACGACGCGGTTCCTCCGTTCTCTGCGACTGCGGAATTCCACAGCCACGGCGAGAAATATATTTTGATCCGCCAGGCGAAAATGTGGGATATGGACAGCCACGAGTATGTTTATTTCGTCACGGAGGATGCGGTGAGCGAGTCGCGCCTGCAAACGCTGATCGAAACCGCGTGGAAGGACGCCATGCCGCGTGTGAAGCCGTCGGGCAGCCACCGGAATTCGGACGTGACGCTGATCCTGCTTACGCCGGAGCTGGACGATGCGGCGCGCAAAGCCATCCGCCGCACGCACAGAAGCGTCGGATATCAGCATGGCTTTCAGGGCTGGAGCAATCTGCGAATTGGTGCAATCGAGCTTTTGGATGGTCGTATTACCTGTAACCGCCACGGGAGCGATCTGAAGAAACTCTTTCGCAATATATTTAGAATATAAAGTAGGAGCGTGAGAAAACATGACTGCTGTACTGATTATTGTTGCGGCAATTATCCTGCTGGTCATCGGCTACATTACATACGGCTCTTGGCTGGCCAAACAGTGGGGGATCGACCCGAAACGTCCGACCCCTGCGGTCACTGTGAACGACGGCGTTGACTACGTCGCCGCGAAACCTGCGGTGCTGATGGGCCACCACTTCTCGTCCATTGCGGGCGCCGGCCCGATCAACGGCCCGATCCAGGCTTCTGTGTTCGGCTGGCTTCCGGTTTTCCTGTGGTGCGTCCTCGGCGGCATTTTTGTGGGCGGCCTGCATGACTTCGGTTCCCTGTTCGCGTCTGTTCGCCACGGCGGCAAGTCCATCGGCGAAATCATCGGCGACACCATGGGTAAGAGAGCGAAGACCCTCTTCCTCATCTTTGCGCTGCTGGTGCTCATCCTGGTCATTGCGTCCTTCGTGAACGTCGTTGCCGGCACATTCTTCACGAAGACCGAGGAGATCAGCGGTCTGTTCACAACGGGCGACGCTGTCACCGGCAACCAGACCACGGCGATGGTTTCCGTCCTGTTCATCATCCTTGCCATTATCTATGGCCTGCTGACGAACCGCGCTGGTCTGAAGACGGTTCCGGCGACCATCATCGGTCTTGTCGGTGTTGTTGCTGCAATCTGGCTTGGCCTGAACGTCGGCCTCGTTGCGAGCCGCACCATGTGGATTGTCCTCATCGGCCTGTACATCACGGTTGCGTCTCTGGTTCCGGTTTGGATTCTGCTCCAGCCGCGTGACTATCTGTCGAGCTTCCTGCTCTACGCGATGATGATTATTGCGATCTTCGGCATTATCTTCTCTGCAATTGCCGGCACGGCGCACTTCCAGCTTCAGGCCTTCACCGGCTGGAGCACCAAGCTCGGCACGCTGTTCCCGGTTCTGTTCATCACGGTCGCCTGCGGCGCGTGCTCCGGCTTCCACAGCCTGATTGCGTCCGGCACGACGGCCAAGCAGCTTGACAACGAAGCGCACACCAAGCCCATCGGCTACGGCGCCATGCTCATCGAGTCTGCGCTCGGCATCATCTCCCTGATCGCTGTCGGTATGGTCTTTGATAAGTACACGGCCGGTAGCTTCGGCTCTCCCTCCGCTGCATTCGCAGGCGGCATCGCTACCATGTTCGGTGCGGATACCAGCAGCGTTTACAAGATCATCTATGCGCTGCTGACGCTGGCGGTCTCCGTCTTCGCGCTGACCTCCCTCGACTCCGGCACGCGTCTGAGCCGCTATATGTTCAGCGAGCTCTTCCTGAAGGAAGGCGAAGCCTCCTGGAAGGATGCCACCGGCTTCCGTAAGTTCATGGCTTACCCGCTCACCGGCACCCTCATCATGGTCGTCATCGGCTGCGTACTTGGCGGTCTGTCCCTCAGCCAGATCTGGGGTCTGTTTGGCGCTGCCAACCAGCTCCTCGCCGGCCTCGCCCTTCTGGCGGTTGCCGCTTGGCTGGGCAACATCGGCAAGAACAACAAGATGTTTATCATCCCGATGATCTTCATGCTCTGCGCGACGCTCACCAGCTTGGTCATGACGATCTGCAAGAAGATCGCTATGATTTCGGCCGGCATGGAGTGGGGCGACTGGTTCCAGCTCATCTTCGCGCTGGCAATGGTCGTTCTGGCCGTTATCCTCGTCGTCGAGGGCATCCAGACCTTCTCCCGCATCTCCAAGGCGCAGAAGTCTCAGAAGGCATAAGCAATTTCCCAATTCAATGAAAAGCACTCCGCGTTTGCGGAGTGCTTTTTCTTGCCATTTTTCGCTCGTCATGCTATCATGGGTGCAACGACAGAAGGGAAGTGGCATTATGTATGAATTGTGTCAGGTCGGCGAGAGAAGCTGGTATATCAACTGCCCGGCGAAAATCGGCCTTTGGCAGCAGACGGATACCGACGTCTGGCTGATCGACAGCGGGAACGATAAAGAGGCCGGACGGCGCGTCCGCAAACTGCTGGACGAGCATGGCTGGAAGCTGCGGGGCATCGTCAATACGCACTCCAACGCCGATCACATCGGCGGGAACCGATATCTTCAGCAGCAGACCGGCTGCCGTATTTTTGCCAACGGCATCGAAGCGGCGTTTACGCGCCGCCCGATTCTGGAGCCGGCGTTCCTGTATGGCGGCTATCCCTGCAAGGATTTGCGCCACAAGTTCCTGCTTGCGGCGGAGAGCGACGCAGAGGACGTCTCCTCGCCGGACTTTCCAAAGGAGCTGGAGATTCTCCCTCTGCCGGGGCATTTCTTTGATATGATCGGCATTCGCACGCCGGACGGTACGGCGTTCGTAGCGGACTGCATCAGCAGCGAGGCGACGCTGGAAAAATACCAGATTTCATTCATCTACGACGTGACGGCGTATCTCGATACACTCGACCGGGTGCAGGCGCTGGACGCCAAGATGTTTGTGCCTGCGCACGCGGAGGCGGCTGCCGATCTGACGGCGCTCATCGACTGCAACCGCCGCAAGGTACACGAGGTTGCGGAGCATCTGGTGCGGCTGTGCGCCACGCCGTCTACCTTTGAGGAGCTGCTGCAGAAGGTGTTTGCGGACTATGGTCTGGTGATGAATTTTGAGCAGTACGTATTGGTTGGCAGCACGGTTCGCTCGTATCTCTCGTGGCTGAAGGATTCCGGCCGCGTGACCGCATCGTTTGCGGATAACCGCCTACTGTGGCAAGCGGCGGAGTAAGAGTTTTTCGTTGAATCATAAAAAAGCGCCCGGCAGATATTTCTGCCGGGCGAAATGCGTTTGTGAGGAGAATTCTTTTTATCTGCGCTCAGTATAACAGACGGCTGCGGTTTGCGCAAATGTAAATGATGGAAGCCACTGCGCCGGTTTGCAGTCTGCCCCGGCAAAAATAAAAAGACCCATCCGAATGGATGGGTCTTTTTATTTGGTGCGAGAGATGAGACTTGAACTCACACGACGGTTGTCACACGCCCCTCAAACGTGCCTGTCTACCGATTCCAGCACTCTCGCACATACATTTCTCAAGTGCAAAAGCTATTATATCAGAAAAGCTGGAATTGTCAACACCGAATTTACGCGCTTCCGCGAAGTTTTTTGTCCGGAGAGAAGAGTGCGGCGAGCAGTGCTGCTGCCAGTATGGCCAGCACTACGATCAACGCTCCGGCGCCGTAAGCCATCGGCAGCAGGTAGCGCAGCTTCAGATACGCGTGGTAGCCGAGCAGGGAAGCAAACTCACACAGCAGCGGCAGGGGAGCGAGCCGCAGGTCTACGGCAGCGAGCGCGAGCGTCAGAATGTCGGCTGCGAAGAAGTACCGATCGTGCATATGCGGCAGGAAGAACGGGATCGCAGCCGCGAGCAGCACCGCGGCGATCAGCAGCGCCCGGTCGGAACAGACGTCCCGGCGTTTCCAGATCAGGATTGCCAGCAGCGCGATCACGAGCGCGGCGGCGAGAATGCCGAGCTGTCCCGCAAGCACCGGATTCTGCACATTGGAAAACAGGGCAAATACCGACGAAGAATTGTAATTCAGCCCGTCCCCGATGCTGCCGGTTTGCGACAGACTGATCGTCAGCGCCTCCCACAGCGGCCGGCCGGCCAGCACGGCGGGCAGCACCATCAGAACGCACACTGCCGGAAAAATCAGACAGTGCCAAAGCTTGACGCGCCGCGCCAGCAGAAACAGCAGAAAGACCGGCAGAACGAACACCGCCTGCAGCTTGAACGAAAAGGCGGCGGCGATGCTTGCCATGCCCAGAGCGGGCTGCCCGGCGAGAACCAACCAAACGCTCAGCACCGCGAAAGCGGTGTAAATGCTGTCGCACTGGCCCCAGAGCGCGCCATTGAGCACGACCGTCGGCCAGAACAGCACGAGGAAAAAGCAGGCCAGCCGCCGGGCGGGGGAACGGACAAAGCGCCCAGCGAGCTGCATGGCCGCCCACGCAAGCACCACATCGAAGAAACTGCTCAGCAGCTTGATGAGGTACAGATCGGGGATCGACGAACGGGAGAACAGCGCCAGAAAGAAGAGGTACGGTACATTATAATTCCCGACTGGCATTCCCAACGCGGAGAGCCCCCCATTCTGGCGGAAAAAGTCCACCCAAACTGTCAGAAAGTTCTGATAATCCAGCGTTTCATACGGCAGGCAAATTCCACGCAGCACGAACGCTGCCGCCAGCAGACCGGCAGAGACCAGCACGTGCTTCGCCGTGGGCAGCGCGCCGGACAGACGCAGCAGCACCAGAGCCAGCGCCGCTTCCGCAATCAACAACAGTACCACCCGAATGTCCAAGTCCGCGGCACCTCCCATCGAATTTTTGCAATAAAAAACCGGCAAGAGACACATTTCCTCCCGCCGAATCGAAAATTCACAAAATATTGCTTGACATTCTATAGAACAGAATGGTAAAATATCACGCTATGACTTTTTGCGGCAGGGGAAACTCCCCCACTTTCATCACATGGATATTGTACAGGAATGGCTGCAAAAATGCAACAGGGCTTAAAAAGTATTTAACAACCGAACCGGGTGTTTGCAAACTCGAAGAAAAGGAGTGTTCGCGGTGCCAAAGGCAGTAACCTACGGGAAAACCGAACGAATGAGCTTTGCTCGTTACGAGGAGATCCAAAGCATGCCGAACCTTCTGGAGATCCAGAAGAATTCGTACAAATGGTTCCTGGAGGAGGGGCTGCGCGACGTCTTTAAGGACGTTGACGCGGTGACCGACTATTCCGGCAATCTGGAGCTGCGCTTTGTGGATTATTCCATGGACGAGAAGCCGAAGTACACGGAGGAGGAGTGCAAGGCGCGCGACGCCACGTATGCCGCTCCGCTGAAGGTCAGCGTTCGTCTGCGCAACAAGGAGACCGAGGAGATCAAGGAGCAGGAGATCTTCATGGGCGACTTCCCGCTCATGACGCCGAGCGGCACGTTTGTCATCAACGGCGCCGAGCGCGTCATCGTTTCGCAGATCGTGCGTTCGCCCGGCGTGTATTATGACAAGCGCACCGATAAGGCCTACAACTCGACCTACGGCACGACGGTGATCCCGTACCACGGCGCATGGCTGGAGTACGAGACCGACCTGAACGATATTTTCTATTGCCGCATTGATAAAAACCGCAAGCTCCCTGTGACCTGGTTCCTGAAGGCGATGGGCGCTTACAAGGCGGACGACCCGAACACCTGGCTGTCCTGCATCCCGAGCGTGACCACCGGTGTGGTGACGGACGAGCAGCTCAAGGAAGTGTTCGGCAGCGACGCGCGCATCGTCGCCACGCTGGACAAGGACGCCAACGTCTCCCGCGAGGAGGCGCTGCTTGAGATCTACCGCAAGCTGCGTCCGGGCGATCCCCCGACGGTGGAAAGCTCCGAAACGCTGCTGGACGGCCTGTTTTTTGACCGCCGCCGTTACGACATTTCCAACGTCGGCCGCTACAAATTCAATAAGAAGCTGGCGTTGCGTGCCCGCATCGCCGGGTTTGAGCTGGCTGCGCCCGTCGCCGACCCGATGACCGGCGAGATTCTGGCCGAGGCGGGCGAGGTGCTCACGCGCGAGCGCGCCGAGGCGATTGACGATGCCGGCGTCGTGGACGTGTACCTGAATGTGGACGGCGAGACCGTCCGCGTATTCAGCAACGGCATGGTCGATATGGAGCACTTCGTCGATTTCGACCCCGCTGAGGTCGGCGTGAAGGAGCGCGTGCGCGGCATCATCCTCCGCCAGCTCATGGAGCAGTACGAGGGCGACGCGCTGAAAGAGGCCATCGAGGAGAATCTGGATCTGCTCGTGCCGAAGCACATCATCGTGGACGACATGTTTGCCTCCGTCAACTACCTCTGCTGCCTGGCGCACGGCGTGGGCGAGCCGGACGATATCGACCATCTCGGTAACCGCCGCGTGCGCAGCGTGGGCGAGCTGCTGCAAAATCAGTTCCGCATCGGCTTCAGCCGCATGGAGCGCGTGATCCGCGAGCGCATGACGCTGCAGGATCTCGACGTGGTTACGCCGCAGTCCCTCATCAACATCCGCCCGGTCACCGCGGCAATCAAGGAATTCTTCGGCAGCTCTCCGCTGTCGCAGTTCATGGATCAGACCAACCCCCTCGCGGAGCTGACGCACAAGCGCCGTATGTCCGCGCTGGGCCCCGGCGGCCTGTCCCGCGAGCGCGCGAACTTCGATGTGCGCGACGTGCACTACAGCCACTATGGCCGCCTGTGCCCGATCGAGACGCCGGAAGGCCCGAACATCGGCCTCATCAGCTACCTCGCTTCCTATGCCCGCGTGAACGAGTATGGCTTCCTTGCGACGCCGTTCCGCCGCGTGGAAAAGGGCAGCTGCCGCGTGACGGACGAGGTCGAATATATGACCGCCGACGTGGAAGACAACTACATCGTGGCGCAGGCGTCCGAACCTGTGGACGAAAACGGCTGCCTCATCAACGAGCGTATCACCTGCCGCCACCGCGACGAGATCGTGGAAGTGGATCGCGAGCGCGTGGATTACGTCGATATTTCCCCGCGTATGATGGTCTCCATCGCAACGGCCATGATCCCGTTCCTCGAAAACGACGACGCGAACCGCGCGCTGATGGGCGCGAACATGCAGCGTCAGGCCGTGCCGCTGATGGTCACGGAAGCGCCGATCGTTGCCACCGGCATTGAGCATAAGCTGTGCGTGGACTCCGGCGTGGTCATCCTCGCGGAGGGCGACGGCACGGTGCTCTCCGTGTCTGCGACGAACATCAAAATCAAGTATGACGGCGGCGAGATCAAGGATTACAGCCTGATCAAGTTTGCCCGCTCCAACCAGGGCACCTGCATCAACCAGCGCCCGATCGTCGCCGTGGGCGACCGGGTGGCCGAGGGCGACGTCATTGCGGACGGCCCCGCCACCTCGCAGGGCGAGATCAGCCTTGGCAAGAACCTTCTCGTCGGCTTCATGACGTGGGAAGGCTACAACTACGAGGACGCCGTGCTCATCAACGAGCGCCTCGTGATGGAGGACGTGTATACTTCCATTCATATTGAAGAGTTCGAGTGCGATGCGCGCGATACGAAGCTTGGCCCCGAGGAGATCACCCGCGATATCCCGGGCGTCGGCGACGATGCGCTGAAGTATCTCGACGACCGCGGCATCATCTGCGTCGGCGCGGAGGTGCGCAGCGGCGATATTCTGGTCGGCAAGGTCACCCCGAAGGGCGAAACCGATCTCACCGCGGAGGAGCGCCTGCTGCGCGCCATCTTCGGCGAGAAGGCCAGAGAAGTGCGCGACACCTCGCTGAAGGTGCCGCACGGCGAAGCCGGCATTGTGGTGGACGTCAAGCGCTTTACCCGGGAAAACGGCGACGAGATGTCGCCCGGTGTGAACGAGGTCGTGCGCGTCTACATTGCGCAGAAGCGCAAGATCTCCGTCGGCGACAAGATGGCCGGCCGCCACGGCAACAAGGGCGTCGTTTCCCGCATCCTCCCGCGCGAGGATATGCCGTACCTGCCGGACGGCACGCCGCTGGACATCGTGCTGAACCCGCTGGGCGTCCCGTCCCGTATGAACATCGGTCAGATGCTGGAAGTACACCTCGGCTACGCGGCGCAGGCGCTCGGCTGGAAGGTTGCGACCCCGGTCTTCAACGGCGCGAACGAGGAGACCATCCGAGAGACGCTCCATCAGGCGGGGCTGCGCGAGGACGGCAAGAGCGTGCTGTACGACGGCCGCACCGGCCAGAAGTTTGACAACGACGTCACCGTCGGCTGGGTCTACTTCCTGAAGCTCCACCACCTCGTGGATGATAAGATTCACGCCCGCAGTACCGGCCCGTACAGCCTCGTCACGCAGCAGCCGCTCGGCGGCAAGGCGCAGTTCGGCGGCCAGCGCTTCGGCGAAATGGAAGTCTGGGCACTGGAGGCTTACGGCGCGGCTTATACCCTGCAGGAGATCCTGACCGTGAAGTCCGACGATGTCACCGGCCGCGTCCGCACCTACGAAGCGATCGTCAAGGGCGAGAACATCCCGCAGCCGGGCGTGCCGGAATCTTTCAAGGTTCTCATTAAAGAGCTGCAGTCCCTGTGTCTGGACGTGCGCGTCCTCGACAAGGACGGCAACGAGATCGAGCTGAAGGACGATGAGGACGATTATATCCCCGGTATGCGCGACGAGATGACGTACGCGTCCGATGATGACGAGATCACGGGCGGCGGCTTCACCATCGAGGACGTCCCGGTGGAGGATGACAGCGACCTGATCACGCTCGATGACAGCGACGATTATGACGACAAGGAGGAGGAGTAAAATATGAGTTACACGCCGTTTGATGCGATACAGATCGGTATTGCCTCCCCTGAAATGATTCTCTCCTGGTCCTCCGGCGAGGTGAAGAAGCCGGAGACCATCAACTACCGCACGCTCAAGCCGGAGCGCGACGGCCTGTTCTGCGAGCGCATTTTCGGACCCACGAAGGACTGGGAATGCCACTGCGGCAAGTATAAAAAAATCCGCTATAAGGGCAAGGTCTGCGACCGCTGCGGCGTCGAGGTGACGAAGTCCAAGGTGCGCCGCGAGCGCATGGGCCACATTGAGCTGGCCGCGCCCGTGTCCCACATCTGGTATTTCAAGGGCATCCCGTCCCGCATGGGCCTGATCCTCGACCTCACCCCGCGCATTCTGGAAAAGGTGCTGTATTTCGGCTCCTACATTGTGACCGATCCCGGCTTCACGCCGCTGCAGAAGTGCCAGATCCTCAGCGAAAAAGAATACCGCGACATGCGCGAAAAGTATGAGGACGACTTTGACGCCGGCATGGGCGCCGAGGCCATCAAGAAGCTGCTGCAGCAGATCGACTGCGACCAGCTCTCCGCGCAGCTGCGCGCCGAGCTGCAGGAGGCCAGCGGCCAGAAGAAGGCCAAGCTCGTCAAGCGTCTGGAGGTTGTCGAGGCGTTCCGCCAGTCCGGCAACCGCCCGGAGTGGATGATTATCGACATTCTGCCGGTCATCCCGCCGGAGATTCGCCCGATGGTGCAGCTCGACGGCGGCCGCTTCGCAACGAGCGACCTGAACGACCTGTACCGCCGCGTCATCAACCGCAACAACCGTCTCAAGCGGCTCATGCAGCTCAACGCGCCGGACATTATCGTCCGCAACGAGAAGCGTATGCTGCAGGAAGCGGTGGACGCGCTGATCGACAACGGCCGCCGGGGCCGCGCTGTCACCGGCGCCAACTCGCGCGCATTAAAGTCCCTGTCCGACATGCTCAAGGGCAAGCAGGGCCGCTTCCGTCAGAACCTGCTCGGCAAGCGCGTTGACTACTCCGGCCGAAGCGTTATCGTCGTCGGCCCGGATCTGAAGCTCTACCAGTGCGGCGTGCCGAAGGAGATGGCCATCGAGCTGTTCCGCCCCTTCGTCATGAAGAAGCTGGTGGAGGATGGCATTGCCAACAACATCAAGTCTGCCAAGAAGATGGTCGATAAGCAGCGCACCGAGGTTTGGGACGCGCTGGAGGTCGTCATCAAGGACCATCCCGTCATGCTCAACCGCGCGCCGACGCTGCACCGCCTCGGCATTCAGGCGTTCGAGCCGGTTCTTGTCGAGGGTCGCGCGCTGAAGCTGCACCCGCTGTGCTGCACCGCGTTCAACGCCGACTTCGACGGTGACCAGATGGCCATCCACGTTCCGCTGTCCGCAGAGGCGCAGGCAGAGGCCCGCATCCTCATGCTCTCGGCGAATAACCTCCTGCGCCCGCAGGACGGCCACCCCGTCACGGTGCCGACGCAGGATATGATCCTCGGCTCTTATTACCTGACCTATGTCCGCCTGGGCAAGGCCGAAAAGGGCGCGGAGCAGGTCTTTGTCACCGACGCGGGCGACACCGACCTTCCCGTGAACGAGATCGTTGACGCCGACGACTTTGTTGCGGCCGAGAAAAAGGCCGA
The DNA here is from genome assembly GCA_018265835.1 of Oscillospiraceae bacterium. Taxonomy (GTDB): domain Bacteria; phylum Bacillota; class Clostridia; order Oscillospirales; family Oscillospiraceae; genus CAG-103. The sequence goes on along the minus strand of JABLYK010000030.1, from coordinate 7,129 downwards.
GGCCGAGGGCGGCAGAAAGCCGGAATACAAGCCGGTGAAGCTCTACCGCGATCCGGAAGAGGCCATCATGTCCTACAACTACGGCGATATCGGCCTGCACGCGCCGATCCTCGTGCGCGTGTCCAGAGAGGTGGACGGCGAGGTACTGCACCGCGTGATCCGCACCACGGTCGGCCGCATCATCTTCAACGAGCCCATCCCGCAGGATCTCGGCTACGTCGACCGCACCGATCCGGAGCATATGTTCGACCATGAGATCAGCTTCAAGGTCGGCAAGAAGCAGCTTGGCAAGATCATCGACCGCTGCATCGAGAAGCACGGCTTCACGGTTGCCACGGAGGTGCTCGACAACGTCAAGGCACTCGGCTATAAGTACTCCACCATCGGCGCCATCACGATCTCCATCGCGGATATGACCGTGCCGGAGGCGAAGAAGGAACTGATTGCGGCAACCGAGAAAAAGGTCATCAACATCGAAAAGAAATACAAGCGCGGCTTCATTACCGAGGACGAACGCTACCGTCTGGCCGTCTCCGAATGGGAGCAGACCACGAAGGACGTTACTGCGGCGCTGCAGGACTGCCTGGATGAGTTCAACCCCATCTATATGATGGCGGACTCCGGCGCCCGTGGCTCCATGGCGCAGATCCGTCAGCTCGCCGGTATGCGCGGCCTGATCGCAAACACTGCCGGTAAGACCATCGAGATCCCGATCAAGTCCAACTACCGCGAAGGCCTGTCCGTTCTGGAATACTTCATCTCCTCCCGCGGCGCCCGCAAGGGTCTGGCCGATACCGCGCTGCGTACTGCAGACTCCGGCTACCTGACCCGCCGTCTCGTGGACGTTTCGCAGGATGTCATCATCCGTGAGGACGACTGCGGCACGACCGAGGGCATCATGGCGCACACGGTCTATGACAAGGGGCAGGAGGTCCAGAGTCTGGCCGAGAGCATCCACGGCCGCTACCCGGCAGAACCCGTCGTGTCGCCCAAGACCGGCGAAGTGCTGTTCGACACGAACCACATGCTCATGCCCGCCGACGTGGCAGTGCTCGAAGCCAACGACATTGAACAGGTGAAGATCCGCAGCGTCATGACGTGCGAGGCCAAGAGCGGCGTCTGTGCCAAGTGCTACGGCATCAACCTCGCCATTGGCAAGCCGGTCAATGCCGGCGAGGCCGTCGGCGTCATCGCGGCGCAGTCCATCGGCGAACCCGGCACGCAGCTTACGATGCGTACCTTCCACACCGGCGGCGTCGCAGGCGACGATATCACACAGGGCCTTCCGCGTGTTGAGGAGCTGTTCGAGGCGCGCAAGCCGAAGAAAATGGCGCAGCTTGCTGAGATCAGCGGCACGGTCAGCATCGAGGAGACGAAGAAAAACTCCATCTTTGCCGTTTCCGTCGTCAATCCCGACGACGGCGAGACCGTCACCTATAACATCCCGTACTCCGCAGGCATTCTTGTCAGCGCGGGCGATACGGTCGAAAAAGGCCAGCCGCTGACTGCGGGCGCCTATAACCCGCACGATGTGCTGCGTGTCTGCGGTGTGTCCGAGTGCCAGCAGTATATCATTCAGGAAGTCCAGAAGGTGTACCGTCAGCAGGGCGTCGATATCAACGATAAGCACATCGAGATCATCGTCCGCCAGATGATGCGGAAGGTGCGCGTGGAGGAGGCCGGCAGCACCGAGCTGCTTTCCGGCGCGATTGTGGACATCAACGAGTTCAAGGCGACCAACCGCCGGATCGAAGAACGCATCGCGGCAGGGGAGACCGATCTCGTTCCGGCCACCTGCACGCAGGTTCTCATGGGCATCACCAAGGCGTCGCTGGCCACCGAGAGCTTCCTGTCCGCGGCCTCGTTCCAGGAGACCACCAAGGTTCTCACGGACGCCGCCATCAAGGGCAAGGTCGATCATCTCGTCGGCCTGAAGGAAAACGTCATCATTGGCAAGCTGATCCCTGCCGGTTCCGGTCTTGCGGTTTACCGCGATTTCGAAACCAACGAGGACATCCAGCGGACGCCGGAGGAGCCGGAGGACGACGGCGTCGATCTGTCCGAGCTCGCCAACATTTCCAACGCGCTGTAATCCAAAGAAACTATGCCGGGCTGCAAACTGCGGCCCGGCATAGTTTTTGCGTGTGGAATGGTGATTTTAGACTTGCAGTTTGTTCTGGTTTCTCATATAATTGCAAAAAGTGAGGATTGATTATGAAAAACCGGAAAGAACTTTTCAAATACCTGATCTCGCTGCTGATTTTCGGCATGAACGGGATCGTTGCAAACCAGATTGCCATGACCAGCGAGCAGATTGTCCTGTCGCGCACAATCATCGGCGGCGTGCTGCTGGTGATTTTGTTTTTTGCCACGCGGCAGCAGCTCCACAAGGAGGCGATCCGCCGCCAGTGGCCGGTGCTGCTGCTGTCGGGCGCGGCGATGGGGCTGAGCTGGATTTTCCTGTTCGGTGCGTACCGGCTTTCGAGCGTCAGCATGGCGACGCTGCTGTATTACAGCGGGCCGGTGTTCGTTCTGCTTCTGGCGCCGGTGCTGTTCCGCGAAAAGCTGACGGGGCAGCATCTTGTGGGCATTGTCGTGGTGCTGGCGGGCATGTTCCTCGTCAACGGCGTGGGAGCGTCATTTTCGGGTCTCTCGCTCGGGTTTGTGTATGGCGTGCTGTCCGCGCTGCTGTATGCGGTGATGATTCTCTCGTGCAAGCATGTGACCGGCATCGCCGGGCTGGAGCGCACGACGATCCAGATCCTTGTGGCCTGCGCAGTGGTGGCGGCGTATAATCTTGTGACCAACCAGCCGCCGGTATCGTGGAGCACGGAATCTGTCATTGCGACGGTCGTGCTCGGCGTTGTGAATACGGGCGCTGCGTGCTATCTCTACTTTTCCTCCATCCCGGAGCTGCCCGCGCAGACCGTCGCGGTTTGCAGCTATCTCGACCCGCTGTCGGCACTGGTGTTCTCGGCGCTGTTCCTGAACGAACGGATGAGCGCCGTACAGCTGGCCGGCGCGGCGTGCATTTTGGGCGGCGCTGCGTTTGCGGAGCTGTACAAAGGGAAAAAACGAAGCGGTGCGGTTTAACGTTCACAAAATCTTGATATATTTCAGCGATCCATGTGATAGGATAAAGAAAGATTGATTTCTGCCGAAAGGTGATCCGATATGAGAGCTCGGCTTGCAAAATTTATGATGGGCCGGAACGGCGCGGACGCACTGAACCGGATGCTTTCCATCGTGGTGCTTGTGCTTTTGGTCGTGGGGCTGTTTGTCCGTGGCCGCGGCGCGGCGGCGCTGTCCAGCATTGCCCTTGTCCTGCTGATCTATATCTACTTCCGCATGTTCTCCCGCAACATCTACCAGCGGCAGAAGGAAAACGGTGCGTATCTCCGGCTGCGTTACCGGGTGACGAGCGGCGTGCGCGGCATGGTGGACCGTTGGCATCAGCGCAAGGATTTCCGCTTTTTCAAATGCCCCGCCTGCCGGACGCGGCTGCGTGTTCCGCGCGGAAAAGGGAAGATCAACATTGTCTGCCGCAAGTGCGGCACTTCGTTCCAGCGCAAGACCTGATTTTTAAGAGAGGCACGAGCCATTGTTCGGTTATATCATTGCCAACCAAAAGCTGCTGTCAAAAGCGCAGCTCAGCCGCTACAAGGGCTGCTACTGCGGGCTGTGCCACGCGCTCAAGCAGCGGCACGGCTTTTTCGGCCGCGTGGCGCTGACCTATGACATGACGTTTCTGGTACTGCTGCTGACGGCGATGTATGAGCCGGAGGAGCAGTCTCGGATGGAGACGTGCGTGGCGCACCCGCTCCGGAAGCATTACTGCTGGCAGTCCGCAGTGACGGACTATGCCGCCGACATGAACGTCGCGCTGGCGTACCACAACTGCCGGGACGATTGGGAGGACGACGGCAGCGTGCTGCAATTCTGGGAGGCGGAGTTTCTCACAGAGCGGTATCAGGCGGTCTGCGCGCAGTATCCGCGCCAGTGCGGTGCGATCGAGCAGTGCATGGCGGAGCTGTCGGAGATTGAGCACGCCGGGGTACAGGAGCCGGACGCAGCAGCCGGGTGCTTCGGCCGCCTGATGGGCGAGCTGTTTGTGATGGACGGGCTGTGGAGCGCGTACCTGCGGCCGTTTGGAGCGGCGCTGGGGCGCTTTATCTACCTGCTCGACGCGGTCATAGACCTGCGCGAGGACAAGCGGCGCGGCCGCTACAACCCGCTTCTGGCGCTGGATGCCGCCGGGTACGGGCGGGACGACTACAAAGCGATTTTGACCACGCAGCTCGGCGCGTGCGCAGAGGCGTTTGAAAAACTGCCGCTGGTGCAGGACGCGGAACTGCTGCGCAACATTTTATATTCCGGTGTCTGGCAGCGATATGAGGCGGCCATGGCAAAACAGAAACAAACAGGAGGAACGCCGGATGAAAGACCCATATGAAGTCCTCGGTGTCTCCAGAGATGCATCAGACGAAGAGATCAAGGCGGCTTACCGAAAGCTTGCCAAGAAATATCACCCGGACCGCAATCCGGACGACCCATACGCGGCGGAGAGAATGAACGAGATCAACGCCGCCTATGACCAGATCAAAAACGGAACGGCCAACGCTTACGGCGCCGGCGGGGCTTATGGCAATCCCGGCGGCTACGGCAGCTACGGTGGCTATGGCGGCTGGGGCGCGAACCCCGGGGCGGGCGCGCAGCAGCGCACGGAGTATCAGGCGGCGATGAATTACATCAACGCCGGGCATTTTCAGGAGGCGCTCAACGCGCTCTCCGGCGTGCCGGCGGATGCGCGCGACGGCACGTGGTTTTTCCTCAGCGCGGTGGCAAATTCCGCGCTTGGCAACCGGGTCACGGCGCTGGAGCATGCGCGCCGCGCCGCGGCGATGGAGCCGAACAACATGCAGTTCCAGCAGCTTGTGCGCGAGCTGGAGTCTGGCGGCGCGGCGTACGCCACGTACAGCACGCGTTACCCGAACACCGGATTCGGAACCGGAAGCTGGTGCACAGACATGTGCCTGCTCAATCTCTGCTGCAATCCGTGCTTCAGCCCCTGCTGCTGACAGAACGGAGCCACGCAACAGGGTTGACCGCACAAATCCGGTTGGAGCTGAAAAAAGTTTCTTTGACTTTTGCAAAAAAACAGCGTATAATCATAACAACAGCGTGTAGCGTAACTGCGTAAATCCAGTTGCTTTCCACGCTGTTTTTCATTTTCGGCGTCATGTTTCAGGGACGGTGACCGCCAGAGGGAGGTGCGCGAATGAAACGAGTTCAGGCAGCGTGTATCTGCCAGACGCTGCATTTCATGCTGAAGGAAGACCTTGAGCATTCATACGCGGCAAAGCAGGTGCAGGACGAGGTCGAGCATTACAAACAGACGCTCGAACGAAACAGGGTGCGGTATCGGATCGTAGAGGAAACCGTGCAGCCCGATGATTCCATCATCATCAAAGTAATCAAGCAATACAATCAAAGCCCGGTTGGAGCATATCTGGACTGACCGGAACCCAAAAGTGTGTAGCGTGCAGCGTAAATCCGACTTTTTCGCTGCACGCTCTTTTTATTTTCTGGAGGCGATTCCCATGAATCAAAAATCAAACGCATTTCTGGAAACAGAAAAAATCGGAAAACTGATGCGGAAGTATGCGGTGCCCTGCGTGATTTCTCTGCTGGTCGCGGCGCTGTATAATATCGTTGACCAGATTTTTATCGCCAATGCGGACTATCTCGGCTCCTACGGCAACGCCGCGAACACGGTCGTGTTTCCGATGACGGTCGTGGCGCTGGCGATCGCCGTGATGATCGGCGACGGCTGCTGCGCGTTCGTCAGCATCAGCCTCGGCGCAAACCGGAAAGAGGACGCCCACCGCAGCGTCGGCAACGCGGTTTTGCTCTGCGTCATCAGCAGTGTGGTCGTGACCGCGGCCTATCTGATCTTCCGGGATCCGATCCTGACCGCGTTCGGCGGCCGGGTGAATGAGGAGACCTTCGCCTACGCGCGGGAATACTTCTTCTGGATTACGCTCGGCATTCCGTTTTATATGTTCGGTCAGGCGATGAACCCCATCATCCGCTCCGATGGCAGCCCCGAATTTGCCATGGTCTCCACCGTGGCTGGCGCTGTGACCAACATCATCCTCGACCCGATTTTCATTTTTCCACTGAAAATGGGCATGATGGGCGCGGCGGTCGCCACGGTGATCGGACAGATCCTGACCGCAGTGCTGTCGGCTTGGTATCTGTTCCACATGAAGGCGCTCCGGCTGGAGCGGAGCAGCTTCCGGCTCAGCGGTGCGCTGATGCGCAAGTTCCTGCCGCTGGGGACTACGAGCTTTCTGTCGCAGGCGTCGCTGGTCGTGTCCATGGCGGCGGTGCAGAATATGTGCACGAAATACGGCGCAATGGATCCGGTCTTCGGGCAGGCGGCATATGCGCAGATTCCGCTGGCGGTGCTCGGCATCGTGATGAAGTTCTTCCAGATCGTGATCTCCATCGCCGTCGGAACGGCTGCCGGATGCATTCCGGTGGTCGGCTATAACATCGGCGCGCAGCGCAAGGATCGGGCCAGAACGCTGTTTACCTATTTGCTGATTACAGAGGCCGTTGTCGGCATTGTCGCGCTGCTGATTGTGGAGCTGCTGCCGAAACAGCTGATCGGCATCTTCGGCGCGGGGAACGAAAGCGCGTATTATACGGAATTTGCGGTGAAGAGCTTCCGCATTTACCTTTGTATGATGGCGCTTGCGACGGTGAATAAGGGCACGTTTATCTATCTGCAGGCGCTCGGAAAGGCGGTGCAGTCCACGCTCATTTCTCTGGCGCGTGAAGTCGTTTTCGGTGTGGCGCTGCCCATCCTTCTGCCGGTCTTTTTCGGCTTGGACGGCCTGCTGTATTCGTTCCCGGCGGCGGATATTCTGACGTTTTTCATTGCTGCATTTGTGATCGTGCGTACCGATCGGGAATTGCGTGAGCAACCGGTTGCATTGCCGGAGACGAGCAAACAGAACTGACAGCAACAAACAAGCGGCGAGATCGCATTCTCGCCGCTTGTTTGATTTGGCTCTTTAGAGGCAAAAAGCAACCCCCGGCTAGGCCGGGGGCAAAAAAACTT